>DAOOPV010000009.1:0-58966 GCA_035388405.1 Anaerolineaceae bacterium
TTCTGTTGTCAAAAGCTATCGATGGTTTCCTCACTTTCAAGATAGCAGAGGGCTTCAAGCCGCCCATGCACATCCAACTTGAGATAGATGTTGCGGATATGGGTGCGCAGCGTCGTTGGGGCGATCATCATCTCGCTGGCGATCTCTGGAACGTCCAGGTGCGAATTTAGAGACCTTTGGTCAAATCCCACACGCGTTAAAGACACCGATGCGATCAAGCGGCGGGAAGTCTATGGCAGACCTAGTACTCAAGCCCTGCTCCGCGAACCATCACGTAATAAGCCATTGGCAAAGGTCGGCCATCCATTAACAGGATGGCATCACTGAGAGAGCTTATCTCAATAGGAGGATTTTCGCCCCTAATTTTACAGATGTCAAATTCCTTAACTCCGTTATCGACGCAATAGGCTGTTGCAGCCAAATCCTGGTTGAGTTTGATTGATAGGTTCTTTGTTTTAGCTATTTCATATAGTAACACCGGATCCGTTCCTTGACTTTTTAGATATTCAATATCCTGGGCTGAAAAAGGTTGAGCCTCATAAAAGTCAAGCTGGAAGGTTACTGGTTTTCCCAGCATTTTTTCCCAAAACTTCAGCACTTCCTCCCTTGATGCCAAGAAATAGGGTGAAACCCCCACAAAATTGAATTCTTTGCTGTGCACATAATGCACCAAGAACTTTTTCTTTGCAGCTAACAATTCTTCGAGTGGGATACTAAAAAGGGTGATACTTCGATCTTGGCTTGGTCTCTTTTCGAATCCTATGGCGAGAAATAAGTGTTCGACCATTTGGCCATCTTTACCTTCCACCTCCTTGAGAAAACCAGCTAAGACACAACCTTGGAAATCTACATAGAAATCACGACCTACCAACAATCCCAGATGGGGCACGTTGGTGTTATTGGTGCTATCTCCAGGAGGACTGAAGAAGAAGCCACTTTCTTGCATTACCTCATCGCTGCAGATTTCACGATTTCTGAACATTTCTGCGCCAACTGATAAGGCTACTTCCAAGTATGCCTTGTTTGTTAGGGAAATATTTGTCAAGTTAATGATGCTATTCAAATCAAGAGGCTCATCGATAACCTCAGCTGTTGATGCGGATTTTGGATTCTCAGTGTTTGTCGCTTCAGGTGTTTCGGTTAGGGTAGGGACTACCGTTTGTCCTGGGGTCAGTTGCGCTAATGGATTATTCGAGGCGATGGTGACTGCCTGAGAAGGCGTGTTTCCGTAGGTGTCCTTTCCTGCTGGCGGTGGTGCTGAAGTAAGCAAGTTGCAGGAGCTCAACATTCCTGTGATTGCCAGCAGTATGACAAACACAGCAATGCGAACAAGTTTTCGTAGATGGTTAAGGAAGGTCAGGTCTCTCATGCTTTCTCCTGAGGATGATTCTGAATTTTATCCGATTATTCATATATTTGGAGGCGCAACGTTCAGGACCTAAAGATCTGTATCCAAGCAAGAAAAAGTGACTCCCGTCCATTCGACGGCGGGAACTAGCGGCGCGATTGCTCGTTTGATCCTCAGCTCATACGTGCACAGCACGTACGGAGGTAACAACAGCTTGAATTATGATTTGGATGCCATCCTGGCGGCTGTCATGGGCGGTACATTGATGACTTGTCATCATCAAAGTTGATGATTCGTCGGCTAAATCAAACAAAGATCCCCGCCAACTGGCAGGGATTGGTTGATTGGAAGGTCGGCAACTCAAAACAAGCCGAGATCCCGGGCTTTCTGGAGGGCTTCAAGCCGCCCATGCACATCCAGCTTGAGATAAATGTTGCGGATGTGGGTGCGAAGCGTGGTTGGGGCAATCATCATCTCGCTGGCGATCTCTGGAACGTCCAGGTGCGAATTTAGAAACCGCAACACTTCCAATTCGCGCTCGCTCAACGGCTCAATCAGGTTAGCGCTCGTGGAGCGGAGTGGGGCAGAGCCAGTTCCTCCGGGCTTGGGCGCTTCTTCCGGCAGGTGAAACGCGGTCAGGAGTTTCGTGATGTACTCAACCTTCACACCCCGGCTTTGCGTGCCCTTCAGCAGCGATGCCATCGGAGCTCCCCTCTCAACAAACATGCGCACGTATCCTTCCGGTTCCGCCGCTGCCAGGCACATTTCCAGAGCCTGCTGCGCCTCCGCTTCTCGCCCCAGTGCCTGCAAGGAAAGCGCGTAGATTGGCAGTAACTTTATCCAGAGCAGGTTCCAGCCTTTTTGCTGGAGCTCGTCGAGCGTTTTGTCGATTCTCTTGATCACATCCAGAAAGTGGTTCTGCTGATAGAGCAGTGAGACTTGCATGAACAACGCCTTATTGTTGTTGTCTTCTTCAGAGGTGGAAAAGCAGCTTTCATATTTCTTCGCAGCCGCAGGGACATCTCCTTTTGCTAGTAGAAGCATGATCTCGTTCTCAGCGGAGATGCGGGCATACCAGGGGGAAATCGTTCCCGTCACTTTCATAGCTTGCAGATTGACCGCGAAAGCCTCCGCAAATTCCCCGGCGGCGCCCAAAGCTTCGGAGAGACAGCTCATTGCGTAGTTTAACGCGTCGGCTTGGCCCCACTGTTCTGCCAGGGCGACGGCTTGCCGCGCCAAAGACACGGCAGATTCCAGTTCATTCCACTCGATCAGGATATAACTCTTGGTGGCATAGGCGTGTGCCAGAACAGGAAATCTTTGCGAGGACTGATGGACTTCTTCTGTTTTGTACACGGCAATCTGGCACAAAGAGAAAGCTTCGCGCAGGTGGCCTTGCAGCAGGTGCACGTAAGCCAGGTTGGAGCTTGTGTACAGCAGCTCGTGGACTCTGCCAATCTTTTTCCCAGCGACAAGCGCCGCTTCAAAGGATTGGGTGGCTTCAAGAAAGTCCCCCCGATACTGTAAAGCCAGGCCCTGGATATTCAGCAAATGGGTGCGGGCTGCCCAATCTTCCTCCGGCAAGTTCTCCATGGCTCGCTGAACATATTCCAAAGCCAGCTCAGCCTCCCCGTTCGTCCATGCCAGGTAAGCCCTAATCGCCGCCAGGTGGCTGCACAGGTGTCTTCTTTCGGAATCCTGCTGAACGTTGTCAAAGACATGCTCAGCCTTCTGTAAGAGTTCCTTCATGCCGGTTGTTGGGTCGGCGTAGGCTTTTGCCCAGGCATAAGCCATACATAACCAGGGATTGGAGGAAAACTGGTGATTTGAAAGGTCATTGAAATTTCTGAGTACATCAAACAGTTCCGCGTTTTCAACCATCGCCAGGGCATTTCCGGAAACGGCTTGATGAACCCGGTCAATATCTCCGGCAGCCAGGGCATGGCGGATCGCTTCAGAAGGCATATGGTTTGCGGCAAACCAGTCGCTGGCACGCTGGTGCAGTAAAGGAATCCGTTCAGGGCACAGTTGCTTTATCTGCTTGCGTAAAAACTCGGCAAAGAGATGGTGAAAGCGATACCAGCGCTGGTCCTCATCGAGCGGGATCAAAAACAGATTGGCACGCTCCAACTGCTCCAGAAAAGCCTGGCTACCTTGCTTGTCGATTACCGCATCGCAAAGGGGTGCGCTTAACTGATCCAGGATGGAGGTCTGATACATGAACGCGCGAACTTCCTCGGATTGCTGGCTAAAAACTTCATCCAACAGGTAATCCAGGATAAATCGATTTGAGCCCGAAAAGGTCCTGATAAACAAAGAGACACTTTCCGGTCCCTGCGACTTATATCTGGCTTGCATTGAGAAGGCGGCCATTTGCAGACCGGCAATCCACCCTTCTGTCCTGTCCTGAAGCGCCGCAACTTCTTGGGGTGACAGTTTGAAAGTGAGAGCGCCTTGCAGAAACTGCCTGGTTTCCTCGTATTCAAAACGCAAATCTATCGCCCGCAGCTCGTTGAGTTCCCGGCGTGCCCGCCAACGCGCAAGTGGCCAGGGGGGGTCCATCCTGCTGGTGGCCACCAGGTGCAGCTTGGGCGCGTCCTGTGGCAGATGTTCAATCAGGAAGGTCAAGTCCTGGTGGATCTGGCTGTCTGAAAGGGCGTGCATGTCATCCAGCACCAGGCAAACCGGCCCTTCAAGGGCGGAGAGTTGGTTGATCAATACTGTAATCTGATCTTCCATCGATCCGGGTTGGAGGGTGCGTGTAGCCTGAAGGATCTCGCTGCCGATGTTGGCTTGCTGAACTGGTGCCAGGGTGTTCAAAGCCGCAACAAAGTAGCTCCAGAAGCGCGCGGGTGAGTTTTCGCCCTTCTCCAGTGATAGCCAGGCAACCGGGAGTCCCGCTTGGGCATGCCACTCGCTGAGCAAGGTGCTTTTACCATAACCAGCTGGGGCAGAGATTATAGTCAGGCGGCAGCCTCTGGCAATGCCTTCATTCAGCCGGGAGACTAAACCAGGCCGGTTGACCAGGTTGCCATGCAGCGGAGGAACATGAACTTTGGTGGCGAGCAGGTTATCTGACACGTTCTTTCTCCTTGAACGCTAGATCAATTCTCATTATACGGGAAAACCAAAAAAATTCGCTGCGACCGAAGTATCGCACCAAGACTAATGTAGATACACACATCATGCTGCGCTATTGGAAGATACGGCAGGATGAGCAAAATTCCAAGTGAGTATGTAGGCAAGGCCAGTAAATAGCGCCGATCGAAGCGCTTTAGGATGGTTAACTGCCCGAGCAGAAAGATATTCGAATGCTGCCGTTGAAAGCAAAGCCGCAATACCGGTTACCAAACCACAAATTGTTAAAGTATATTGCTCGGGACGAACATGGCAATAGCTGGGAAAATATTTCCAAGCGATAACTATACAATATCAGTATGGTTTCAAAAATAAGAACGGTCTTGTGATATAGTATTAGTAATATTTTCCTGAAAGTGTTGTTTAAAATTTTTGTTCCTTGCCAGCTAGTAGTACCTGAAGAGATGTCCGGAAAATCAATTTTGGTATTGTAGTTCTTTTTCAAATCAGATTGATGTTTTAACTTATTACTGATTGCTTACTTAAAAATGGAGGATATTTAGTATGAAAATAGTATTTCGCTTGTCATTAGTTGCCATAATATTGAGCTTGGTGCTTTCGGCTTGCATCACTGCCGCTCCAACCGCTCCGACCGCTCCGACTGCCGCTGACAGCACGATTGTGATTCGCGCTGGCACGGGAGACGGTGGGGATGGACTGACTCCTCATCAGCAGATCATCCAAAACTTTGAGGACGAAAATCCCAACGTCATTGTCCAGCTCGAGCCTGTCTCCGGACGGGATTACTATGCCCGCTTGCTCACCCAGCTTTCGGCCAAGGCTGCCCCGGATATCATGCAAATCGGGGATGACGCGGTGCCTTCTTTCGTGTCCAAGAACGCTTTTGTCCCCCTGGACGCGTACCTGACGGGCATCAATTTTGATCCCAGCATTTATCTTCCCGGACTTTTGGATCCCGGAAAGATTGATGGCAAACAGTATCTCCTCCCCAAAGACTACTCGCCGCTGGCGGTCTATTACAACAAGACCCTGTTCGATGCAGCTTCCGTTCCTTACCCAGTGGAGGGTTGGACCTGGGAGGATTTGCTCGCTACTGCCCAACAACTGACCGTCAAGGATGCCTCTGGTAATGTGACCCAGTGGGGTATCCAGTTGCCGGCTGCCTGGACAACCGGCTTTGAATACTGGGTTGCCGCCGCAGGTGGTTCACTGATCAGCGCGGATGGCAAAAGCTTTGCCGGCGCGATGGATTCTCCCGAAGTGGCTCGGGCGGTTCAGTTCTATGCCGACCTGTACAATGAATACCAGGTTGCTCCTCCACCAGCAGACATGAATGCCTTTGGCGGTGGAAACAGCGAGTTCGCCAACGGCAAAGCGGCAATGATGCTCTTTGGGCGTTGGCCACAAGGTGGTTTTAAGACCAACCCAAATATTTCCTTGGGTGTTGTCGCTCCGCCGCAGGATAAGGTACGTGCCAACATCCTGTTCTGGGGTGGTTTTGGTATTGCCACTTCTTCATTACAACCGGAAACCGCCTTCAAATACCTGAGCTTCGTTTCTGGGGAGCCAGGCGCCCAGGTATGGAAGGATTGGGCGTTACCGGCGGTCAAGAGTGTCGCAGAGTCTTCGGGGCTGTCTGCGGACCCGATCGAAGGCGTTTGGATCGGGGAACTGAATCACCTGGTGCCCCGGGCGTACACCTTCACCCCCTACTGGAACGAAACAGCAGACCCGGCGCTGCGCAGGGTGCTCGAGTCGGTCATTATCGATCCAAATGCTGACGTACAAGCGCTGCTAGCCCAGGCTGCAATCGATGCCCAGACTGCTCTGGATAAGTTGGGAAATTAAAGCCTTCACATTGGAATGGGATGGGGTAATGCGCGTGCAGGTATAACAGGCACTCGTGTTACCCCATAATCCTTTCATTTATTGAAACGGAACAAATTTTGCCAATGCGATCTGCCCACCGGAAAGAAGCACTAAATTTTTACATTGCCATTGCTCCCTGGCTGGTGGGTTTTATACTCTTTACTGCCGGACCAATGTTAATTTCACTGGTTACCAGTTTTACTGACTGGGATCTCTTGACCGATCCGCAATGGGTCGGGCTGGAGAATTATCGTAATCTGGCAACGGACCCTAACTTCATCCAATCGATTAAGGTTACACTGACCTATACTGCAGC
Source organism: Anaerolineaceae bacterium (assembly GCA_035388405.1). Classification (GTDB taxonomy): domain Bacteria; phylum Chloroflexota; class Anaerolineae; order Anaerolineales; family Anaerolineaceae; genus Mesolinea. The sequence continues at coordinate 6,633 of DAOOPV010000009.1, forward strand.
TTATGTCCCCCTCGACATGATTGGCGGTTTGCTCCTGGCGCTTCTGGTACGCCCGCGATTGAAAGGGATTGGTGTCTTTCGCACTATTTTCTACCTGCCGACAGTCTTTTCTGGGGTGGCTTTTGTTGTGGTGTGGCTGTGGATGCTCAATCCGAACGGTGGATTGATTAACTTGGTCCTCGGTTGGTTTGGAATTGAAGGGCCGCGCTGGCTGCTTGATCCAAAATACGCCTTATGGTCCCTGGTAATGATGAGTTTCTGGGGTTGGGGTCGTTCAATGGCGCTCTACCTGGGCGGAATGCAGAGTATCCCTGGTGAGCTTTATGAAGCCGCGGCCATGGATGGCGCTGGTAGTTTTCGCCAGTTTTTTAAGATCACCCTGCCTTTGCTCTCCCCAATGATCTTTTTCAACCTGGTGTTGAGTGTAATCGCTACCTTCCAATCCTTCACGAGCGCCTTTGTGGCAACAAATGGCGGTCCGCTTGATTCGACCCTTTTCCTGGTTTTATACATCTACCGCCAGGCTTTTGAGTACTTCCACATGGGCTACGCGGCTGCCCTGGCTTGGGTGTTGTTTGCAATTATCCTTGTCCTGACCCTGGTGCTTTTGCGCAGTCAGAAGTTTTGGGTGTTTTATCTCGGAGAGCGAAACGATTAATTATGCTCATGATCTCATTATTGAATCCGGGCGGGCAATGAAATGAAAGACTATTCAACCCCCATTTTGCAACCTCGTGGATGGCGTAAAAGCTTGCGCATAGGCTTGCTTGTCCTCGTGGCTGGATTGTTCCTCGCTCCCACCTTGTGGATGATCTCTTCCTCACTAAAGCCGGATTACGAGATTTTTGCTACGCCTCCATCCCTCTTGCCAATCAGCCCACGCTGGCAGAATTATGCTGAGGCGCTCACTTCACTGCCGTTCGGTCGCTTCGCCATCAACACTCTGATCATCGCGCTCAGTACAATTGTTGGGCACCTGCTGTCCTGCTCGATTGTGGCTTATGGTTTTGCCCGATTGAACGGACCGGGCAAGGGCTTCTTTTTTGTCTTGATGCTTTCCACCCTCATGCTGCCTTATCCGGTCACCATGGTGCCGCTTTTCATCATCTTTTCAAAAATTGGTTTGATCAATAGTTTTGTCCCGCTGATCTTGCCGGCTTTCTTCGGCAATGCGTTCTATATTTTCTTGCTGCGCCAATCCTTCAAGCAAATCCCTGTCGACCTTGAAGATGCTGCCCGGCTGGATGGCGCTGGCACTTTGCAGGTGCTGGCGAATGTAATTTTGCCGCTTTCACGACCAGCGCTGGCAACCGTGGCGATTTTCACCTTCCAGGCAGCATGGAACGATTTTCTCGGTCCGCTGATTTTCCTGCATGACCAATCCCTCTATACGCTGCAGCTTGGACTAAGCCTTTTCCGCGGCGCATACAATGTGCAGTGGGCATACCTGATGGCGGCTTCACTGGTGGTAACCCTGCCGGTTATTGCCATCTTCTTCATCGCGCAGAAGTCCTTCATTGAGGGAGTCGGATTTACGGGCTCTAAATTATAAGAAACAATTATTTAGCTAGACGGTTACCTGGATTTAGCAGGGGGAAAAGGGTCTGTTAAGACAAGGGTGGTTTACAGTTTGTGTGGGGTGATTGTTTACACTTTTATCTTTAAAACAGATCATTTAGGATTGTTGGGGCAGCCCCATGTACGCCATGCAGGCGGGTAACCACGGGGGTTACCCCTACATCTGGGATTTACGGGAGAAGCGGCTTTGTAGGGGCAGACCACTGTGTCTGCCCTGGAGAGTGTAAACAATCACCTTGGATAATGTGTAAACAATCATAATTGTCTAAACAGGGTCACAAAGGAATCCAATACTTGCTTACGCAAAGTTGACGTTAATACCTACTTGTTCTACTCAATATCTGGTAAATCAAAAAGGGAAGGTTTGTATTTGCATCAAGTATGATACATAGGTTATCCTACTATCCCAAAAGCAACCTGTTGTTTACGCAAACGGCACTTAAGCTAGTGGCACGATATTAAGAGAGATTTTGATGAGAGAATCCAAGATATTACTCATACTGACACTAATCGCTATTATGGTTAGCGCTTGCAACCTGGCGGCAGGCACGAACCCGTCGGTTTCGACACAATCAAACATCCCTGGAGCAGAGTCATTCGACCCGATAACGCAACCTGCAATTGATAACACCTACACCAAACAGGAAGGCGTGGACGTAATCTACTTTGCCGGCGGCTGTTTTTGGGGCGTAGAAAAGTTGATGCAGTCAATCCGGGGGGTGGTGGCAGCCACCAGCGGCTATGCCAATGGAAAAGCCGATATCGTCCCAACCTACGATCTGGTCGTCACCGGGGAGACCGGTTATCGTGAAACGGTGCGGGTCGAATACCAACCGGATCAAGTCAGCCTGGATGCCCTAATCTTCGCTTATTATCAGGTCATTGACCCAACCGTTGAAAATGCCCAGGGTTACGACGTGGGCACTCAGTATCAGACCGGTATTTATTACACAGGGGATGAAGCCAAAATTGCGGTTGAACGGATTACTGACATCGTCAAGCAGCGATACGAGGAATTTGTTGTGGAAATCAAACCCCTGGAACGCTTTTATGAAGCGGAAGAATACCACCAGGACTACCTGGTCAAGAATCCCATGGGTTATTGCCACATTTCGAGGGATGAGATTGCTGCCATCACCAACATCGTTGTTGACCCTGGAGACTACCCACGCCCGACGGATGAGGCGATCGAGGCAATGCTGACAGAACTGCAATACAACGTAACCCAGCAGGCAGGCACCGAAGCCGCGTTCCGTAATGACTATTGGGATAACCACGCTCGCGGGCTTTACGTGGATATCGTGACCGGCGAGCCGTTTTTTTCATCCAGTGATAAGTTTGAAAGCGGCACCGGTTGGCCGAGTTTCTCCAGGGGCATCGACGAGAACGCTTTTGTTTACATCGACGACGATTCTTTTGGGGTCACCCGCACCGAGGTCCGCAGTCGTGCTGGCAACACGCATTTGGGACACGTTTTCTATAACGATGACATCTCGCCAACTGGAACAAGATATTGCATCAATAGCGCTGCTCTTCGATTTGTGCCATATGAAGAGATGGAAGCCGAAGGTTACGGCTACCTGCTGGACTATGTCAAATGAGGGCTGTTTAGTTAAGTTAACGGATCTTTCCCTGGAAAGCCTGACTCTTGCAAAATCCATCTTCCTCAGTCAGAATTTGCCGCTCCCCATCAACCGGCTCAGTATTATTGATGATTGAAGAAGGGAGGAAGGTCTAAGTTTAACATTTTTCCCAGCTCCATCAAACTTGGGTTTGGTTTAATTTCTGTTTTCGAAACAAGACATAGTATGGGTGGCTAATCTACAAAATTGACAAAAAAAAGTACCACATCACAGTCATGACGACTATGCAATGATACTTATATCAAGAACTAATTAATACCAAACGTCAATATCTGACGCTAAATCTCATTGATCCAAAATTAAAAGAGAATTAAGAAAATTTGAATTTACACCTTTTGCACTCATAATCATTGGTGATTTTTTTCAATGCAAAGATCCCAAAAGCTGCAGCGTGTGCAATTTTACTGCCCGTAGAAATTTCTTTAATATCAGTACTTCCGCAACGAGGACATCTAAGTGTCTTGTCAATAGGCTCCCCACAATTTGGACATGCCTTGGCTGAACTTGATACATCACGATGACAAGCAGGGCATTTGATTATCGCCATTTTAATAATCTCCTTTGAATTTTTGTAATTCCCAACCAACAATATTATATCTCAATAATCACTCCTTAAGACAACTGGTGAAGTGTGTGTGAGAAGATTGTTCCGGAGGTTAAGAGCGATGAAACTTTTCGAAATGATCCATAAGGTCACTGGAGGATGAGGCTGAAAATGTGATTTGCTTGTAAACCTTTTCAGAATCAAAGCGTCCTCGCCACAAACCTTGTTTGCTCCTTCCATAAATGCAGGCTGGGCGAAAAAAGAGTGACTCGTCTACATGAGAAAATATCCCATGCTGTAAAGCAATGGGCTGATTTTCACCCTGAACAGTACCAGACAGGATCAGGGCAGCGATATATACAAACTTCCCGGGCTTACTTCCCCGTGTGGTCCAAAAAAGCGGCAATCCACACCAACGGCGCGTTCCAGTTGATGGCGACTTCGTTGGTTGTGTAGGACTGCACGTCATCCACATAACGCTTTGAGGGCGGCAGGCTTATCAGGTCAGCCGCGTCTGAGGGCGGATCGGCTGGGTTGAAGTTGGGTCCGCCAGAAAGCGCGCCAGCAGGAGGGGCTGGAAAACCGCGCGCCGGGTCGTTGGCCCAGAAGCGGTGGTGCGGGTGCAGCATCGGATAGGCTCCATAGCCCGCGACGAAGCTCTTATTCAGAGCGTTTCGCCCCAGGATGTAATCCATGCTCAGGCGCACGCTGTCAAGATAGCGCGCCTCTTCGCTGACCTTATGAGCCATGCTCACCAGCAGCATATTGTTCAGGATCAGTCCGTTCGAGCCCCAGGGATAATCCTCATCGATCAGGACTTGATAGCCGTCCTTTTGCTGCACCCGGATCAATTCGTCTGCGTAGGTAATCACAGCCTGCTTCAAGGCGGTTTTCTGTTCTTCGGAAAGTGAGGTTTCGTGGGTCAGAAGCGAGATTGTGCCCAGGGGTGCTACGTGCCCCCAATCGAAGGCATCCGCAGCCGCGAATTCTTTTGAGCTGAGCAGGTATTCCTTGTATTCCTCTTTACCAGTTGTAATGAAGAGCTCCGCTGCTGCCCAATAGAATTCATCGCTAACATTCTTGTCGTCATAGTTGCCACCTCCCGCGCCGGGGGTGTTGCCGGCGTAAATGCCGGGGTTCTCCAGCGCCGCCAGCCAGGCGGTTTCGGCTGCAGCCAGGCAGCGCTCAGCAAAGGCTTGATCCAGGCCGTTCCAGATACGCGCGCACTGCGCGGCGGTGGCAGCCAGGTTGAGGGTGGCGGCCGTGCTGGGCGGGAACAGGTAGCGCCCTTGCCCGGGCAGCGCGTGATCGTTATCGTTATTCACCTCAGTGGGGGGCACCATCGGCAATCCTGCCCAAGCTTCATCATGAAGTTTGTGGTGCACCATGCCAGCTTTGGGCTGCCCCTCCGGCACCTGCATCGCCAGCAGAAATTCCATTTCCCAGCGGGCTTCATCCAGCAGGTCAGAAACGCCGTTGCCTGTCTCAGGGATCATTTGCGAGCCATCCGGGAAGCCTTCCCAACCCTGCTCATAAAGATTCAGCAAAGTCCAGACGGTGATGCCGCCGTTGACCACGTACTTGCCAAAATCGCCGGCGTCGTACCAGCCGCCTGAGGCGTCCAGCGTGTAGTCGCATCCGGGCCAATCGTTGCCGTCAGGGTCTTTGCCCTTGTAACAGGTCACATTGGCATCCGTCACGTGCCCTGCTGGGCGGGCCAATTCTTTGCCGGCGTATTTTTCTTCGATTTCAATGCCTGTGCGATTGAGGTAGAAATAGGTCAGCGCGTCGTGTTTAAGACGTGCGTAAATATCATCGGAAACATTGAACGGCACACTTGTCACTCCCGCAGCGTCCAGCGTGTAGCCTTCGCCGGGCTCGACGTGGGCGGAAAAATCGATCTCGTGCAGGCTGTCGCCGGAGTTTGCGTCCGCGCCTTTGAATGTCGTCAGACCGCTGAGCACTTCTTCGCCAGCGGAGTTTTTCAGCACCCAGGGTAAGGGTTCAGCGGCATCGGAGGCAATCAGAGCGATCTTTTTGCTATTCACGAAATAGCCCACCTGATTGACGCTTACCAGTGCCAGGATCACTTCCGGACCGGGGGTGGGTGTCGGTTCAGGCGCTGCAGCGATTACACTTGGTTGTGGGATATCCGTCCTGCCGAGTTCGAAGAAGAGCGCGCGCCCAAACAGGCTTGGGTTTTCCCAGGAGAGGTCAGAGGTATCGGCGTTCGACCAGATAAGCTTGATGTCCCGGTCCTGCTTGGAGGCGCCGTTGATCTGGGCTTGGAAACCGAATTCATTACCATGTGTCACCTCGAGCAGGTCTTTCAGCGAGAGCGCGGCTTCAAAGCCCCAGCCATCGGCAGTTTTGAAGACAAATCCGCTCACCTTTGCGTCGGAGCTGAAAACGCCGGTTATGGTCAGTGCGTTTGGATCGGTGTTGCCGATGTCGGAGGCGTTGATATTGACCTGCATCATTTTCAAACCGTACGAGGTTGCGCCAAGATCGCCAGAGGCGTTGACATAAAACTCCATCGAGTCCTCATTCCAGAACTCCGTGCCATGCTTACCTGAGATGAGCGTCTTATCCGGCATTTGCATGGTGATGTAGAGGTTCTCCAGATCCGCGGCAACTGCAAACGTGAAGGATCCGTTTTCCGCCGGATCTGCTGAGGGCGTGGGACCCCGATCGACATAAATCACGGGGATGTTTGCCCAATCTGAGAGATCCCCATCCACTGTGATTTTTACTGGAAAGGGCACGTAAACCACTTCTCCGCTGATTTCAGCGGGAACAAAAGGGATCTGTTCTGGAGCTGCAGGATTGTTCACTTGATCCTCCGGTTGTGTTGGGGCAGCGGGCGATCCGCCGCATGCTGATAAGGTCAGTGTAAACGCAATAAAAACCAGGATAATTACTTTCAGGGAATAATTCATCACACTTCCTCCTGACCGTCCACTCTGATGCAGGGCGAGTCTGATATTGATTATATACGATTGAAGTGCTAGTAAATCCTTTTGCAATTGCTTGTCATTCACCATAAATAATGTATAATCTGCCTTATACAATTGGTAGAAATATGACCGCGATAAACGACCTGCCTGATGAACCTAAATATTCTGTACAAAGAATCAGCGACCTGACTGGTATTAATCCCGTGACCTTGCGCGCCTGGGAAAGGCGTTATGGCATCCTGAATCCAGATCGCGATGAGAACCACTATCGAATGTACTCAGATAGGGATCTGGCGATTCTCAGATGGCTGATTAACAAGAAGAACAACGGCGTCTCTATCAGTAACGCTTCGGCTAATTTGCACGAAATGATCAAGCAGAATAACTGGCCGGAAGTCATTCCGTTTGGGATCGCCCAGGCAAAAACAGTCAGCGCAGTGCCACCGCAGCGCTATGCGGATAACCTTTTTGATTTGTTAACGAAGCACGACGAAGTAGAGGCGGCCAGGTTGTTTGAGGAAGTGATCTCCAAATTTGATCTTGAAACCCTGATTGAAAAAATTATCACGCCCACGCTCATCTCAGTGGGCAAAGCGTGGGTTCGAGGCGAGATCATGATCAGCACGGAGCACTTTGCAACGGCTTTCGTTTTGAGCCGATTGAATAATCTCTACATCTCGCTTCCGATCGTCAATAAAGGTCCCAAAATTCTGATTGGTGGAGCGCCTGGTGAAGAACATGAGATGGGCGCTTTGATGATGGCCGTGCTCTTGAGGAACCGGGGTTACAGGGTAGAGTTTCTGGGGGCTAACCTGCATCTGGATGATCTGGTGGATTACTCTCAGCAGGAAAAGCCAATCATGGTCGTGCTCACCGCCAGCACAAACCGAGTTGCCATGGAGTTGCTGAGGGCAAAGGCAAAGCTCAACACAGTTTCACCTGCTCCAATTTTCTGCTATGCTGGTTTTGCCTTTGATTTCTACCCAGAACTGGTTCAAAAAATTCCAGGTTATTATCTCGGAAATTCGATGGTCAACGCCCTGGACGAAATAAAGCAGCTGTTAAGAGGAAAATAATCTTTCACAAAACAATCACAACCACCCGTTTTCAGGGTGGTTGCTGTTTATTTTGTGATGTATGTTCATCTGAAAATTGACTAAAACAAAAAAGAGTTGGCAAGTATTTGCCAACTCTTTTTGTCAATCAATTGCTAGGTTACTGTGGAGGCAGAAGCACTGCATCGATGACATGGATTACGCCGTTGGAGGCTTCGACATCAGTGATGATGACTTCGACGGTGTCGTTCAGGTAGACCTTGCCATCTTCAACTTTGATGGTGACAGCCTCACCCAGGACGGTATCGGCGCTGGTCAGGGTGACTACATCAGAGGCCATGATTTTACCACCAACAACATGGTAGAGCAGGATGGACTTGAGTTGATCAAGGTTCTCAGGGAGTAATAAGGTTTCGACTGTGCCTTCGGGCAGTTTAGCGAAAGCATCATCGGTTGGGGCAAAGACGGTGAAGGGACCTTCGCCTTTGAGCGTGTCGACCAATTCGGCGGCGCCTAAGGCAGCGGCGAGGGTGGTGAAGCGCCCGTCAGCAACGGCGGTGTCCACAATGTCGGAGAGCTTGGCTGGGGGCAGCAGGACTGAGTCGATCACGTGGATGACGCCATTGGAGGCTTCAATATCGGTGATAATGACTTCGACGGTATCGTTCAGATAGACCTTGCCCATGTCAACTTTGATGGTGACAGCCTCACCCAGGACGGTATCAGCACTGGTCAGGGTGACTACATCGGCTGCTGGAACTTTACCAGAAACAACATGGTAGAGCAGGATGGACTTGAGTTGATCAAGATTCTCAGGGAGTAATAAGGTTTCGACTGTGCCTTCGGGCAGTTTAGCGAAAGCATCATCGGTTGGGGCAAAGACGGTGAAGGGACCTTCGCCTTTGAGCGTGTCGACCAATTCGGCGGCGCCTAAGGCAGCGGCGAGGGTGGTGAAGCGCCCGTCAGCAACGGCGGTGTCCACAATGTCGGAGAGCTTGGCTGGGGGCAGCAGGACTGAGTCGATCACGTGGATGACGCCATTGGAGGCTTCAATATCGGTGATAATGACTTCGACGGTATCGTTCAGATAGACCTTGCCCATGTCAACTTTGATGGTGACAGCCTCACCCAGGACGGTATCAGCACTGGTCAGGGTGACTACATCGGCTGCTGGAACTTTACCAGAAACAACATGGTAGAGCAGGATGGACTTGAGTTGATCAAGATTCTCAGGGAGTAATAAGGTTTCGACTGTGCCTTCGGGCAGTTTAGCGAAAGCATCATCGGTTGGGGCAAAGACGGTGAAGGGACCTTCGCCTTTGAGCGTGTCGACCAATTCGGCAGCGCCTAAGGCAGCTGCAAGGGTCGTGAAGCGCCCGTCAGCAACGGCGGTGTCGACGATGTCGGACAACGTAGGTTCGGGAATAGCGGTAGGTTCAACGGTGGGTTCAGCAGTTGGGATCGGCGCGGGCTGGGGAGCACATGCCGCGAGGGCGAGGATCGCCACAAGTAAGATAGAAAGGTAGCTAAAGGGTTTCATTTTTTCTCCTGTAAGTTTTGTAATATGGTTTGTACAACTTATGAACGTATTTTAGCAGTACTAACATTACTGTACAATATTATGTACAAGGTTATTTGACAAATACACACGCAGTTTCAAATAAGGAGAAACTTAATTCATTAATGGTCGTTTTCATATTTTTTTAGTGGGGTAGAGAGTTTTCTCGACGAGGCAACTGCGATTTTGTCCAAAAAAACCTGGTTGGACATGGCAAAAACTGCATGATTAAACTCTTGGTAGATTGACGTGGATCCAATAAACACTTAATGCGTTTGTGATGTTCGATATACCACTGGCAAGTCTGTACAAGGTAGTCAACAAACATGCTGGGTTGAATTTAATCTCTGCTGGATTCGAAACAGGGGTAAAAAAAGGGACTTTCAGTAATTGCACTTTCTTTTTCTGCTCCCACGGCCAGTTTACGCCCATAGCCAATGTGGAAGCGGTCACCTGGTGCCGCTCAGTAATCCAGTCTCCTGGTTGTTGACATAAAAAAAAGCACCTCCTCGGCTGGATTTTGTCCAACTCTGGAGGTGCAGGTCAATCAAAACTGATTACTTATTTTTCTTCAAATATATCTCTGGGTTTGCCGATGTTCAGCAAAGCGTTCAGGACTATACCGAAGAGCGCTGCGGTTGCCAGGGCGGGCAGTTGCATTCCGAAGAATGGGATCATGCCACCAAAAACTGTCTGTCCTCCGAGGCCGATAACCATAATGGTCGCAATGACAGCGATGTTCTTGGCGCTGAACATGTCAACCTTCTTATCGATCATGATGGCGATACCCTGGGCAGCGATGGCGCCGAACAGGTAGATTTCCAAACCACCGATGACACTCAAGGGGATCGCGTAGATTGCATTAACAAGGGGGGTGAAACAAGCGATGATCATGGCGATGATCGCTGCGGCGATCAGCACGGGGACTGAGAACACGCGGGTAATCGCCATGGCGCTGATGTTTTCTCCATAGTTGGTTCCAGCGGGACCGCCCATCGCACCTGCTACCATATCGCCAAGCCCGTCACCGATCAAGTTGTCTCCAAGGCGATTTGCTAGATCATATTGCTTCTTGCTGCCGAGTTTCTTTGCCAGATCATTCACATAGACATCCAACTGGAAAATATGGGCTGTGGATTCTGGAATGGTGGCAAGAGCTACAGGCATGATTGCTAATGCAGCCAGCCAACTGACTTTAGGTAATGTAAAGTGAGGTATGGCAAACAAGGTTGTTGTCGCTAACGGGCTTTCCCTAAAGAGGTTCTCACCGCCGAACAAAATAATCAAGCCTGCTACGAGAACACCGACAAGCATACCAAGCATTAATGGAAGTTGAGACAGGAAGCCTTTTAGATACACTGAAAACAGTATTGTGGCAATTAGAGTCGTAATCGAGACTATCCACGCAAGGTTGTTAACATTCTCCGCCACCTCAGGAAACCGAGGCCAAAAAGCAGCATCACCCATTGCATTACCGGCTAAACTAAGCCCAATAATCATAGCAATCGGTCCAGTAATTGTTGGGGGAAGAATTTTCTCAATTGCAGCCCGCCCGACTTTCTTAACGATTAAACCAGCCACAATCGAAACAAGACCAGACATCACAATACCGAAAGTGACGATCGCGATTTTTTCATCCGGAAGGATGTTGACACTGTTTAAGTAGTCAGTAGTGAGCAAACCCATGATGGCGCCAAGATACGAGAAGCTGGAGCCGTAATACAGGGGGATTTTGCCTTTGGTAACGAGAATGAAACAGAGTGTAGCGAAACCGCTGGCAAAAATGGTGGTCGAGATGTGGAACTTGGTGATGAGAGCAACTGTAATCGTAGCAGGGAACATAACAATAACCTGCTGGATAGCGTAGAGTAACAACTTCCAGAATGGGGGTGTCTCGTCGGGAAGGTAACCTACGGTACTATCTGATTTAGTGAACCACTTCATACTTACTCCTTTATTTTGATTAATAATATGAATATTCAACTGTTAATCGATCTACCTGAAGCAATATTTTATGGGCTCCTCTCCTTTCTTCCCATTGCCTTGCGCTCATTGAGCGCAAGGCAATACCATGGGCTTTCAGGTGTAGTTATTTCATCTCTTTTTTGACCTAGCGACCAGGAAGGCAGTCGACATCGGTGCAAAGGATTGACTTCTTTCCGCTCTCGATTCCCAGAACAATCGCTTCAGGAGAGAGTGGCAGAACGTGGAAGTTAATCCCCAGGGCGTCGTAGACAGCATTACCTACGGCGGAAGGGATGGAGATCATCGGATGTTCTCCCACACCGCGCGCGCCATAAGGTCCATTGCGCTGCGGATTCTCGATGTAGATGGGAACGATTTCCTTGGGCATGTCTTTCATGGTTGGGATCTTGTTATCCGTAAAGGAGGGATTCATCAGCTTGACATCGTTGCTGAATTTATAGCCTTCCAGGATCGCCGACCCCAAACCTTGCATGACACCGCCGCAAATCTGACCATAAACCAGTTTTTCGTTGATGACCTGGCCGATGTCAAAGGCGGATGCTACTTTGAGTACTTCGATGCTGCCTGTCTCCACGTCCACTTCGATTTCCACGGCGTGCGCGCCGAAAGTCCAGACCAAAGCGGGAGCGCCCTGACCGGTTTCGGGATGCAGATTGGTCAGACCGTCGGCAATATAGGTGCCGGTTGCCATCAAAGGTCCGCCAATACTTGTTCCGCCAGGATACATGTACCCAAGGGCTATCTGTTTGTAAGACAGTTTTCGCTCGGGATTGTGTACATGGTAGATTTCGCCGTTGGCGTGTGCCAGGTATTCAGGCTCTGTCTTGAGCACTTGGGCTGCTACTTCTTTCATTTTCCGGAGCAATTCACGGCTGGCATTAATCACAGCATTGCCGCCCATGAAGGTTAACTTGGACGCCACTGTGTTCCAGTCGTAGGGATTAGCCCGGGTGTCGATGTCGGTCATGATGTCGATGTGTTCGATGGGCAGGTCCAGTTCCTGGGCTGCGATTTGGGCCATGGCCGTGTTGGCGCCCTGGCCGATGTCCACGCCGCCGATCATCATTCTCACACGCCCATCACCGTTCATTTGTATGATCGCTGAAGAAGCTGTGTTAGCGGGCATGGCTGGGGCTTTCTGCAGTACGGCGAAGCCTTTTCCGCGTACCTTGCCGGTTTTCCATTCGCGTTGGCGTTCTTCTTCGGTCTTGCGGCCAGTCCAGCCGATCTCTTTGACTACGGCGGTCAAACACTCCTTGACGCTGCCAGTACTCTCGGTGACCAACTCGCCACTGATGGTGCGGCTGCCGGGTTCAAGCAAGTTCATCATGCGAAATTCGTATGGATCAATGCCTAGCTTTTGCGAAAGGATGTCGATCTGGCGTTCGATTGACCAGTGTGTTTCCAGGTGTCCAAAACCGCGATAAGCGGTGCTAAATACCTTGTTGGTGTAGATGGTTTTTGAGTCGATACTGGCATTATCCACCGAGTAAGGTCCCAAACCAGAGTAGACGGCGGTTTTTCCAACATTGACACCATAATCAGCATAAGCGCCGCTGTCCCAGTCGTACACAGCTTGAACGGCGTTGATCTTGCCGTCCAAATTTACGCCTGTCTTGATGCGTCCGCGCATACCGGCGCGGGTGGGGAGTTGGTTAAACTCTTGTTCGCGGGTGGCACGTACCTTCACAGCCAGACCACCAGCAGCTTTCGAAAGCAACGCCGCAAGCGGTTCAAGGTGGATACCGGCTTTGCCGCCAAATCCGCCGCCAACATAGGGAATGTGCACTTCAACGTCTGATTCGGAGATGCCAAAGCTATCCGCCATGATCTGGCGAATGGCAAAGGGGGACTGGGCGGATGACCAGATTCGGATCTTGTTTGAATAAGGATCCGCCTGGACGATCGCCACGTGGGTTTCCATCGGAACATGGGCAACGGCTGGGAGTGAGAATTCGTTTTCAACGACCACATCCGACTCAGCGAAAGCCTTATCCAGGTCGCCTTTCTTGCTCTTGTTCCAGCTGGCGATATTGGAGTCCTTCTGGGGGAAGAAGACCCCAACGTAGTGTTTTAGTTCGTTAATATCGTCATGCACCAGGATCTTGGCTTCGAGCGCTTCGTCCACGTCGTGGACGGGCTGCAGTGGCTCATAAACCACGTCCAGCAGCGCAATGGCGCGTTCAGCGGTTTCTTCGTCATCAGCAGCCACTGCGGCAACCACATCGCCATGATAGCGGGTTTCGCCCTTGGCCAATACACGTTTATCCTGCATGTAGAGACCAACCAGGATATCTGAGTCCTCACCGCATAAAACAGCCCGAACACCGGGCAGGGCTTTGGCTTTACTGGTGTCGATGGAGACAATTTTCGCGCGAGCGTACGGGGAGAGCAGGCATCTGGCATGCAGCATGCCTGGCAGTTCCATGTCATAAGCATAAACCGCTTGCCCGGTTACTTTTTCCTGGGCGTCTTTGCGGTCATAAGCCTGACCAACCCGCTTGTACTTTGATTGGTATTTTTTCTCGTCCATTAGCGGCCTAACTCCTTTTGTTCGCGGTCTGCTGCGCGCTTTACGGCTTGCATAATCGGATGGTAGCCAGTACAGCGGCACAGATTTCCACTCAGAACTTCGATGATCTCCTCATCACTCGGATTTGGATTGTGATCCAGCAACGCGCGGGTCGACATCAGGAAGCCAGGGGTGCAAAAACCGCACTGCAGGGCATCCTGGCTGATAAATTCTTCCTGAAGAATGGAAAGTTTTCCATCCATAGCCAGACCTTCAACCGTGGTGATCTCAGCGCCTTCGGCTTCGACTGCCAGGATGATGCAGGAGGTCACGGCTTTGCCGTTCATGATGATGGTGCACGCGCCGCATTCGCCTTCGCCGCAGGCTTCTTTCGTGCCGAACAATTTCAGGTTGTCACGCAGGAAGTGCAGCAGGGTCATGTTTGGGTCAATATCACGAACGACAAATTGACCATTCACTGTCAGGCTCAGAGTAACTTTCCGCTTGCCTGATTCCACATGCTCAGTGTACATAGAACAATCTTTATTGTTGTCCATGTTTATGCCTCCTTGCCAATAAGAGTGAGCAAACCGCGCTTCAGCAAAACCGATGCCATTTGCAGGCGATATTGTGCTGAAGAACGGACATCGGTGATGGGACGGATGTGCTCACGGATTTCTTTTGCAGCCCATTCGATGGTTTCCTGGGAGAGCTCGCGCGCGTTGATCTGATCTTCGAGAGCGAACAGCCGTTTTGGTGTGGGGGCAACCGCGCAGATGCCGATCGCCACTTTGCCATCGGGTTTGATGCGGCTGGCAACACCGACCGTCGCGAGATCATGCCCGCGCAGCCGTGCCTGGCGAATGTAGATGCTCTTATCGCCCTCTCCGGGTTCAGGCAGGTGCACCGAAACGACCAATTCACCGCGTTGAAGGACTGTGCGTTTTACGCCGGTGAAAAACTCGTGCAACGGAACCTGGCGCATGCCTTGAGGACCGGCGATGTTGACCACCGCGTCGTAGACCAACAGAGCGGGGGGCAGATCTGCGCCTGGTGAGGCATTGCAGATGTTCCCAACCACTGTCGCGCGGTTGCGCAGTTGGTAAGATGCCAGTGATGCTGCTGCCTGGTTCAGCGCGGGATATTTGGCTTTGACTACTTCTGAGTCGACTACCTGGTTGACCACAACAGAAGCGCCGATTGTCAAACCGGCGCCTTCAACGAAATTGAATTCAGCTGTCTCGGGGAGACCTTTAATGTCCAGGATGTGCTCAGCGTTGATCAGATTTCTGCGGAGCAGAATCATCAAATCCGTGCCGCCAGCCAGGACATAAGACTTCTCTTCCTTCTCGAGATATTGAACTGCTTCATTGAGGTTGTGGGGCTTAAAGTATGCAAACCTACTTATCATTAAAAGCCTCCTTTTATTACCATAAACGTTATTTCTTAGCTAAATAGCGCATTTGTTTATGGTTTTTGTGAGTGAGATATCTGAAAACAGATATTCAATTTTGACGTAATTGACCACAATTCTAACATAGAGCAAGAAGACTCTTGCTTGTTAATATTTACAATTATTGACCTTAACGATTGATAGTTATTGGAAACTTTCACAACCAATTATCCTCAATCGGTGGTTGTCGTTTTGGATGTTGCTTCTCGTATTGGCTTGAAATTTCGATCAACCGGCCTTCACTGCCGGGTAAACCAAAGAGCTCGAAACCGACAGGCACGCCGATTGGTGCCTGCGCTGTGGGATCGGAGAAGCCGGCAGGCAGGCAGACAGAAGGGAAGCCTGTGATCGCCGCCAGCGCTCCATTGCGCTGTAATTGGCTCTCGCCTACCCGGCAAACCAACTGTTGTTGGTGTGGAAAAATTAGCGCATCAAGTTGATAACTTGAGAAGAGAGACTCAATCTGCTTTTGCAGTAAGGCGCGTTTTTCCATCCTCTCGCTATACTCAGGAGCGTTGATGTCGAGTCGGTTGGCGTGAAGCAGATTGTCTTTGATCCCTGGGTGATGCAAGCCGCTCTGCAAGATGGCGTCAATGCTTGGATACGGGGCATTCACCGCTTCGAGATAGCTGTTCAGGTGGGCTTTGAGGTCAAACAAGTGCACGCTGATGTTCGCGACAAGCTCGCCGATCAGGATCTGGTCATCAATTTCAACCGGGTCAACGCCCATGCTTGTCAGCTCCTCAAGGACCTGTGCCATCACAAGGTTGACTTCTTCGTTGACCGGTTCGGAACCAAAAAAGGATCTGAGCACGCCGATTCTTGGGCTGCTCGAAGCATGATATTCTGGTAAATCCCGGACTGCAATTACCTTCAAGACAGCAGCCGCATCAGCGACACTGCGAGCCATCGGTCCCGCGGTATCCTGCGTTAGGGAATAGGGCACAATCCCTTTATCGCTCACCAGTCCAACGGTGGGTCGGATGCCAACCAGGTTGTTGGCGCTCGAGGGGGACCGAATGGAATTGATCGTGTCGGTTCCGATACCCACCAAACCGAAATTGGCTGCCAGGGCAGCGCCAGTGCCGCCGCTCGACCCTCCCGGGGTGCGGCTCAGGTCATACGGGTTGTAAGTCTGACCTTTGATTGAGCTGATCGATTCACCCCAGATGGCAAATTCATGCAGGTTCGTTTTTGCGAGGACGATCGCTCCGGCTGCTTTCAGTCGTTTCACCAGGTCCGCATCTTTTCCGGTCGAAAAGCCCTCAAGGCTCAGGCTCCCGGCAGTCGTTGGCATGTCTGCAGTCTCAATATTGTCCTTGACCAACACGGGCACGCCGTGCAGGCTCCCACACAATTTTCCGGTATTCCGCAGATAAGCATCGCATGCTCTTGCCAACTCAATCGCGGCAGGATTGACACAGATGATGCTGGAAAGGGTCTTGTCAAAGCGCTGAATGCGATCAAGATAAAAGGCAACCAGATCTTCTGTGGTCAGTTGCTTTTCAAGAAGGGACTGGTGATATGTGGCAATGTTTAGTTCCAACATGGCTCAATTGTATCCTGATCTGAATAATGATAGTTAATAATTGCGTCATTTAAGCGACAGAAGTTGGACTTGTGATAAATTAACAAATACTTGCCCGAAATTGCCTTGCTAATTGTATTATTCTCACAATGAAACAATCCGAATTTTTCGGTACAATACTTACCAGGATGAGAAACGCCATATGCTGAGTGCATTAAAAGTACGTTTACGTGACATCCTCAATGTCGATTTGCTGGCTGGCGCAGAAGTGATAGCTGGCGAGACAGGGATGGACAACGTAATTACCTCAGTCAACGTCATGGAAGTGCCAGATATTGTTGACTGGGTCAGACCGGGGGAATTTTTACTTACAACAGCGTACTCACTTTCCAACAACATTGAAGCCTTGAATACTCTTTTGCCCGAATTTTCTGAGAAGGGCGTTTGCGGGATGGGTATTAAAACCAAACGCTACATTAATGAATTGCCGGAAAGTGTGATTGAGACTGCCAACAAGCTGGGGTTTCCGATCATCAAAATCCCACCAAGCGTGTCTTATGGCGACTTGATGAAACAGGTCTTCACCTACATTATCGGCGAACAGACCCGCTTGCTTGAAAAGATCAACGAATTTAACAACCAGATCCGGGATGTCATGCTTCGGCGTGGGGATATGGACGAATTCGCTGAGCTCATAAGCCAGGCGTTGCATTCCCCTACATTAATTTCTGACCAGGTGCATAAGAGCTTTGTATTCCACGCGGAAGATAAAACTTGGGAATCTATCCTCGATCGGGTGGTTCCTGCAACTATTTATAACGCGAGCATCCTGGCTGAACCCGGGTCCACGGAAATTCGTACAGGCTTCGACTTGGTCGATGGGGTAAAGGTAAAGCGGTTCAGCATACCGATCTTCTTTGAAGAAAATCTTTACGGAAATATTTATATCTGGGACATTAACAACCACATAAACATGGGTGATCTCTTTGTGATCGAATCAGCCACATCCCTGATCGCTCTGCACATTGTTACCAAGCTCACTGTGACCCAGCGTGAGAATGTGCACCGCACGAACTTTTTGGAACAGTTGCTAAGCAACAAGCCTGAATCCCAAGCCGGAGCAATTCTGGACGCTGAGTATTATGGTTTTGATCCGAAAGCTTATCACCAATGCCTGATTTTGCAGCTGGATTATGATGATAGTGAACGTTCAACGACTTCACGCAAGCGCAGGATCCAGGAAACGAGTCTTGTCCTGACGGGGATCCTCAGTTATATCCAGCAGAAGGCCTCTTCACGCTACATTTGGGTTACCAAACCCAATGAGATTTACTTCCTGCTTGAGTTCGATCCAAACCTCAGTTCAGAAATTCGCGCCACACAGACCAGGCAATTCGTCTACTCGCTTCTGGAGGTTGCCAGGGATCTGAAGGTTGAAGAACAATGCTTCCTGGGTATCGGTCGGGCTTATCCGGGTTATGACAAGCTTAGTGACAGCCTGCATGAAGCTCAACAGACTGTACGCTTCCAGCAAAGCAGCGAAAAGAAGAACAAAGAACACTACAGCTTCTTTGAAGACATGGGAATCGCTCGATTGTTTGGTTCACCTGAGATTCGGACGGACTTATTAAGTCATGCTGATGATGTGCTCCAACCAATTCTGAAATACGATGCGGAACATGACGGGAAGCTTCTGGAGACAGTCCGGGCATATTTTGAGCACGGCGGCAATCTACGCAAAATCTCTGAAGTACAATTTACTCACTACAATACGGTTGTTTATCGGATCAATCGCATCCGTGACGTCCTGAAGATTGACCTGAAAGATCCGGAAACAGCTTTTTCCATTCAATTTGCGCTTAAGATTTGTGACTTACTTGGTTGAAATGTCGAAAAAAGAACTGAACGCGATAACTCTTGCTGACGATCTGGTTGAATTGCTCAGGGAGCACCCCAGTCAAACAGCGCTTGTTCACTCGGTTTATCCTCATGCGGTGAACTTGCTGATCCGGGAGGATGAGTTGATCACGCTCACAAGCCAGGATGACATACCACCCATGGGGCTGATGGTGAATTGCAGCACAAGCTTTACGGAATTTCTTAGCGCAGGCGATAAGGTTATTCTTGAAACTGACCAGCTTACAGCGGTGAATGGAAGCTTTACAGTAGACTTTCGCGATGCAAAAGTCTGGAAAGCCCGATCATTACTGAACCTGGATCGTTTTTCGACTGAGGATGTTACCCAAAACAGGCACAATTTGATAAGGTGGCTTGCACAACAACCAGCTGAAGGGCTGCTGCCCCTCCTGCCGCGATTAACGCACCTGTCGATGAGCAGCAAACCCGTGGTTGACAACATCTACAGTCGCTACATCGCTGATGATCTTGATGCCTTCACAACAGCTATCAACACATCAGCTTGGGAGCAAGCCTCAGTTTTGGCTGATCGTTTGATTGGCTTTGGCATGGGCTCCACGCCTTCCTGTGATGATTTTTTGGCGGCTTATATGATCGTTCTCGCGATCGCTGATGCGTCTTACCCAGGTCAGCACCCTTGGGTCCGGCAGTTTAATCAGACCATTGCCAGCAAGGCAAAAAGCCGTACTACACTTATCAGCGCCAACATGCTCAGGCTTGCTGCTGATGGAAAGACCAGCCGGAGTCACCAGCAACTCATCCAGACCTGCTTGTTCAAAAATAGCGGTCAGCTGGAATACTCAGCCAGCCAGGTTATGCGGCACGGAGCGACTTCCGGCGGAGATTTTCTGCTGGGATTGATCTGTGCTTTCGAATGGGTTCAAAACACTATGACAGATATTTCAAAGGAAGGAGAGCGCGCATGGGTTGAAAACAACCAACCACAACCCGTGCCAGGCATATGACCCTACATACGAGTATTAAACGAAATGCCTATTACGATTCGGTGACGCTTATGCTGTTATCGAGAGAACTGCAGAAGTTGGAGGGGGTTGAAGATGTTCTGGTAGGTATGGGCACCGACCTCAACCTGGACCTGGCAAAAGATCTTGGTCTGGCTTCCGGTGAATTTGACACATTAACTCCCAACGATCTTTTCATCGCTGCCAAAATTGATGAGGCTCAGATCTCAATGAAGCAAGTCGAAGACGCCTTCATTGAACAACTGAACAAAAGCGCGGAGTCGGATGGCGATGAAGACTACCAGCCGCCTTCATTGCGTTCAGCTGTCCAGGCTTTGCCTGGAGCCAACATGGTCCTGGTATCAGTACCGGGCCAATTCGCTGCAGCCGAAGTTGAAGAAGCTTTGGATGCAGGACTGCACGTGATGTTGTTCTCTGATAACGTGTCGGTCGAAGATGAGTTGCGCCTCAAGCAGAAAGCAGTGGAAAAAGGTCTGCTGATGATGGGTCCGGACTGTGGCACCGCTATCATCAATGGCAAACCCCTCTGCTTTGCCAACGCCGTCAGGCGGGGCAGGATTGGTGTGGTCGGTGCCTCGGGCACCGGAACGCAGGAAGTCACCGTTCAGGTTCACAAGCTCGGTGAAGGACTTTCGCAGGTCATCGGCACCGGCGGGCGCGACCTGAAGGAGCAAATCGGAGGGCTGATGATGATCCAGGGGTTTGAGTCGCTGATCGCTGATCCTGAGACGGATCTGATCGTCCTGATCTCCAAACCGCCGGCTCCATTGGTGGCAGAAAAGATCTACCAGATCGCAAAAACCAGCCCCAAACCCGTGGTGATCGACTTTATCGGCGGCGACAGGGCTGCGATCGAAGCGGTAGGGGCAATCCCCTGCATCAGCCTTGAAGATGCCGCTCAAAAAGCTGTCAAGGCGTTGCACGGAGAGGCGTTTGACGACTTTACTGGTTTCTCGCTGCCAGAAGACTACATCAACTGTATTGTTGATACCTCGGTTGCTAAACTAAAGAGCGACCAGACAGAATTGCGCGCGCTCTTCACTGG
Organism: Anaerolineaceae bacterium; assembly: GCA_035388405.1. Classification (GTDB taxonomy): domain Bacteria; phylum Chloroflexota; class Anaerolineae; order Anaerolineales; family Anaerolineaceae; genus Mesolinea. The sequence goes on from DAOOPV010000009.1 coordinate 27,392, forward strand.
GGGCACGTTGGCGGATGAAGCCATGAAGGTTTTGGGCGTGCATCACGAGATCTACTCCAACATCCCCCTCTCACCAGAAATGGCGATCGAGAACCTGCCCGGGGGGCGAGGTCACATCTGCCTGGATCTTGGTGAAGACCAGTTCACCCGCGGCAGACCGCACCCAATGATCGATCCTCAGACCCGAACAGAGTTTTTTGAGTCACATGTGGATGAGAAAACCGCTGTGATCTTGGTGGACGTGGTGCTTGGCTTTGGTTCCTACCTCGATCCAGCAGGAGCCGTGGCTGACTCTGTGCGCGAAATTCGCCAGCGGTTATCCAAGCAGGGCAAAGATGTGGTCGTGATTGCGTCAGTCTGCGGCACCGACCTGGACAGCCAGGATTTGAACAAATCGATCGAAAGCCTTGAAGCTGCAGGTATCATTGTGTTGCCCTCCAATGCCCAGGCAGTCCGCCTGACTGATCGCGTGTTGCAGCGCATCAAGAAAGGAGCATGAGATGTCCCTTAACGACCTCTTCAAACAGGAACTCAAAGTAGTCAATCTTGGTCTTAAGTCATTCCATAACGACTTAAAGAGCCAGGGCGTTACCGTGGTGCAAGTGAATTGGAAGCCAAAAGCAGGCGGCAAGAAGAATATGCTTAATCTGCTGAGTAAGCTCAACAAGGTCAAGCAATCATAATTTGAAAGGAGTGAGACATTGATAGATATTATTGAAACCGCAAATAAAGAAGCTCTGGAAATTATCCAGAACGGACAGCCGACGCTGATCGGCTTAGGCATAGCGGGAGAGGTCATTCCTGGCATGGCGAAAGATCTCTTTCTGCATGCAGGTCCCCCGATCACATGGGAGAAGATGTCTGGTCCGCTGAAGGGCGGTGTGATGGCCGGCCTGATGTACGAAGGCTTGGCTTCCACCCCGGAGGAAGCGGCAGAATACGCAGCTTCTGGAAAGCTCAGATTTGATCCCTGCCACCACCACGACGCTGTGGGTCCCATGGCAGGCATCGTGACCTCGAGGATGCCCGTTTGGATCATCGAGAACAAAGCCTACGGCAACCGCGCCTACTGCACCCTGAACGAAGGTCTTGGCAAGGTTTTGCGCATGGGTGCTTATGGACCCGAGGTGATCAAGCATCTGCAGTGGATGGAACGCGTCCTTTACCCAGTGCTGAAAGAAACGATTGAAATTCACGGTCCAATCGACCTGAAGATCATGATCGCGCAGGCAGTGCAGATGGGCGACGAGGTCCACAACCGCAACAAGGCCGCCACTTCATTGCTTATTCGGGAAATTGCTCCCAGCATCCTGAAAACCTCGTTCAGCAACGAAGACAAAATTGCTGTTTTGGAATTCCTGAACAGCAATGACCACACCTTCCTGAACCTTTCCATGCCGGCTGCTAAAGCCACTTTGGAACCGGCGGGCAAGGTGAAGCACTCCACCATCGTCTACACCATGGCGCGCAACGGCACCGAGTTCGGTATTCGCGTAGCCGGGCTTGGCAAACGCTGGTTCACTGCCCCTGCAGAGATCATCGATGGTCTGTACTTCCCCGGCTTTTCCATGGAAGACGCCAACCCCGATGTGGGTGATTCGTGCATCACGGAAACCCTCGGCATAGGCGGTTTTTCGATGGCAACCGCGCCGGCCATTGTGCAATTTGTGGGCGGCACGCCCAAAGATGCGGTACGATATACCACCAGCATGTATGAGATCACCACGGAAGAAAGCCGTGCCTACAAGCTGCCCCCGATGAATTTCAGGGGCTCGCCGACCGGTATCGACATTCGCAAGGTGATCGAAACCCAGGTGCTGCCTGTGATCAACACCGGCATTGCCCACAAAGAAGCGGGCGTCGGCCAGGTGGGCGCGGGCATCGTGCACCCGCCGATGGCATGCTTTGAACAAGCTTTGGAAGCGTTCGTAAACCTCCTTGAAGACGAAGGTCTTCTGGAGGACTAATCTATTGGAGGAACTATGATTAAAAATTGGGACAAAGTAAAGGTTTACGACTTAACACAGAACACCAGTGTTCTCACACCACCCTGGCCGACTTACGAGCCGCTGCAAGTGAAATTCTTCAAGCGCCTAAGCCCAAATGGGGCAAACGGCATGCTCATTACCACCTCAAACCATGTGGGTACCCATCTGGATGGTCCTCTGCACTTTGACACCTCCGGTCGGGATATCGCCTCGCTCGAGATGGACAAGCTGATGGGCCCCGGCGTGGTTGTTGACCTCTCTGACATCGCTGAAGACTGGTCCATCTACACCCCACAGGACATCATGGATCGCGTCGAAGTAAAAACCGGCGATATTCTCTACATCAACACCGGCTACCACCGCTATGGTTTTGACCAACCCGAAGCCAACGAACGCCGCTACATGCTGCGCCATCCCGGTCCTTCAATGGATTTCATCGATTGGATCAAGGACATGAAGATCAAGCACATCGCCGTGGACTGCGGCTCTGCTGACCATCCCATGAATACCAAGATCCGCGATTGGGAACCTGGCGAGGCTCAGGCTTGCGATGCCTACATGAAACAGCGCTACGGCAAGGGTTTGAATGAGATTTACCCCTGGCCAGAGGTATACCAGGCGATGCACATCAAGGTCTTCCCAAAACCCTGGGAAATCATCCACGTCGAAAATATCGGCGGCGAGATCGACAAAGTCTTGAACAAACGCCTCATCCTGGGTACATTGCCCTGGAAGTTCCAATACGGCGAAAGCGCTTTCTGCCGCTGTATTGCGATTGACGAAGTCGAGTAGTTTTTATTAAGCACATAAGGTTCAGAATCCCTTCATAAAAGGGATTCTGAACTATTGCATCATCGGAACATCTGGAGGAATTGAAATGGGCGCATTATCTGACTTAAAAGTATTGGACCTGACCCGCGTCTTGGCGGGACCTTACGCAACGATGGTTTTGGCAGATCTCGGTGCGGAAATCATCAAAATTGAACAACCCGAAAAAGGAGATGATTCAAGGGCTTACGGTCCTTACAAGAATGGTGAGAGCGCTTATTTCATGAGCCTGAACCGCAACAAAGAGAGCATCACCCTCAACCTCAAAGCCCCAGAAGGCAAAGAGATTTTCAAAGCCCTGGTGAAAAAAGTGGACGTTTTGGTAGAAAATTTCCGACCGGGCACCATGGAAAAGTTGGGCTTGGGATACGATGTACTCAAAGAGCTCAATCCACGTCTGGTTTACGCCTCATCCACCGGCTACGGTCAAACCGGTCCCTACAGCCAGCGGCCGGCTTACGACGCCGTGGTGCAGGCTATGGGCGGCATCATGAGCATCACTGGCCAGGCGGATGGCAAACCAACCCGGGTGGGCTCATCCGTTGGCGACATTTTCGCCGGGCTATTCTGCGCGATTGGTATCTTGTCTGCAGTGCACGAGCGTGAAAGCTCTGGCTTGGGGCAGATGGTGGACGTTGCCATGCTTGATTGCCAGGTTGCCATACTCGAAAATGCCATTGCCCGTTACGAATTTACTGGTGAAATTCCCCATCCGATTGGCAATCGTCACCCATCCATCGTGCCCTTTGAACCTTTCGACACCCTGACTGCTCCAATCATGGTGGCGGCGGGGAATGACCGCTTGTGGGTCACTTTGTGCGAACTGCTGGAACTCGACCTTGCAAATGATCCGCGCTTTATTACCAACCCAAAGCGCAATGAGAATTACCAGGCTCTGCGTCCGATTTTGGCTGAAAGATTCATGACCAAAACCGCCGAAGAATGGCAGCAAATGTTTGACGACGCTGGCATCCCCTGTGGACCGATAAACACGGTCGACAAGGTCGTCACGAATGAACAGGTGGTAGCCCGCGAGATGATCCTCGAAGTCGAGCATCCAGTTGCCGGCACCACGCGCATCCCCGGCATCCCGATCAAACTCAGCCGCACCCCTGGTGAAATCCGCATGGCCGCGCCAGTGCTGGGGGCTGACACCGAAAAAATTCTCAGCCAATACCTGGGGCTCACTCCTGGCCAGGTTGCTGAGTTGCGGGAAAAACAAGGCATCTAAAGCAATCCAAATGCGAAAAGAAGCCAGCTCACAGTCGGAGTTGGCTTCTTTTTTGTGCTTGCAGTCACAATTCCCCACATCCTAACGCCCCAAAAATGAATAAGAGCGCTCAAACCGCGGTAAATTTTGCTACTTTCCTCAGAATTGACTTGGTGAAGATATAAAAGCGATTGTCAGCGTAGTAGCCTATTAAAGGAAAGACCTTTTCCTTCCTTTGGGTGCGGAAAGCTCTGATCACTGCTTTCGCAAATTTTAGAACACTGCCGGTCGATGTGCTTCCCTTATGGATGACGAAGACGGTAAATTCATCATTTACCACCAGGGGTTTCTTGTCTTTGATCAGGTTGAGCCATAAACTATATTCCACGACTTCATTCTTCGCCTCGTTAAAAGCTCCATAGCTTTGAACAAAATCCCGCTTCATAAACGTATTTTCATGGGAGATGAAGTTCATAACAGAAAGCGCTGTTTTTGGATTTTTGCGCAGTAGGAGCGTTTGCGGGAGAACAATTTTTCGTCCTGCTAGCTCGATTAAGAAATTACCTGTGAGCCACACCAGGTCCGGACGTTTGTTGAAGAAAAACGCCACTTTCTCCAGCGAGAATTGGTCCTTGTAGTAATCATCCGAATGCAAGTAGTGGATGATGTCACCCGTTGCTTCTTTAGTGGCAACATTTAGCGCGTCGCCAACCCCCTTGGGCTCGGATTGAATAAATTTGATCACGTACCGGTCTTTGTTCCGTTCAATGTATTCGCCGATGATCTCCAGGGTGGAGTCGGTCGAATAGGCATCATTAATGATGTGTTCGATTTGATGGTAGGTTTGGATTTCAATGCTTTCCAAAGCCTTCTCCAAATATTTTTCACTGTTGAACGTACATGTTACGATACTTATCGTGATATTTTTCATATACTTTCCAATAATTATAGGTTATAAAGGTAACACTTGCCTCATTCTCTTCTTGTTGCTAATGACTGAAAGAGAGCCATCAATGCCATTAACATTGCAGGATTGCTCTGATTTCAGCGAGGTGATTCTCTGCTGCCCGCTCACCGGCCGAGATCAATTCTTTTACCCTTCCATAGCCTGCAAGTGAATTGACATTTGCTGGGAGTTCAGGGCTAATCAGGACATTAGGTTTAAAGTGATCTATTCTATTCCTGTATGCTTCGATCCTCATGGTATAAAGGGTGTCATCAAGAGTTTCCAGAATATTGCCAATTCCCTCCGGAATCCAACGGTTACTCCCAAGCCATTTTCCTGTGCTATCCTCCAGAGATAAGCCAGTATTCACTGCGATGATCACTTCGGCGCCCATTTGACTGACTACATCGACGGGTAAATTGTTGAGGACTCCACCATCCACAAGTCGCATTCCGTCCATTTCTAGTGGTTTTATCAATCCAGGGAGTGAGGTTGTTGCGCGCAACCCCAATGCAACCGATCCTTCACGCAACACGACTTCCTGGTGAGAATTCAGATCCACTGCCACCACAGCCACGGGTAGATTTAATTCTGAGAAAGTTTTATCTCCGAATTCTTGTCTGAAGTAAGCGAGAATACTATTTCCGTGAATCAAACCGCCATCAGGCAGACCTGGATCAGCCAGGCGAATAAAATGTCGTTTCTGTGTAATCGCCAAAGTTTCTCGTTCCAAATCAATGGAGCTCATTCCAGCAGCAAAACCCGCAGCGATTACACCTCCCATACTTGTGCCGGCCAAACAATCCACTGGGATTCCTTCACGTTCCAACACACGTAATACCCCAATATGAGCCAACCCTCGCGCACCGCCGCCGCTTAATGCGAGCCCGACGGATAATCTGCTAGACAATTTCATAGAATTTCTCCATTTGATTTCCACGGACAACGATCGCTTTGTGAAGAGATTCCTTATGAAAATCTGAACATAGAACTTGCATGCTGCAGAAAACAAACGTAGCTACAAGCCGAAGTAGGAAGTTAATTGTCTTCCACTCATTGCCTGTATGTGTTGTCAGATCGACATCTGTTAGTTTTGGACAGTCCCGGTAATTTGAAAAGGAACGTCCCTCAAATCCTGAAACCTTGAGATTTTCTCTTTGTTGATGGGTTTTTCCAGTTGGTCCGGAACTTAATGTTCCTTTGTGTTGGCTTGTTTTGTAAGACGGGTTCAGGAAAAAGGTTAAGCAATCTTTTGTTTCCATTTCTACAAAATCCGTAGTAAACGATTCTCGAGTGAGCAAAAACTCTCCACTGTTGCCCATGAATTGCATCCTGAAACTATTGCGTTGCAGGCCAAGCAATTCCGGCAACGTGTACTCTTCGGTCAAATGCATCATTGAACCAACTTCTTCCTTTGAGCGGAACCAGTTTTCGATTGAGGGTAAAAAAATCCAAATCCCATTTTTTGCCTATACTGTTTACACTCCTTGTTGACATCCGTCAATCCATAGAAGCTCAGGATGTTCAGCCAGTAGCCAATACCATCATTATTTGTCTTTAGATGAGGGAGAAACATCGATTGCTCAAAGCGTTTTGTCATGCCTGTCCTGCTGAGGACGATCACTTAGATAACGATCATGCCAGATTGGTGAGGATAACTCATCGTAGAGCTCGCCATACTGCTCTAATCCTTTTTGATAGTTAGGGTCAACCAGTGCTTCACGTGCGCTTTCATCATCAGGATCGGGCTCATGCTTGACGATTAGCTGTTTCAAGACTCCATGGTGATCGCGATTTAAGCACGGCGCCAACCAATTACCTTTATTTCCCCAATAACTTTTTTGCCAACCGCGAATATCCGCAAAAAATGGATTCTCCCACACATCATTTAAAATACCATCATTTGCGTAAATGTCTTTTATGTTGACGGGTGAGTAGGGGACAAAAACACAAGGTGAAACATTGCCGTTCCAGTCGATATACATGTATCCTCCACCAAGTGCACGACCACCAGCGATACATCCATTGGAGAGTGTGCCGTGATTCCAGAAGTCAGCCAGAAAAATTTTGCGTTTTTTGACGATTTCCCACGAACGTTTCCACATCCAAAGTCGTTGCTCCGGAGTCGGCATCAGATCCAGGGTATATGAACGACCTATAGGCATGTATTGGAAGATCCAACCGTAAAAAGCTCCCTGTTGTTCAAAAAAGTAATCAATGAACTCTTCCGATAATAATTCTTCAGCATTGTGCCTGGTGGCTGTTAAAGAAATACCAAAAAACACGCCGGCCTTGCGCAATTGCTCCATGGCTGCCAGGATCTGGTCAAAAACACCTGCTCCGCGCCGTTCATCAGTTCGGTCGCGCCAACCTTCGACTGAAATAGCCGGTGTTATATTTCCTAAAGCAGCCATTCGCTGGGCAGTTTTTTCATCAATCAAAGTACCATTGGTGTAGAACATGAACAATACATCCGGATGCTTTTCTGCCGCATCCAGTAAGCCTTTTCCTTCTGATCGATACGCTAACGGTTCCCCTCCGCTGATGACCAGAAACCTTACACCCCACAGAGTTTTTGCTTCAGTGATGATGCGATCAAAAGTAGTCCAATCCAACTTTTCTGCGGTAGGCCCAGCGCTGGCGTAACAACCCGTACACTGCAAATTGCATGTCTTCCCAGGACTAATAGTCAATGTACTTGGAGGATTCATTCCAAACTGCTTTGAAAAGCGGGCGATCGCCGACTGATCCCCTCTCTGAACCAAGGCTCCATGAATCAAGGTGTGAGCGATGGAGCTTATTGTTGCCTTAGATAACCTGCGAGCAAGTATTCGATCGAAGGTTTTTAAAAAAGCATCTCCGAAAATTGCCTGATCAGCAATTACGCCAGGGGGAAGAGAGGACAAGAATGAATCGGCAGGTCGAACTCGGGACGAGACAAATTTTCCTGTTTTTAATACACCATACCGTAATAGTGCCGACCTTGAAAGAAGGGGAGATATTCCAATAGCAACATCCAACCCCATATTGAAAGCTTTATTTTTAAAAGCTTCATTCTTAACTGAATTTGTATTCATTTATTACCTCCATTTCGGTTGTTTGAATGTGTACATGTTATGCTAGCTCCTTTGATACTCTTTACGAAAGTTAACCCGGCCCAGAATCATTTTTTCCTCTTCCACCAATCCAGATACCACGCCAGGATAGGCGCCATACCGAAAAGTAATAGTAGGTATCCATATACGAAGGGATTGGTGATTGTTAGGTTTATGACATAACTCCAATAGTCTCGATTGTTTTATTTCCAATCGCTTAAGTTTTTCTTGCTCGCCTAGAGCTTCTATTTTTAATGCCAAATCTTGTAGGTCTTCCTTCGTAACCAGGCCCAATTCATCCAAGGTGCTCTGAATCAAGTGTTTCATCTTTTTGAACTTCACCATGTCGGATGAGTTCGTCTACGATCTTTTGGGTTTTCTCGTGGGTCATCGATAAAACGCCGAATCCTGCTAAAACCCTTCGTTCAAACAATGTACTCATAGTAGCCTCACTATTCAGTTTTATTATTCTGAATATAAAGCGATGCCAATCGTTCCTGGGCCAACATGAACGCCAATCACAGGACTAAGTTCTACGGTGAATATTTCTATGCAATTCAGACGCTGTTCTACTTCATCCCTAAATTTTTGCGCAACTTGAGGGGCATTTGCGTGCAGAATTCCCACGTGGACAGGCGCACCTTTAGCTTTTCGTTCGGCTAAAGCGATCAAACGTTGTAAGGCTTTTTGCTTTGTACGCACCTGCTCAAACGCATCAATTTTTCCTTGGGAGTTAAAAAATAGGATAGGCTTGATATCCAATGCCATCCCAAAGTAACGAGATGCCCTGTTGATCCTTCCTCCCCGATGTAAATATTCCAATGTGTCCACAACAAAAAATACATCCAAGCGTTGAATCACTTCATCCGCAACTCGCTTTACTTCGTGCAAGGATATTCCTTGTTCCACTGCTCGCGCGATTGCAAGTATTATCAGTGCTTGTCCCGCGGTTGTGACATGCGTGTCAATAATTTCTACAGGCACTTGATCAAACAACTTTGCTGCGGCTCGAGCCGAGTCTACCGTACCACTGATACCTGAGGAAATCAAAGGAACGATAATACCATCTGCCTTATCAGCCAAGCTCTCAAAAGCAGTAAGAAAGTCATAGACCGATAGTTGCGAGGTGGTCGGAATTGATTTACTTTGAGACAAGCGTGTGTAAAAATCCTCTGGTGAAAGATCTATGCCATCCAGAAAGGTTTCCCCTCCCCAATGAACTCTAAGAGGGATTACCTGAAGGTTATACCGCTTCACCCATTCTTCATGAAGATATGCGGTACTGTCTGTAACAATTGCGATTCTTTCCATCCGTGTCCTTTGCGAAAATAACGAAAATATTGTTTAAAAAAAATTAACCAGAAAGGATTTGAACAACTTCCCGTGTAAACTCCCCTAGCTTCCGTCGACTTTCTTCACTTATTTGTTGAATTGCCTCCTCATACCGACTAACTTGAGTGAGCAGAAGGGTCGAAGAACGGCGACTCGTGCGCTCCAATACTGAAACGAACATGCCGATGCCACTTAGAACACTTAGGCTAATCTCCTGGGGTAATCCGATCCGGCGCAAGCTCTTTATCAGGACTCGAATCTCAGGCGTTTCCTGAAGGTTAGTCAACATTAAGATCACGGCAGTAATCAGTTCTGTAACAAAGATTAGAGGGGAATCCCTATCTGGAATACGTAACAAGAGATTGGAAAGCAAGTCTTCGTAACCCCCTGCCCGTCCTTCTCGCAACTGTTGCAGGATTCGCTCTTTGGCAATCTTCCAGTCTTCCAAATCTGAGGGACTGCCAGCTAATTCGGTCAGTAAGCGATTTGCTTCTTGCGTTGGATAAAAGAAGACGTTTGGGCGTCCTGGTCCTTGTTGATTTATATTTGTTTGGTACTCGGCACGAACAAGCCCTTTCTCTTCGAGCAGGCGAAACATCTCATAAGCAGCAACTTTGCTGATACCCAGCCTTTTGGCAACGGCCACATAGTGGACAGACTGGTCCATTTCCCGATAGATATCCAGGAATTGACTCAAAAATTGTTTCTGGCGGTAAGAAAGATTCTTCTTCATGTAATTTCCGAAAATAACTAATTTATTATATCTCGCAAATTTGATTTTTGTCAATAAGCAAATTAGATCTACTCATCTATTGGTTCTTTCTTCACGAACCCTGCTTTTTGGAATAATTCTCCGAACGGCTTGTTCCAACCAGATAAAAGCAGCATTTACATTCTCCCGCTAAAACGGTCTTCTTAGGAAGGTATAACACAACAACGTCAATCTTAGCTATCAGATACAGCAATCTGCCGTCAGTATTGCAGTCGCATGTGCTCCTGGAAACCTTATTTGTCAGACCGACGGACTACCCGGGCATATGGCTGATGCCAATTGTTAAGGTTTGGTTGAGTTCGTTCGCTATTGCGGGTGCAATTCACGTTTTTCTTTTTTGCATTTATAATTTCTCGTGTTAATTTTCCATCACTAAAAGGACGCCTACGTGATGCAAATTTGGTATCGTTACAGCAACTGAACAACCCCCCGGACCGATCCTGATCGAAGCAGCCCGCCGGTTTAACTACCACGGCTACGATTCCATTGGCGTCGCGCTGGCTTTGATCGTTTTCGACCGGATGTGGAAGAAACTGCCTTCCAACTACCCGGCAGTATTCCAGACTTCAGAATCGGCAGGATGAAGCGGATTAAATCCTCTGAAGACACAGTTATTGATTATCATTAGAGATGCGCCAACTACATTTCAGCCACCCGCTTGGTGTGCTCATTATTGACTGTCAGCAAATCTGTAAAAACGCACTTGGAGCAGAGATACTTGAAGAAGACTAAACTGATCATCGTTGACGGGCATTGCTCCGTAGGTAAATCCAGCATTTCGAAAGGCGTCTTCAAACAGATCAGCCTGAATCAAGACGCATATTGGCTGCACGAAGAGTGTGAGAAGCATCCAATACGGGACCAGGAATTCAGTTTTGGGGAGTTGGATACCGCTGAGGGCATGGAGCGAAACAAGCTTGGAATGCTTCAGAAATGGGCGGCATTTCGTGATTCAATCCTCTCCTCCGGGAAAGTATGCATCACCGAAGGTTGCCTTCTTCACGCCTACGACCGTTTTTTTATTCACAGTCTCTGGAGTGATGAGCAGATCACTGCCTATTACACGCAGGTAATGGAGACAATCAGAGAGTTAAATCCCATGATAGTCTTTCTTCATCGTCCCGGCTTGGGAAAGAGCCTGGAAAAAGCATTTGTTGCCCGGGGGCAGTGGTGGAAGGATCTCATGCTAAAACGAGATGACCTGCATGTTTATTTTAAGGATCATATCTATGTAGATGAAAACAGCATGTATGATGCCATTGAATTTGAACAGCAAAAGATGATGGAGATATTTGATGGATTGCAGTGCTCGAAAGTTAAAATCGACACAAGCGCAGAGCAATGGGACCAGTATATCCAGAGGATCATCTCATTTTTTGGTTCAGGGTATCGGAAGTTGGATCCCTTTCCTTGTGATCTCGAGCAATACATTGGCAGGTATCGCTGGGAGAATCGCACAGATGCGGAGGATTGGATCATAGATTTTGACGACAGTAACCAATGCCTCTATACATCCTTGTTTTGGCCATATATGCCGATGCAGTGCGTGGCAGAGAATGTTTTCGAGTTGATATCGTTTCCGGTGACAATGCATTTCCAAAAAAATGATGCCGGTCTGCAGTTTCGTGTCGAGGGCAACTACGAATGGGATTATAACGATCAAATCTTTGTCAAAGACCAGGTAAGTGAATCCCCGTATGGCAGGGTGGTGATAATTTACGCTTTACAACTTGCAGTTATAATTCACCAGGTTTAACCCCAACACTCAAAGGACACCTATGTGCGGCATATTTGGCATTGTTACAGCAACTGAACAACCTCTCGGACCGATCCTGATCGAAGCGGCTCGCCGCCTCACCTACCGCGGCTACGACTCCGTCGGCGCGGCAACTATCAGCGGCGCGAAGATCGACCTGCGCAAGGATACCGGCCGGGTGGACGATGTCGCCGCCAAGTACAACCTGGCAGAAATGAGTGGCACGCGCGGCATCACCCAGCTGCGCTGGGCTACCTTTGGCGCGCCCTCCCAGGTCAACTCCCAGCCGCACCTCGATTCCGATGGCGACATGGTCGGAGCCCATAACGGCAACGTGGTCAACAATGTTGAGCTGCGCCAGATGTTCATGGACGAAGGTCTGGTTGTTCGCTCGCAAAACGACGGCGAATCCTGCGTGCACGCGGTGGAGCGCTATGTGGACCGCGGGCTGGACTTCATCGAAGCCATCCGCCGTGCCAACGACGACCTCCAGGGCGACTACGCCTACGTCATCGGCCGCATCAACGACGACAAGCTCTACGCCATCAAGAAAGGCTCCGGGCTGGTAGTCGGCATCGGCGAAGGGTTCACCTGCGTCTCGTCCGACCTGCCCTCCATCCTGCCCCTCACCCGCACCATCATCCGCATCCAGGACGGCGAGATCATCACCCTCTGGGCAGACCGCGTGGAGCTGCATTCCGTCAAGGACGGCAGCCTGATCGAGCGCGCGCCCGAAGAGATCACCGAAACCATGGCCTCCGTGCAGAAGGGCGGCTACGCTCACTTCATGCTCAAAGAGATCCACGAACAGCCGCAGGTGGCGCGCGAAGTGCTCCACATGCTGGCTGGCAGCCCGGACGTGCAGCTCGTGCTAGATAAAATGAAACAAGCCCGCAACCTCTACTTCATCGGCTGCGGCACCAGCTACCACGCCTGCCTGGCTGGGGCGGTCTATTTTGCCCGCCTGGCCGGTCGTGCCGTCATCCCCGTGATTGCGCCGCAGTTCATCCCGCAATACCTGCCCACCGTCGGTCCCGAGGATGTCGGGCTTTTCGTCAGCCAGTCCGGCGAGACGAAAGACGTGCTCAACGCGCTCTATGCCGCCGAAAAACAGGGCATGCAGTCCTTTGGGCTGGCCAACGTGATCGGTTCCACCCTCACCAAAGCCTCCGTTTGCTCGCTGGCGCTGTGCTGCGGCTACGAGATCAGCGTGCCGGCCACCAAGACCTTCACCAACCAGGTCGTCACCTTCCTCTATCTCGCCTACCGCATGGCCGGGCGCGATACGCGCGCGCTGGACGCTATCCCCGAATTGATGGAGCAGACCATCGCCCTCACCACGCCGCAGGTGCAAGCCATCACGCCTGCCGTCAACGCCTGGGAGGACTGCTACTGCCTGGGCTACGGCACCACCTACCCGATGGCGCTGGAAGGCGCGCTGAAACTCAAGGAGATCACCTATAGCCACTGCGAGGGCATGCTCTCCACCGAATTCAAGCACGGGCCGCTCTCGGCTATCACCGAGGGTTTCCCGGTGCTGTTTACAGTCAGCCCGGAGGATGTGCCCGTGATCGTTAGCGGTATCAACGAGGTCACCTGCCGCGGAGGGCGCGCGATTGCCATCGGGCAGGAGAACGCCAGCCTGCGCGCCAACGCCAGCGACCTGATCGTGCTGCCGGAAGCCAGCCCGGAGATCAGCTCCCTGCTGAGCGTGCTGCCGCTGCAGCTGCTTTCGTACACCATGGCCGTCGCCCGCGGCTACGACCCCGACTTCCCCCGCAACCTGAGCAAGACATTGACGGTGGATTGATATAAGGCACAATTTACCTTGGATATCTAAACGATCCGCTTCCGTGAAGCGAATCGTTTTGTGTATCAATTGACAACAACCCTAAAAATATATTGGTTTATCCTGTCAGCAAATGTTGAATTTAAAACAATGACAGCTGACAAGGGTCAGCTATGGTCGCTGAAGAATGCTCCTCTAACCAAGTCATTAGTTTTAGGTGATGCTCTGGGAATGGGTGCGGAAATTTTAAGCCGCCCTTTTCAATGAGCATTTTATTGCCTTTGGGCATTTCGGGGTGGTCCAAGACAAAAACTGGGAGCCATTTCGATTTGAGCGCTTCGGTCGCGCCAGCCCAGGTTCCACCCTTCTCTGCGTCGCTCGCCACCACAATGGCGTAATCGGCAAGGGTATAAATCAATTTGTTTCTACCCATTGCTGTTCCGACAGAAAAAGGAGCACTGGGAGAATATGGGGTTACGAGGCATAAATCACCGCGAGAAATAGCCTCACGATTATCTGGATTCCGTATGGATTTTTCCAAACTATCAGCGAGTATTCCAACAGCAGTTCCCCTTGAAGTTAATGCCGCTTGCATGCTGATGGAGTCGACACCCTTCGCTCCACCAGAATACAAAACCAATCCTGACAATCCGCAGGCATTGCCCACGAACTCAGCACAGGCTTGACCTGCTTCATCAAGATGACGTGATCCAACCACTGCAACGCCGGGCTGTCCTAAAAGCGCTTTCTCTCCAGCATAAAAAAGGATTGTTGGGGCTGATTCTCTTAAGCGCTCTTTATAACGTACTGGATAATCCTCGTCAGCTCTCGTCAGCACCTCAATTCCCAGAGATTTTAGGCGTTCCAACTCTATGGCAACGGTTCCGCTTCTCTGTAGTAGATTTTCATATCGTTCAGCTTCCTCTTCAGTTATATCTAAAATGTCCATGAGCTCTTCTTTATTTTGGTCTAATAAAGCTGATGGGCGTTTGGATATTGAAAAAAGTTTCTTTGCTAACGGATTCCAGTCTTTTAGTGTTAATGGGGCATAATCTGGCGCAGCTGAAAGTCCCAGATGTGAACAAAGCAGAATCAAGGCTTGAGAATCAAGTGAAAGTGTCATCCGTTTGCATTTCTGTTAGTGGCTTGTGCCAAAGTAAATGGGTAAACCTGACCGCTTCCCTGCTTTTTCAACAAGTAGCCGGCCATGGTCAACGTCCATCCCGAATCAATAATATCATCGACTAAGAATACAGGCCCGTTAGAGATTTTTTGATCTATCCTGATTGTATTGATCACATTTCGGCTTTGCATGGAACTGTTCTGCATCATTTTTTGTTCAGGAGCTTCCTGAATGCGATGAATGACAGGGTAGAAAGGAATTTGCAAGGATGCAGCCAATCGACGAGCAAAATCGGGCACGAGATTGGGGTGGCGTGTGGATGGAATTGCGGTGACCCAGGTTGGAAAAGGATCGGGTTGCCAGATATCACGAATCAGATGAACCGATGCGTTTACCAATTCATCACAAAAATGGTTGTCCTGATATTTCCCTGAACGCACTAGGTTTCCCCAGCCGGCATCGCCATAATAACATAATGAACGCCCGTTGTCATTTTGATACTCCAGTGGAATGTTTCGTTTTAGATCGGGAAACAGGCCAAATGGCCATCGTATGCGCGGTTGGATGATTATCTGATCACTTTTCAGGAAACATTCTGCCTCATCAACCATTTTTTGATCGACCTGCGCAGGTAGACCTCGACCCACACAATTCGCACACCGTCCGCAAGGAGCGGGATTAGGGTCGTCCAATGCTGACAACAAGAATTGCATCAAGCAACCCTTATGATCCACGTAGTCTTGCATTTGCATGAGTTCGGATCTTCGCAAGTCTTGCACTCGATTGATGCGCTCAATATCAGGACGCCACGCGTTTGGCGTACGGAAGTAAAGCACTTTTTTATCATAAGTCTGACCAACCGCTCCATCGACCTCCAGCAACTTCAGGGCTTTCTCTGCCATTGACCTGGATGTGTTTACCTTGGCTAAAATTTCGTACAACGACAATCCTTCGCTTTGTTCAAGTACTCTGAGTATGTCCTGGAACACTTGTAAACTGGGAAAAGCTGATTCGATGAAGTAATTTTGAATTTGATCATCTTCGATGCCACTTAACAAAATACCATACGACTTTTCCACCGCACGCCCAGCACGGCCAACCTGTTGATAGTATGCTACAACTGAGCCTGGGCGTTGAAAATGAATAACAAAATCGATATCTGGTTTATCAAAGCCCATTCCCAATGCTACGGTAGCAACCAGTATTTTGGTTTCGTTGCTGAGAAATGCCTGTTCCAATGCCGATCGATCCATATTCCCATCATTACCAGCGTGATACGCCTCAACAGAAAAGCCTTTCTTCTTTAACCATCCAGTTACCCGTTCCGTATCCGCAACAGTCAGACAATATATAATTCCACTCCCTTTGAATTTTGGTAAATTTTCCGCTAACCAAGCCAATCTTTCACATTGATTCGATAGTCGGATGTTCTGGAGACGCAGAGATTCGCGGGTTAGCGGACCACGATGAACGCTAAGTCCAGGACCTAACTGAGTCTGGACATCTTTAACAACCCGGTCATTGGCGGTGGCGGTTGTTCCTAGCACAGGGACGCCTTTTGGAAGCATCTGAAGGATCCGAATAATTCGGCGATAATCCGGGCGAAAATCGTGTCCCCAATCGGAAATACAATGTGCTTCATCCACTACAAAAAGGCCAATTCGCCCAGATATTTTAGGAAGGATTTCTTTGAGGAAATGCTCATTGTTTAACCGTTCGGGGGATATGAGCATTATGTCACATTCATTCTTTGCCAAGGCTTCTTCAATTCCTGCCCATTCTGTTTTGTTTGCGCTGTTGATCGTGAACGCACGAATTCCAATCCTTCCAGCCATTTCGATTTGATTACGCATAAGTGACAATAACGGGCTGATGAGGAGTGTGGGGCCAGAACCTTTCTCGCGTAGCAGTTTTGTCGCGAGAAAGTAGACCAGACTCTTTCCCCATCCAGTGCGTTGCACGACTAGCGCCCTTTGTTTTTTAATCGCAACAGTTTCGACCGCTTCCCATTGACCAGGGCGGAAGTCTTTATCTTCCCCTATCATTTTTCTCAGCAGTTTTAAAGTGTGATCTTTATTCATTTGATAATTTCCCTCTTTGTTCTTGTCAAATTTATTTCTCTGTGAATCAATGACTACTAATTATAAGGACATGTAATGGGCAGAGTAATACAATACTTAATTATAATTGCTACTCGGTTCTAATAAACTCAGGCTGGAGTGGGTGGTGATGCAGTGTTCGATCCCGGCAATGATTTCCTGCAAGTGGGCAGGATTGTTGACGAAATCATAAAGCTGGCTGTTGATCGTCAAAACGGGGCTTTCGGCGTATTCCAACGCCCACTGCTGGTAGTAGCTGTCGAGCAGGCGCAGGTAGTCGGGGTCGATGGTGTCTTCAATCGAACGGGCACGCTGCTGGATCCGCTCAACGAGGGTTCCCACCGGCGCGACCAGGCGGATGAGCAGCGAGGGCTTGGGCAACTGCCTGAGGACCAGCTCGTACAATTTGAAGTAGGCCTGGTAATCCCGGTCAGAGAGGTTGTTCAGCTCGTGCAGCGCGCGCACAAAGATGTGGGCATCCTCGTAGATGCTGCGGTCCATGATGGCGGAGCGGTCGGAGTTCAGCAGGGTTTCGACCTCCTGGGCGCGATTGCCGAGGAAGTACATCTGCAGATGGAAGGCCCAGGTGCGCATATCGGCGTAGAAATCAGCCAGGTAGGGGTTGTTGTCGACCGATTCGTAGGATGCCTGCCAGCCAAAGCGCTGGCTGAGAAGTTGGGTGAGGGAGGTTTTGCCGCTGCCAATATTCCCGGCAAGGACAATCAGACGCTGATCTTTTTTTAGGGTTTGATTCATGTTTCTCTCACCAGCCCGCAGGCAAATATGATGTGTCGACCCTGGTTTTTCCGCGCGTTTGCCAGCTCAGGGCAGACAGGAATGTTGGTAATAAACTGCGAATAATGTTACCACGCGGCAAGCAAGGATGCGATATCTTTGGATGTTATTTCATAAGGATTTCGGTTGGCCAGTTTACCCGGAGCTGATTTTGACTGGCTGAAAGACCCGCGTCGGTGGATGGGTGACCTGCAAAGGCTATATTATCTATGGTCTTCGTCCAAGAGCGGGTGTATATTAGATTTGTTCAATATCGAACATAATCTCAAGGAGAAAAAATGCCTAACAATATACTAATACCGCTCGTCCTGGGCGTGCTCGTGTTGCTGGTTGCGCTTTCCGGCATCCGCTTCATACCCAACAACCGCATCGGAATCGTGGAAAAACGCTTCGGACGCCGCTCGCTCAAGTCGGGCTTTATTGCCCTGAATGGGGAAGCGGGCTATCAGCCCAACGTGCTGCGTGGTGGTTTGCACTTTTTGATGCCCATTCAATACCGGGTGCACATCGAACCATTGGTCACCATCGCTCAAGGCAAAATCGGCTACGTTTTTGCCCGGGATGGCGAGCCTCTGAGCGCGATGCAGGTGTTGGCTTCCAATACTACCGCCCATGATTTTCAGGATGTGACTGACTTTTTGACCAATGGCGGTCAGCGCGGTCCGCAGCGGCAGATCCTGCGTGAAGGTACGTTTGCGATCAACCTGGCGCAGTTTGTCGTCATTACCGAAGAGCAGGTCTATTACCTGCCCCTCAGCAAGGATGACCAGATGGTCATCGAGGGCATGACCTCGGTTATCCGCGAACGCAAGGGCTTTACCCCTGTGGTCATCAAGGACTCCGACGACATGATCGGGATTGTGACCGTGCATGACGGACCCTCGCTGCCTTCGGGTGATATCATCGCGCCGATCGTTGGCTCGGATATGACCGACCCCCTTACCTATCATAACAACTTCCAAATGCCAGACCGGTTTGTGATTGCTTCAGGTTTGCGCGGACGCCAGCTGCAGGTCTTGGTGGAAGGCACCTATTACCTCAACCGGCTCTTCGCGACCGTGGAGATGATCCACAAGACAGTGGTCGAGGTTGGCTTCGTGGGTGTGGTGGTGTCGTATACGGGCAAGGTCAGCGAAGACCTCTCAGGCCTGGATTACCGCCATGGCGAGTTGGTCAGCAAGGGCAGCCGCGGCGTTTGGAGCGATCCGCTCCTCCCCGGCAAATATGCCTTCAATACCTACGCGGGGAAAGTTGTGATGGTTCCGACCACCAACATCATCCTCAAGTGGATCAAGTCCGAAGTGGGCTCCCATAATCTGGATGAGAACCTCTCGGAAGTCTCTTTGATCACCAAGGACGCGTTCGAGCCCTCCCTGCCGCTTTCGGTCGTCATTCACATCGACTATCAGAAAGCCCCGCTCGTGGTCCAGCGCTTTGGCGACGTCAAGAAACTGGTGGAGCAGACCCTCGACCCGATGGTGTCGGCTTACTTCAAGAACATTGGTCAAACCCGCACGCTGATCGAGCTCATCCACGAGCGCAACGAGATCCAGCGCCAGTCCAGCCAGGAAATGAAAGACAAATTCCTGCACTACAACCTCGAGCTGGAAGAAGTGCTGATCGGCACTCCGACCACCGCTGGCGAAGACAAAAACATGGAGATCATCCTCAACCAGCTGCGTTCACGCCAGATTGCAGTTGAGCAGATCGAAACCTTCCAGCGCCAGCAAGTTGCGGCGCAGAAGGAACGCGAACTGCGCGAAGCGCAGGCACGCGCCGAGCAACAGCGCAACATTACCGAGTCGGAGGTGAGCATTACGGTGCTCTCCAACCAGGGTAAGGCTGATTATGCCCGGGCAGTACAGCAAGCTGCGCAGATCCGCACGCTGGCGGAGGCGGAAGCCGAGAAGATCGCCCGCACCGGTATTGCCCAGGCTATCGCCACCGAGGAACAGGTCGCCGCTTATGGCGGTCCGCAGTACCAGGTGACCCAGCAGGTCATGAACCGCTTCGCCGAAGCCGTGCAGCAGTCCCGCGTGGACGTGGTGCCACGGGTGGTGGTGGGGGGCGGCAGTGGCGAAGGTGGGGCGACTGGCAGCAGTATCATGGAAGGGCTGCTGACCCTATTGCTCTCAGATAAGCTAAACCTCGAGGTAACTGCCGCGCAGCGCCAGCCCAGCGAGGAAACCGAAAGGCTGAAAGACGAAATCAGGAAGAGCCTGATGGAGAAAAATGTAACCCCAGACAGCCCGGCTCCGCAAGCCAAAGGCTAGAGTTAACGCAGTTTTTGAAAAGGGATTGGCAGTACTGCCAATCCCTTTTCATTATCAGCGAGCTATTGGTGTTCACTGCAAATTGTTCTTAAATCTGTTTTGTAATTACGATTTTTAACCCAATTAGCCTGAGAATGGCATTTTTGAAACTCTCAGCATTCAACTATTGAATTAATGCATGGATGTGCTATTATATAAATACCAAGGCTAATCCTTCGAAAAGCCCAATCCTACGATTTCCATCGAACTCACAAGTCAAGCATTAAGAACGTGACCCTTCAGGGGTCTTAGATTTTTTCATGATTTCGGATTTCTCTTACAGAAAGGAAGGAAAAAATGAAAAACTCATCAGCCTGGCGAAAAATCTTCAGCCGAATCGTTTTCGTCTTAATCCTGCTTTTTCCTATTGTTTTGACGACCTCGAGGTCAGAATTGGTGCAGGCTTCGACCCCACCGGAATCGGTTCAGCAAGGTGACTCGCCCATTGATAACTCTGTGCCTGGTGAAGCCATTCCAGCGGCTGAATACCCGCTCTCCGACCTGACTCGTGAACCGGGCAATCCCGATACCACGCCTCCAGGACCTCTGAGAGTTCAACCAATTGAGGAGCCTCCAGCTGGGATGATTTCTGAGGTCGAACAGGTCCCCAACTCAGATGGTCCGATAGACCTGAGTCTCCCGGAAAATGCCGGGTTGACCGCCACGCCTGGTGAGGCACCCGCGCAGTTGCTAACAGCGCCGATTTCTTCAGACCCCACCATAGACCAGACCCTTAATTACCCTGTTTCGGAAGTTTCTGGGGCAAACGGGGTGGCAAACCTAACAGGGCTCACAGGCAATCTGGACGACTTCAACCGTGTTGATGGACCTTTGGGTGGCGCATGGACAGACAAGGTTCCGGGTATAACGATTTTCAATTCAATTGCCACGACAGCCTTTAGTGCAGGAGATACAGCATTGTCGATCCACAACGGAATCGGTGTAAACGAGGCAATAGCTCGTGTGCAATTATCTGGAAGTGGAGCTGTTCAGTATGCAGGCTTTGCTTTTAACTACGCTGATGGGCAGGATTTCATCTTTGTCAAGGTTCAGGATAGCACCAGTGACGGTTTTTTTGATTATGGCGCTTGTTATACCGGGAACAACAATGTTGTTTCTTTTGGTTTGGGGTATTTTCCTCTTTCAGGAACTTTTAGTGAAGCCACGCTGCATGTGACTGTGAACGCGGACCGAAGTGTGACAATTACTTTGACTGATCTGGCAGGCGGAGGGGCGAACCAGCAGTACGTCTGTGCTGGAGCCCCAGCTGTGAGCGGCAGCCAGCTTGGGATAGTCTCCTATGGTGGGGGGCGGATAGACAATGTGACTGTCGAAGCGGTGGACCCGGAGCCATTCACCTCCTTTTCTGGTCAGGACGGACCTCTTGGGTCTGATTGGTACGTACAGGCGGGAAGCTTTGAGATCCAACAGCAAAAAGCACTTGGCCGGGCGGCATCTGCCAACCTGGCCACCTACAACAGCCTGGGAGCCAACCAAATTGAGGCGGATGTTTCCCTGTCTCCTGGTGGGGGGTTGCAGTATGCCGGGTTGGTGCTCAATTATGATGAGGGCGTCAATGACTTGTTCATGAAAGTGCAAGACAGCGATGGTAACGGCACTTTTGATGTTGGGGCTTGCTACACTGGGAATAATGACGTTGGTTTTGGTCTGGGCTATTTTGCCTTAGATGCACCATTTACGCGTGCGCACATGACGGTGATGGTGAACAGCAACCGTGAGGTTTACTTTTTGCTGACTGAAATCAACGGAGGCCTAAGCTCTCAGTATTACATTTGTTCTGGGGCTCCAGCTGCAGAGGGGTATGGTGTTGGGATTGCCAGCTATCATGGCGGAAGGGTGGACAACTTCCAGGTTGTCCAGGACTATAAGGACAACTTCAATCGTGCCAATGGTTCACTCGGCCTCGACTGGGCAGTTCTGGATGGAAGTTATGCCATTGTGAACCAGAAGGCAGTTGGTACAGCAGGTCTTGCCCGGGCTGTATACAATGGAATTGGGGCAAACCAGGTCGAAGCCGACGTCGCGCTGAGCCCGGGTGGGGCATCCCAGTACAGTGCCCTGGTACTGGATTATGGCGCAGGTAACAATAACCTGTTCATCAAGGTCCAGGATAACGGTGTTGGTAGCGGCTTCAACACTGCAGGTTGTTACCTGGGGAATAATATCAATGGTTTTGGTTTGGGGTTCTTTAATCTGGAATCGCCGTTTACCACCGCACACATGGTTGTGAGCGTTGACGTGGACAGGGTGGTGACGCTGGTGTTCACCAACATCGATGGCGGCAGTAGCACGCAGGCTTATATCTGTGGTGTTGCTCCAGCTGCTGAAGGTCTCTTGGTCGGGATCGCCAGTTGGCAGGGAGGATTGATAGACAATGTACGCGTCAACCGTGTCTTTGGTTTGGACTCCTTCAACCGACCGGATGGATCCATTGGACCTGCTTGGGAAACGAATGATGGCATTATGGGGATCGTTGATCAGACTGCTCGGGCGACTACGGATGCAACGGATGTCTTAGGTCAGACCATTTTCAAGAATGTGACAGGCAACGTGGTGGAAGGGGACATTTCAGCCAACCCTGCAGGTGGCTTGAACATGGCTGCATTCATCCTGAACTATGGGGTGGGTATCACCAACCTGTACATCAAGTTCCAGAACCAGGATGCAGACCCTGGGTTTGAATGGTTAGCATGTTATTTTGGAACCCACGGGGCTGGAGGAAGTTTTGGTCTCGGATTCTCCCCGCTCACTGCGCCTA
The DNA here is from genome assembly GCA_035388405.1 of Anaerolineaceae bacterium. Taxonomy (GTDB): domain Bacteria; phylum Chloroflexota; class Anaerolineae; order Anaerolineales; family Anaerolineaceae; genus Mesolinea. The sequence continues at coordinate 50,216 of DAOOPV010000009.1, forward strand.
TACTGAGCGCGCATGTAAAAATCTGGGTGGATCAAGCCAGAACCGTTACTATTTTGCTCACTCGTATCAACGGAGATACCGGAAAGCAGTTATACGCCTGCCCCGGCGCACCACCAGCAGAGGGAGACCTGGTTGGGATCGGTGGCTTCAACAACGCGAGGATTGATAACCTGATGGCGTCGGATTTTGTCCCTACCCTGGATGCTTTCCTGCCGGTGATCATTCGATAGTTTTAGGACTACGCTAAACCTGACTTGATCAATTTGTTAACCAAGAAAAAAGCTCCCTGGACGGTTTCCCTGTCCAGGGAGCTTTACGGTCTGTGGAAACGATGGCTTTCTGTAGGGATCACAGATAAGGACCGAACTTGCGGAATTGGGCGGCATCGACGCGCGTGAGGTGGTCGGTGGCGACGCTGAGAAGATAATCGAACCCGTCACGATGAAGGATCGGGATGCGGCGGCAGCGCTGCTTAAAGGCTGCGCGCATATCCTCCGAGAGGAAGTAGTAGCTGTCGTACTCCTTGGGGTACTCGTAGAGCAGGCGATCGTAAAGGTCGATAAATTCCCGGCGATATGTACTTGTGACCTGGTGGAGATTGCTGATCACCCAGCAGACCTGCTCGAAATCCCAGTTGTAGGTGAGCCCGATGAAGCGGTCGTCGGCGGTGATATAGGGGGAGAAGGGGAACTGGCGGCAGCTGAGGGTGCGGAATTCACGCTCGCAGAATTCCGGACCGCGGCAAGCCATCAGATGCATGTAGCTTGGGGTTTCAGCCTTCATCTTGGGCACGTCAATGGGATCAGTAGGGCATTCATCGCCGCGCAGGCGGTGCCAAAGCTGGGTGTTGGGCTTTAGGTACGCCCATTCCTCTTTGAACGCGACGGGTACTGCCACGCAAATATCGCAGCAAAAGGGTTTGCCGGAGGGGTTGTGGGGTGCGCATAGCCTGCCGCAGTCGACTTCGGCAACGGGTGCAGCAAAACTGGCGTAAAGCGCGGCAATATCGAGGTCTGGATTATAGGTCATTGGAGGGTCTTTTCAATTTAATATGGGTCTTTTAGTCTGGGTTGGGTTCGATCGGATTTTTGCGGTCGTTCTCATAATGCTGCCGCAGGGCGTTGAAGGTCTCCGTGCTGATGTAATGCTCAATACGGCAGGCGTCTTCGAAGGCGGTTTGCTGGCTGACCCCCATCCAGATAAAGATCTCCGCCAGGCTGTTGTGACGGTTGTAAGTCTCTTCTGCGATTTGGAGTCCTTTGGGGGTGAGGGAGATGTGTTTGTCGGCGTCCAGCTCCAGGTAGCCATCAGCAGCGAGGCGTTTTACTTGCTCGCTGACAGTTGGGCGGGAGAATTGCATGCGATGCGCAATGTCGATAGCTCTCACGTTGCCATTTTTCTTCTCGAGGATGAGAATGGTCTCGAGGTACATCTCAGCGGATTCTTGACTGTTCATGCACTCACTCTCTTTCTGACAAATCGAAAACCTCTTTGATTTTAACACCAAAAACCTTGACAGAATTGTTAGGTTGGACTAACATTTTTGTTGTTAGGCAAACCTAACAAGATTTGGTGTAAAACACCACATCTTCCAGACCGAGATAATGATGATATGAAGACCTTGAGAGATGTTGAGATTGGTGAATCAGCCCGTGTGATTAGAGTCCATGGATGCGGCAGAATTCGCCGCCGCGTAATGGATATGGGCATCACAAAAAATGTTGAGATCTTCGTGCGCAAGGTAGCGCCTCTGGGCGATCCGATCGAAGTCAACTTGCGCGGTTATGAACTGAGCCTGCGTAAGGACGACGCCGAAATCATCGAAGTAAGCTCACCAATGTCTTCTATTAATAATGAATGCCACCATGCCCATAACCATCGCCGTCGCAGGCAATCCAAATTCTGGTAAAACAACGCTCTTCAATGCCCTCACGGGGTCAAATCAGTACGTAGGCAACTGGCCTGGTGTGACGGTGGAGAAGAAGGAGGGCGTGCTGATCGGATTCCCGGAGGTGATTTTGGTGGACCTGCCGGGAATCTATTCGCTTTCGACCAACTCGTTGGAAGAGGAGTTGGCACGGGATTACCTGCTTGAGTCCAATCCAGACGCGATCATCAATATCGTTGACGGCACGAACCTGGAACGAAACCTATACCTGACGACACAACTCGCAGAGTTGGGCATCCCGATGGTTTTGGCAATCAACATGATGGATGAGGTCGAGAAAAGTGGGGCGAAGATTGACGGAGCCGCCCTTGGAAAAGCTTTTGGCGTGCCGGTGGTGGAGATCTCAGCATTGCGGGAGACACAGATTGACGAACTCGCACGCCTTGCTATGGAAGTGGCTCAGAAAAAAGGGCACTTGCTGCCAATGCATCGTTTTAGCGGTGGGGTGGAGCACGCCCTGGGGCACATCGAAGAAGTTGCCCTGCACGAGCAGCCAGAACATAAGCAGCGCTGGTACGCGGTCAAACTCTTCGAACGCAATGAACTCGTGGAAGCGGAGTTGGGCCTTTCTGAAGAGCTAAAGGATCACATCCAGCAGGATATTCGGCAGACGGAATTGGAATACGACGACGACTCCGACAGTATCATTGCCGCAGAACGCTATGACTTCATTGAAACGGTGCTCGACAAGGTTACCGTCCGCAAAAAAGCTGGCGATCTCTCGCCCTCGGATCGGATCGACCGGGTTGTGACCAATCGCTGGCTGGCTTTGCCGATCTTCGCGGCGATCATGTTTGTTGTCTATTATGTTTCGGTCAACACGGTCGGCGCCAGCATGACAGAGTGGACCAACAACAAGCTCTTCGGGCAGATGATCCTGCCTGCATTCAGCGGGAAGCTGGCGGAGTGGGGCGTGGCAGGCTGGCTACAGGGATTGCTGGTGGACGGCATTCTGGCGGGGGTTGGGTCGGTGTTGAGCTTTTTGCCGCAGATGATCGTTTTGTTCCTGTTCCTGGGCTTGCTCGAATTCAGCGGATATATGTCCCGGGTGGCGTTCATCATGGACCGCATGTTCCGTAAATTTGGCCTTTCAGGGAAGAGCTTCATCCCGATGTTGATTGGAAGTGGCTGCAGCGTGCCGGCGATCATGGCGGCTCGGACGATCGAGAATGAGCATGATCGGCGTATGACCGTCATCACGACCTCCTTTATTCCTTGCGGCGCGAAGCTGCCAGTGATCGCGATGATTGCCGGCGCCTTTTTTGGCGGTAGAGGTTGGGTTGCTTTTGGGGCTTACTTCCTGGGGATCGCGGCAGTGGTCGTTTCGGGGATAAGCCTGAAGAAGACGCGCCTATTCCAGGGAGAAGCTGCGCCTTTTGTGATGGAATTGCCGGCATATCGGTGGCCTTCCATTAAAAATATCCTGCTCACAACCTGGGATCGAATTTCATCCTTTGTCCAAAAAGCCTCCACCATTATTCTGCTCGCTACCATTGTGATCTGGTTCATGACCTACTTTGGCTGGGTGGATGGACGCTTCCAGATGTTGCAGGGCGGGCAGATAGATCGGAGCATGCTGGCTGGGTTTGGCAACGCGATCACATGGATTTTCAGGCCTTTAGGTTGGGGAGAGTGGCGCCCAGTGGTGGCAGCGCTGAGCGGCTTGGTTGCCAAAGAGACCGTGGTTAGCAGCTTTGGTATTTTTTACGGATTTTCTGAAGTTGCTGAAGGTGGAAAGGCGATGTGGATCAGCTTGCAGGCAGCCTTTTCGGCGCTTTCAGCGACTTCGTTTCTGATCTTTGTGCTGCTCTCCGCGCCATGCATGGCGACGATCGGTTCCATCCGGCGCGAGATGAACAGCCCGTTTTGGACTGTTTTCGCGATCGGATATATGACCACGGTTGGGTATTCTGTGGCACTGATGGTTTTCCAGATCGGAACTTGGCTTCAGTCGGGGATCTTTACCTTGTGGACAGGGATCGCCCTGGCGCTGTTGGCAGTGGTGGTATGGCTTGTCTTCAGGCCATCCAGGCCGGCAGGTGGTGCGTTGAAGCGGGCCAATGTGGGTGTGAGAGGTTAAATGGTTCCAACGATCATTATTAGCGGTATTCTAGTGGCTATTGTAGGATTGATCATCTATCGATTGATCCGCGATGCCAGAGCTGGACGTGGCGGCTGCGCGGGTTGCAGTTACGCGGACACTTGCGCCGCGGCAAAGATCCTGCCGAAGAAATCGGACTGCGGTTGCCCTGAGCAGCAAAAACCAGTTCGATAGTTATATTGGCAGCAACAAAGCCCGAGCAAGAATCTTTCGCGAAAAATATCTGTCCGCGCTTGCTCAAGATAATTCTTCCAAAACATATACTACTTCTAAACCTTTGCGGTGACTTTTTCATCTACACTAAGGTCGATCCAAAGAATGGATCAGAAAGAGGAAAAAAGTACATGAAAAAGAAAACAATCATTTTAATTACAATGACAGTACTCCTGGCGGGCGGAGCACTCCTGGCAAATAGCTGGGTGGGGCAGGTTTCTGCCGATTCAGGAAGCACCACTGACGCACTCATGATGATGACAAAAGGTGGGCCGGGCGGATCGGATGAAGATCTCGCGGCTGCCCTGGGCATCTCCGTTGAGGACCTGACCGCTGCGGTGGAGAAGGCCTTTACCTCTGCTGTCGATGCAGCCCTGGAAGCAGAGACCATCACGGCATCCCAGGCGGAAACTTTGAAAGAAGGTAATACCAATTTCCGCAGCCTGTATCGCTATCTTGGCGAGACCGAGCGTGCTGAGTTTGACCAGGATGTCTACCTGGCGGAAGCGCTTGGTATCACCAAGGAAGAGCTTGCGGACGCGGTTGCTGCTGTGAAACAGGCGCGCATTGATCAGTTGGTCGCCGACGGCGTCCTCACACAGGAGCAAGCCGATCTGCAGGCCGCTATCCAGGCTCTGCGTGGATCAAGCACCTTTGAAGCGACTATGAAGCAAGCCATGACCGATGCGATCAATGCTGAGGTAACGGCTGGCACGCTCACGCAGACACAGGCTGACCTTCTGATCGCAAACCTTGCTGAGATGCCCATTCCATATCCCATGGGCATGCACGGGATGCGTGGTATGGAAGGCTTTGGCGGCATGGGCGGACATCGCGGACCAGGAGGAAGATAGATCAAAAATTAGTTTCCTTTGCTCCCTTAGTAATTGGAAGAACAGATAGAAAGATTACGACAGAGAAGCACCGGCTGCGCGCTGCAGCCGGTGCGGTTTTTAATAGAAGGGCGGAAGATGACGATTTTGATGGGATTCCTAAATATTTTGCCGATTTAAAGATCCCCTGACCCATTCTGTATCTTGACGCTTCGGAACGGGATGACTATAATTCTTTAATCGACTTCAGGTCGATGTCTGTGTCTGTTCGTACCTTTCTTTAAAACCCCTCTGGGGGATAGCAAAAATCTGAAAGGAGCAAACACCATTTGAATTTTTTAAGTTTGCCAGACCGTTTCACAAGAAATATTTTAAAATTGTTCCCGCAAGTGAAAGTTTCAACGCGCAGGGTGAATTCCCCTGCAAATTCCCATACATAAATGAAAATGGAGTGAAAGTATGAAATCAGCAGTAACTCGAATAATCGCAATACTTGTTGTTTTGGGGATGATCGTTTCCCCAATCAGTGCGCAAAGCACTCCGCCCACTGGCTCAAGGCTGCCTGTGGTTGATCGCTCGACCTTGCTAAGCATGCCTGAAGCAGAGGCGGGTCAGAAATTCATAGAGGAAGTTGCCGTTGAAGTAAAAGAGGCTGACAGCAAGGACCCGGTTCGGTTTGTGGTCATTTTGCCCGAAGAACCTTTAGCAACCTACAAAGGTGAGATTGCGGGTCTTGCGGCCACAGCTCCTTCAATCACCGGCGCAAAGCTGGATGTGAAATCTGCTGAGAGCCAGGCCTACCTGAAGTACCTCCAGGTTCAACAGGCAACTTATCTCACCACAGCCAGCAATGTTCTGGGTTACACACCCAAGGTATTGTTCCAGTATCAATACGGTACCAACGGCTTTTCAATGCTGTTGACCCCCGAAGAAGCTGAGTTGTTAGCTGCCCAGACGGGTGCCAAGGTGCTGCGAGCACCCATTGAACACCCCGATACCGACGAAGGTCCCGCGCTGATTGGCGCTCCTGCCGTTTGGAATGGCGAGACTTCCAGTGGCGTTGGAACTTACGGTGAAGGTGTGCTGGTTGGTATTATCGATACCGGTATCAACTTTGACCACCCCTCTTTCAGTGCTACACCCGCAGACGGCTATGTCTACGATTGGACTGGCGATTACCTGGGTGTTTGTGCTCCTGCTGGAGACCCTGAATACGCCACTGCCTGTAATGATAAGGTCGTTGGCGCTTTCACCTATGTTGCCAGTGACCCCGTGGAAACTTCCAGCCCGGAAGATTCTGAGGGTCATGGCTCTCACACTGCCTCAACTGTTGCCGGTAATATCGTGGAAGTGGAATTCCAGGGAGTTACCACCACCATCAGTGGTGTGGCACCTCACGCACAGATCATCTCCTTTGATGTTTGTGTTCCCGAAGAGCCAAACGGCGCATGCTACGGCGACGCAACCGTTGCGGCTGTTGATGATGCCATCGCCAACGGTGTGGATGTTCTGAATTACTCCATTTCCGGTGGTGCCAATCCTTATGGCGACCCAGTTGAACTTGCCTTCCTGTCTGCAACTGAGGCTGGAATTTTTGTTTCTACCTCCGCTGGCAATGCTGGCGATACAACCGGTGAATCCTCTGTGGCGCATCGCTCGCCCTGGGTGTCCACCGTTGCAGCCGCATCGCATGGCCGCATTTTTGCCAACGCAGTGGATATCACTGGCCCTGCCACTGTTCCCCCCGAACTGATTGGCTTGGGCGCAGTACAGGCTGGACCTTTACTGACTGCTGACTTAGTGAACCTACCAATCAAGTACGATCCTGCCAATGTCACCGGTTGTGTGGCATTTACTGCAGGTTTCTTTGACGGCGCCATCGCGCTCATCCAGCGTGGCACCTGTAACTTCTCAGTCAAGGAAGCCAATGCGTATGCTGCTGGCGCAGATTATGTGTTGATTTTCAACAGCCGCCCTGGCGCTCCCGCCGGAATGTCTGGGATTGTGATTGGCGCTGCCATGATCAGCATGGATGATGGTTTAGCCATCAAAGCATGGATTGACGCTAATCCCACCGCCACCGCGACCATCTCCGCTGAGACCAGTCGGATTTACAACGCCGGTTACGAAGATATCATTGCTGGCTTTAGCTCTTATGGGCCTAACACCACTTTTGATGTGTTGAAGCCTGATATCACTGGACCGGGCGTTTCGATTTTGGCAGCCGTGGCTGATGGCACTATCACCCCCAGCACCGATTACGAAATCGAACTTTATCAAGGTACTTCCATGTCCAGCCCGCACAATGCCGGTGCTGCCGCTCTGATGGTGGCATTGCACCCAGATTGGACACCAATGCAGGTTCGGTCGGCTATGATGATGACCGCAGAAGATGGTCTGCTTGCTGACCGTGTCACCATTGAAGGCGTCATGCGCCCAGCCACTCCGCAGGATGAAGGCTCTGGACGTGTTGCACTCGAAAATGCCGCCATGGTTGGTCTGGTGATGGATGAAACCATTGCTAATTTTGAAGCTGCTGATCCTACTTTGGACGGTACCCCCGAGACCTTGAACCTTGCCAGCCTTTACAGCAGCAAGTGCGTGGGTGAGTGCACCTGGACCCGTACCTTTACCAGCGTGGCGACTATGCCAGCTGCGTATACTGTTACGGCACCAGAATGGGTTACGGTTGCTCCTGCAACGTTTTCCATCAACCCCGGAGCTGAGCAGGAAATCACCTTCACGGCAGATGTAACAGCTTTCCCAAGCGATGAGTGGCTCTTTGGGTCCATTCAATTCCTGACCGATGGTCATCATTCAGGTGGTGGTGGATGGCAAGAAGGCTTTGAATCGACCACCTTCCCTCCAACAGGTTGGACTGCCTACAATGCAGACGGCAGTGGCACCAATTGGGCTCGCACAACCTCGTATTATCACTCCGGCTCAGCTTCTGCCTACCATATGTACAGCGCAGCTGGTGATCAGAACGGATGGTTAGTTACACCCGTTATTCCTGTCGAATCTGGCATGTATATCTCGTTCTGGGAACGATCGCTGTTCCCCACTTACTACACATATCATGGGGTATCGATTTCTACTGGTAGTTGTAATCCAGCAGATAATGAATTTGTTGAACTTGCTGAGCTCAGTGCTGCCTCTACAACTTGGGCTTTACATTCCTATGATCTGACATCATATGCTGGACAAAATGTCTGCATAGGCTTTAATTATCAGGGCAACGATGCAGATAACTGGTACATCGATGATGTTGAACTTGGTCCAATCGTGGAAGGGGCTGAAATCGCCGATGTTCACATACCTCTGGCTGTTCTGCCTACCTCGAGCAACCTTCCTTCCTTCCTCCGCTTTGGTACTCATCGCGATGCAGACGCTGAGACTATCAGTGACCTGGTCGCCGTGGAAATCACGGATAGCACTGTCTTCGAATCAGGCCTGGTTGTCGCGGATTTGGAGACATTCACTTTGGATCCAGACCCGACCAACGACGATCCGGTGGATGATGTAACCCAGGTGTTCGTGAAGAAATTCGATGTACCTGCTTATTCAATCCGTCTCGTTGCCGAGATCACCGCCTCAACCTCACTGAGCGAGTTCAAACACATGTGAGACGATAGGGCTTTACAAAAAAGCACATT
>DAOOPV010000010.1:0-54881 GCA_035388405.1 Anaerolineaceae bacterium
CTGTGGCTTGCGGCTGAGGAAGCCAAAGCTGGAGAGGATCTTGTCCTCTTCAGCGGTGAATTCGTAGTGACGCAGGGGCAATTCCTGGTTGAGCACTTCCTGCAAACGTTCAAAAAGCTCAATTTCAGCCTGGATGACATCCCGCGGGCGGCTCACACCGCGCCGGTGTTCTTCCTTAAGCCTTTCCAGGCGGCGTTCGACCATCACCAGATCGTTGAGCATGAACTCGGTATCCATGGTCTGGATATCGCGCAGAGGGTTTATGCTGCCGGCAAGATGGGGAACACTGGCGTTTTCAAATTGGCGCACCACATGCAAAAAGCCATCCATTTGCGCAAGTTGATTGACCATTACGCCAGGCAGACCAGCGCGACCGGCGCTGCCGTCCAGGCCGGCAATGTCGGCATAAGTGACTTTGGCGCGCACGATCTTTTTAGGCTTGTAGATATCACAGAGCTGATCCACCCGGGGGTCGGGCACATCCACCACGGATGTGTGAACTTCCATCTGACCAGTGGACATATCCGTGGCGATGTCTGCGCGAGTGAGCGCTTTGTAGAGAGTGGTTTTGCCTGATTGAGGTAAGCCGATAATTCCAAGCTGCATAGTGACTCCAAAAAGATAATGGTGGATTATACACCAGCGGCTAAACACTTTTTGGAGTGAGAAAGTTCAATCAGTTTGGTTAATGTTTGGGAAAAATGGATTTTTCTGCATGGTAGAATTTGAAAAGTTATCCCCTACTCATGCCTGGAGGAAGAATGAAGAAGAAACTTTTCTTGATTGGTATCGTAATGATTCTTGGTCTGAGCGCGTGCTCAACGCCGAAATTGGTGAAAAATGATCCAACGGCAACCCCCAAACCAAGCCAGCTAACAGCTCTGCCGACCGAGCGAGTTGAACAGACAGTGGCACAGCCAACTGCAACCGTTGCTGTAGTCCCCACAAACACCCCCACAACGGTCCCGACTGACATCCCGTCAATTGTGTTTAAGCCAGAAATACCTGCTGAGTTGGCGGATACTGTGAGTGTGGGTGAATTCCTGTGGGGTGAAACGTTTTTCCAACAAGGTTTGTGGTCAACCAGCGACGACCCGGAATACGGTGCGGATCTGATCGATGGCGTTTACCGCATGTACCTGAACACAGCTAATTGGATGGTCTGGGAGGAATCCGGCAGAATAGCGGATAGCAATATCATCATGGACCTCGACACTGTGTTGGTTAGCGGATCGGCGGAAAATAACCAGGGCATGATGTGCCGCTATGTGGACGACAACAATTTCTATAATCTCAACATTGGCAATGATGGCTGGGTTGAAATTATGAAGGTCTATCAGGGTGAGCAAACATCCCTGTTTGGAGAATTTATTGACGGTATGGTTGATCCTGTACGCAACCATTTGCAGGGTTTTTGCATCGGGGACCGGTTGCTTCTGTATGTAAATGGCAAATTGGGGGCTGATGTACGCGATAGTGACCTGGCATTTGGGGATGCTGGTTTGATCATTGGCAGCTATGATGACCCGCAAGTGACAGTCGATTTTGATAACTTCTACGTTTACGAAGCTGTTGGTGATTTTACAACCAGCGTCGCCCCCGAACCAGTTCAAGAGGGAGTGGTTTTACCTGACCTGGCTAACGATTGGGAAATGAATTTTTCCGACGACTTTGACACGCCCAATAATGGGAACTGGACATTATTTGACGAAACAGGAGCTGTTACTGAGTGGCGAAACGGCAGATTTGCTTTCGATTTCAACGAAGAACTGCTAACAGCCACCTCTCCAACAAACGATCTGGACCTGAGCGATGTGATTGTGCAGGTGGAGGTTTTCCGCGTGGGAGATGTGCTTGAGAATGATATGGGTTTGGTGTGCCGTTACCAGGATAAGGATAACTTTTACAGTCTGAGTTTTGGTAATGATAGCTATGTGACCATCTACAAGAAGGTAGATGGAACATGGACTGCCCTGTTCAACGAATTTGTGGATGCCGACTTATCCGCTGATTATCACAAAGTCGCGATCAGTTGCATTGGCACGGAACTTTCCATCTTCATTGACGAAGAGTTAATGGCGAAGGTCAATGACAGCGAATTTTCCGCAGGAGATGTTGGGATCATTTCTGGTTCTTATGAAGAGCTCCCGGTCGTCATCGAATTTGATAATTTTTCGGTGTACACGCCAAAGTAAGCCCAAGTTATCTGATGCCCTCCCGACTTTCGCGGGAGGGCGTTTCTTAAAAGTTTTTGTTTAATGCCTGGTCAGGGTGATGATATTCTTGACCGGTGGGGGGCATGCGAGTATACTACTGCAACGAGCCGGAGTGGCGGAACAGGCAGACGCGCACGACTCAAAATCGTGTACCTTCGGGTATGTGGGTTCGATTCCCACCTTCGGCAAGAAAAAAGCCTCTCAGTTTTTGAGAGGCTTTTCGTTTCCTTCATTGGTCTGCTTGATGGGTAATTGAAGTACTAGCTGCCGATAAGGTGTACGTGGTCCTTGCAGCACCGAACTTTGCATGAGGGCGACTGGCAAGGCTGCCATTTGATCTGGATCAGGATCTGAGCCCGGCTTAGGTGCGCATAAGAAGGTCCAAGTGCTTTGTGGAGGTTACTCGCGGAGGATTTAAGATAGCGAGCTTGCTGAGGATCGAAAACGTGGATACAAGCTTGGAGTTTGACAATATTCATGACCGAATCCTTTCTGTTAAGGTGCAGACCAACGCTGTGTCAGCCTGGGGTGAAAAACGCCAGGAGAACAACACAGTCGGAATTGGTCTATGGATCAGATCATGAGGTTTGCATTCCCACTTCTTGTGGAATGCATATTTTATCAGAACAAATCGTAAATGCGGTGAATTTGAGAGATTCTAAAAAATGAGATAGGAAAACGTTGACAAGTATACAAAAATGATTAGAATACCATGTATATATTATCCAACTGGCACCGGCCTCAGGGGACCGGCGCAAAAGGATCGCCAGTAAGCTAGGGAGCAAATTAGTGGCGATCCTTTTTTATTTATTTGGATGGAAGAAAACCACGCTAACGCCGTCGCCGCCTTCTTTTTCCCCGCCGTTTTCCCACCGACGAACGTAAGATGAATGATTGAGCAGGTCACGCACCGCCTGGCGCACTGCGCCAGTGCCGCGCCCGTGGATGATTCGGCCAAAGAGCATTCCGGAGGTAAAACCCTGTTCCAGGTAGCGTTCAGCGCGGTCCAGGGCGTCATCCACCCGGTGACCCCGTAGATCAAGCTCCAGCCCGGGAGTATTGATCCCAGGCAGGGCGGTAGTACCCGATGGCACGGGAGCAGGCTGCGGAGATGTGGAGGTTTCTTCGGGTGCTGATACCTTGCGCTCAACCTCGTACGACTTCGCGCGCACACGCAAAGCACCTATCTGCAACTCCAGGTCCTCGCCATCCACGCTGCTCACCACCCCTTCAGCGCCGAGTTTTCGCACAAACACTTTTTCGCCTGCTTTGAGCGGTCCGCCAAGACCTTTGGCTTTTGGGGCACGGCGTTTCTTGCGGATCTTTTGTTCCTGCTTTTGCTCAACAACCTCAAGTTTCTCTTCAATTTCAGCTAACTGAACCTGTTTTTCCGGGGATTGGCGCAAGCGGGTGAGTTCACGCCTGATGGAGTTAAGCTCATCACGCAGGGCATCGAGCTCACTCTCAAGCTGCGATTCATGGGCATCCAGCAATTTGGCTTTGTCTGCTTCAAGCTGTTCAAGGCGGGCGTTGATCTGGTTGCGGTTGGTTTCGGCTTCCTGGCGGGCTATTTCGGCTGCTTCGTAGCTGGCAATCGCCAGGTTACGCTGCCTGTGGATCTCCTCGAGCAGGTCATCGGCGTGCAGTTCGGTTGGATCAATTTCCTGGCGTGCGGCGGCGATGATGGCAGGGTCGAGGCCTAATCGGTCTGCAATCGCCAGGGCGTTGGAGCGCCCGGGCAGACCGATCACAAGGCGGTAGGTGGGGCGCAGGGTTTCGAGGTCAAACTCAAGGCTGGCATTGGTGACGCCTTTGGTGGCGTGGGCGTAAGCTTTGAGCTCGGGATAGTGGGTGGCAACGACGGATGTGAACCGCCTCTGGAGCATGAAGTCCAAAACAGCGCGTGCCAGAGCAGAACCTTCCTGCGGGTCGGTACCGGCGCCAAGTTCGTCCAGCAAAACCAGCGAACGGTGGTCAGCGTGTTTGAGAATGCGAACCAATTGGGTGATATGCCCGGAAAACGTCGAAAGGGACTGTTCAATCGACTGCTCATCGCCGATATCCGCAAAAACATCCCTGAAGATGCTCAGGCGGGAACCGGATTGAGCCGGAATCTGCAACCCCGCTTGTGCCATCAACACCATCAGACCGACGGTCTTCAGGGTGACGGTCTTGCCGCCGGTGTTGGGACCGGTGAGCACGACCGAAAAGGTCTGACGATCCAGTTCAAAACCGATCGGCACGACCGTCATAGGATCCAAAAGTGGGTGGCGGGCACGGCGCAGTTGGATGGTGCTGCCGGGATGGGCTTCGGGAGGTTGCGCGGGGAAAGGTACCAACTCAGGCTCGTTGGCATGCAGGTCATCGGCGTAATGAGCTTTCATGAGTGCAAGGTCGATCCCAGCCATGGCTTTGGTGGTCAGATTGAGATTTTCAGCCTGCAAAGCAATCTGCTGACTGAGGGCGCGCAAGACGCGCAACACTTCATCCCTCTCCGCGAGTTCAAGTTCGCGAAACTTGTTGTTGAGCTCAACCACCGCAAGTGGTTCAATGAAAAGCGTCGCACCGGAAGCGCTTTGGTCGTGAATGATCGCTTTGATCTGCCCCTTGTGTTCGGCACGCAAGGGCAAAACGTGACGACCGGAGCGTTGGGTGATGAGAGTCTCCTGCAACATACGCGAGCTGGCGGGGTCGGTTAGGTAGCGATTCAAACGGTCCATCAGGCGGGCATGGATAACTTTAATTTCGGAACGAATGTGAGCCAGTTCGGAGGATGCGCTGTCGAGTACCTCGCCACGTTCGCTGATGGTGCGGTTGATCTGGTCAATCAATCCACCGCCGTCCGAGAGTCCCTCAGCCATGGCTGCCAGCGTTGGGGCGCTTTCTGTGTTGTCGAGTAAAACGCGGCGGGCAGTGCGCGAAAGGATCAGGGTGTTGCGGACGGCCAGAAGGTCGCTGGCTTCAAGGGTCATGCCGTGCAGGGTCTGGTCCGTAAGAGGAGCCAGGTCCACCGCGCCTTGGAAGGAAATGCTGTCATTAATTGAGATCAGGAGGCGGGCTTCACGGGTTTCCTGCTGGCGTTGGAGGGCGTTCTCGAGGCTGCTGGTGGGGCGTAGCGCCTCAGCCAGGGCGTCAGACGCACTGAAAGACGCGTATGTTTTGAGGCGCGCGAGGACTTTCGGAAATTCGAGCAGGATCAGCGATTTTGGGTTCATGATACGAAAAAGTGTATCACGGAAGGTTGTTATCCACAGGCTGAATACGGAGTGATGAAACAAAAAGAAGATGCCCTACCATGTCATGGAGGGGCATCTTCACCAAGTACGAATTTGATTTTGAAATCCTGCTAGAAGAGCAGTTTACCGCCGAGCACGACGTGGCGGACCTCAAGCGTTTCGGCATCGAGCAGGGTAAGGTCAGCGCGTTTTCCAACTGCGATGGAGCCGATCTCATCCTCCATAGCCAACACCCGGGCTGGATTGGCAGTGGCTGCACGCAGTGCGGACTCGACCGGGATACCAAACTCGACCACAGCCCGGCGGAACGATTCCGTCAACGGGGTGGCACTGCCGGCGATGGTACCGCTGGCGAGGGTGGCAAGACCGTCGGTCACGGTCACCTTCTGACCGCCCAATTCGTATTCACCATTAGGCATACCGCAGGCCATCATGGCATCGCTGATCAGGCAGACGCGATCTTCGCCAAAGATGCTGAATGCAACACGGACTGCGGCAGGATGAACATGATGCCCGTCACTGATCAGCTCCACGCTGCTTGCGAAGTCATAAGCTGCGCCAATGAGGCCAGGAGCCCGATGGCTGAAGCCATTCATGGCGTTGTAGAGGTGGGTAACATGGCTGGCGCCGCGCATAAACGCCTCTTTAGCCAGCTCGTAATCGGCACTGGTGTGATGCAGGCTGACCACGCAGACTTCACTGGTGCGTTCGATGAGATCAAGCGCGCCAGGCTTCTCGGGTGCGACATCGTTAAGCCGGATGCGACCGCCGGAAGCTTCATTAAGCTCAACGAAGAGATCGTAATCAGGATCAATCAGGTTGTTGGGGTCCATGGCGCCCTTTTTCTCAACTGCAGCAAAAGGACCTTCGAGATTGATTCCTCGCATAACAGCGCCATTTTCAACGGGATTATCCATGAACTCGTTGGCACTGCGGACCATGTTCAGCAGAACAGGTTTTTGCATTGCCATGGTGGTGCCAAGATAGCTGGTGACGCCAACAGATGCCAGGTAGCGGGCGATATTCGCATGCGCTTCGCGGGTGCTGTCACAGAAATCAGTGCCGTTAGCGCCGTGGATATGTATGTCGATGAAACCAGGAGCGACAATGCATCCAGTGGCATCAAGTACTTCCGGCTGATTTTGAGGTTCGCTGATGCGGTCGAACTCAGTGTAAACGTCCCCTTCGCGCAGGGCGAAATCTTCGCAGAAAACAAGACCATTCTTAATTAGCATCTCTCACCATTCTCCATTGTTAGTATCTTTAGTAGCATAAGCTTCGATATAATAGCATAACGAAATCATAATAACATAACCAAGGATAGACAATGATAAAAGTGGTATTCTGCGATGTGGACAATACTCTGACGAGTTCAATAACCCGCACGATTCCAACCAGCGCTCTGGAGGCGATCCAAAAGGCGCGCAAAAATGGGGTCAGGGTGTTTGTCGCGACTGGCAGGCACACCCGCACTTTTGAAGAGGGCAAGATATTGCAGGGTATCGCGCTGGATGGCTATGTGGCGGTCAACGGGCAGCTTTGTTACCTGCCGGATGACACCATTGTTCACAAGGCTGTTCTCGATCCGCATGATGTGGCCACCATTTTGCGCCTGGCAGAAGAACTGAACTTTGCTTGCTGCCTGGTTGAGATAGATAAGCTCTATCTGACGAAGATAGACGAAAATGTACGGTCTTTTCATGAAATGATCCATATTCCTTACCCAGTGGTGACTTTGGCGGATGGGGCGGTAAGCCGCGATGTGCTTTCCATTGCGCCTTATATAAATTATGAGATCGAGGCGCAAATTACGCCCTATTTAAGTAATAGTGAGATTGTCCGTTTTAACCCTTATAACTGTGACGTGATCCCTCGTGAAGGCGGAAAAGATGTTGGAATGAGGGCAGTCCTGGATTACTTTGGAGTGCCGATAGAGCAAGCAATGGCAATTGGCGATGGGCAGAATGATATCAGCATGCTAAAGGCAGCCGGAATTGGCGTGACGATTGGGCAGTGCAGCCCTGAAGTAATGGCTGCGGCGGATTATCACGCGCCGGCTCCTGATGAGGATGGCATCTGGCACACGTTTGAAAAATTTGGAATTATCTAACAGGAGATCGCAATGGAAAAGGTGGTCATCGAAGTATGCTGCGGTTCAGTGGACGATGTAGTACGGGCAGCTGGGGCTGGAGCAGATCGGGTGGAGTTGAATTCAGCGCTGTTTGTGGGTGGGCTTACCCCTTCAGTCGGAGCATTGCTGGAAGCCAAAGCCAGGGTGGGCATCCCGGTGATCAGCATGATCCGTCCGCGGGCTGGAGGTTTTTGTTACACTGACCTCGAATTTAAGACCATGCTGCGGGACACGCGTGAATTGGCAAAGGCAGGTACCGATGGTTTTGCGGTAGGTTTTTTGACTGCAGACGGTTGGTTGGATGAAGGACGCTGTAAGACCTGGGCGGAAGCAGCAGGCGGCAGGGAATTGGTTTTTCATCGCGCCTTTGACATCATGAAAAATGAGCCGGAAGAAGTGCTGCCCAGGCTGGCTGAGCTCGGTTTCAGGCGCATTCTGACCAGCGGAAGGGAGCCTTCCGCGCCGGCAGGTGCCGAAATGATCAAGCGCTGCGTCGAGGTGGGGGCGGTGGAAGTGCTGGCCGGCGGCGGCGTTCGGGCAGGGAATGTGCAGGAGTTGATCCAACGCACTGGCTGCGGGCAAGTGCACTTCAGTTGCCACATGAAAGTGAGCGATACTTCGGTCAAAGGCGCAAAACTATCGTTTGGTGTTCCAAATATACAAGAGGACGAAAAATTCGATATAATAGATACTGATAGATTAGCCGGCTTGGTCAGGCTGATCCGCACTTTAACCACATTCTAAGGGACGTACAAAGCTTGGGGGCAGACAATGATTACGCTCCCAAAATAAACCACTTGTATTGACACTGGTATATTTTGTATTATTATCATTACAGAAGTGCCAGTAAGACAGGTTCAAGTTTTTCTTGCTGGAACAATTATTGCAATCAGTCAGAACTGTGTTAACAATAAAATATTTCAGAGGTGTACGAATGAATAATGAAGTGTTCGAGAAGGCATATAAGCTTATCGGTCAGCTCCAGGAAACTCAGGGAGAAAACATTCTTGCGGCTGCCCGCTGTATTGCAGACACGTTCGAACACGGTGGCATCATCCAGGCTTTTGGTTCCGGGCATTCTTATGCTGGAGCAATTGAGTTGTGTGGGCGTGCTGGTGGTTACGTGCCCTCGAAAGTAATTAAAGATCCAGCTGGCGGCTCCTATGAAGCCATCCAGGGCGTTGGTGAGATCCTCATGAAGAAGGTTGAGATCCTGAAGGAGGATGTGGTATTTATCATTTCCAACTCAGGTCGCAATCCCCTGCCAATTGAGATCGCCTTAGAGGCGAAAGCAAGGGGCGCCAAAGTTGTTGCCCTGACTTCCGTCAGCGCCAGCTCCAAACTTAGTTCAAAGCACCAGTCCGGCAAACGCTTATTCGAGGTGGCGGATGTAGTCATTGACAATCAGGTTCCTGATGGCGATGCCAGCATCCAGCTTGAAGGGCTTGACACCGCTATTTGCGGTATGTCATCCATTGTCACCGCGGTTGCGCTGCAGGCTGTTGTGCTTGAATCGGCGAAGATGCTGCTTGCAAAGGGTATCACGCCGCCATTCTTTAAGTCACAGAATATCGATGGAGGTGAACAATATAACGACGCGTTGCTCAAGAAGTACTTTGATCGGATCAATCATGTGTAGTTCATCAGGAGGGAAACCTCCAAAATTAATGAAAGGAGTAAGACCTAAAAGGAGAATTTTCTTCTCGCTTTGTTTTTAGCAATATTTACAGGCTTGATGATTATATTTACCGCATTATCGATGGGCGGTATCTACAATCCACTTATTTTTGGCGTCGTCACTGGTCTTGTGGTCGGCGATGTGAAGTTGGGTCTCGAGGTCGGTGCAACTGCCGCCCTCTTGGACATTGGCTTCTACACTTATGGAGGCGCGACAACGCCTGACTATAACATTGGCGCTATGTTCGGCACGGTCGTATATAAGCAGAGTGGCAGTTTGGAACAAGGACTCCTTGTTGCTACCGTAGTTGGTTTGCTTATCTCCTGGTTCGACATCTTTGGCCGCGGCGTTACAACCGTCTTCCAGCACGGTGGTGACAGAGCCCTCGCCAACAAAGACATCAAAGCCTTCGAACGCTGGCATCTGCTCGGCACCATGGGTTGGTTCTGGAGCCGCTTCATTCCCGTGTTCATTGGTATGCTGTTCATTGACAAGTATCAGGTGATTGCCGACTTTATCGCCAATTACGCCTGGATCAAGAATGGTCTGGTTGTCATTGGAAAGGCTCTTCCGGCCGTCGGTTTTGCTCTACTGCTTTCATACATGGACATCAAGCACTTCTGGCCATTTATGTTGGTTGGCTATGCACTCTTCGCGTATATGAACGTTCCCACGATTGGCCTGGCCATCATCGGTATTGCTCTCGGCTATCTCTTTACCGTCTTTATGAAGAAGCAGGAGGCATAACATGGCACGCACAAATGCTAAACTCTCTGAACAGGCTTTAAAGAAAGCCGCCTCACGACACAACTGGACACTGCAGTGGTGCTGGAACTACGAACGTATGCAGGCTTCCGGCTTTGCATATGCCATGGTTCCGATCATGAAAGAGCTCTATGACAACAACGATGAGGTTTGCGAAAACCTCGAACGCCATATGCAGTTCTACAACTGCCATCCGGGCGGTTCAGCCGTGATCATGGGCGCAGCCGTCGCCCTTGAAGAAGGCTATGAAACAGACATGTCCGACAGCATCAAGGTCGCCCTGATGGGACCCCTGGCTGGCATTGGCGACACGATCCAGGCTGTGCTGGTAAAGCCGATTGCCTACATCATTGCTGCTGGTTTGGCAGCTGACGGCAGTTTCCTATCACTGCCCGTGATCATTCTCCCGCTTCTGGCTCTCTTCCTCGCGAGATGGCCGCTCTTCAAATGGGGCTACAAGCGCTCTGTTGCCATCCTCGAAGACATCGAGGGCAACACCGACTTCAACACCCTGCGTAAAGCTGCCCAGATCCTCGGTTTGACCGTGGTTGGTGGTTTTGTGCCGAGCATGATTGGCCTGGCGCTGAAGTACACCTATGCCAGGTCACTAACTGATCCAACAACCGGCGAGACAGTAGTGAAGACAGTTGCACTGCAGGATACGCTTGATGGCATCCTGCCGAAATTGCTGCCGATCGTCCTGGTAGCCTTCTGCTACTGGCTGCTCAAGAAGAAGGTCAATCCCGTACGCGTCATTTTGATCGTCGCGGTGATTGCTTTTGTACTGGGCGCTCTCGGCATTTTGGGCTAATCTTTAGTACAATTAGTGGTGGCGGAGAAAATCCCTTCTCCGCCACCAGAACTATTTAAGGGATGTGTTAGAGAGAGAGTAAAAATATGATTAAGCACCTTCGCATTGACAATCGTTTGATTCACGGACAGGTCGCCGTAACATGGATGCGCCGCATTAACGCGGATGTCATCGTTGTCGTTAATGATGACGTAGCCAAAGACCGGATCCAAAAGATGGCACTGCCCCTTGCCGCAAGAGACGCCAAGGTCCTGGTGCTGTCGCATCAAGAATTGCAAGACTACGTCAAAGAGCACCCGGAAGTGTCACTCTTTGTAATTGCCAAATTCCCCACTGATGCGCTGCGCATTCTTGAAAGCGGGCTTGAAGTTGGCGAAGTCAATGTCGGAAATGCTGCCCCGATTGCCGGGACCAAGTACGTAATGGTGGAAAAGAAATCGATCGCCGCAACCAAGGAAGATGCCGAAGTGTATCGCAAGATTGCGGAACTGCGAGGCGGTAAACTGCTGACCCAGACCGTCTCCACTTATCAACCTCAGGACTTCCTTGAACTGCTGCAAAAAGCGGGCCTTTAGGCTCTTTGTGGCAGCATTCGAACGAATGCCCATTTAATTACGAAAACTGTGGTGGTCACTTCGATAAATCGGGGTGACCACTATTTATAAACGCAACAATTGAACAGGAAAAACAGCCATGCAATTGAAAATCGCCAAAATCATCAACAGCCTGCTTGCCCTTCTAACCGTGATCATCCTGGCGCTTGCCGGCGGCTACTTTTTTGTGTACAACCGCTACCCTGAATTCAAGACAACTTACTTGATTCTTTTCGCGATCATCTCCGTGGCTTTGCTGATCTTTTTCAGGTGGATGGAAGAAGGTTGGGACAAACGTGTTATTACACGCATGGCAAAAAGCGGCAAAGTGGCGCTGGCAAACATCAAACGTTCCGAGCGCGTGATGCGCATGCGCGACAGCACCTTCACCAATTTCTGGCTTTACGAATTTGTGGCAGAGTTGGTGACCCCTGAGCTCGAAACCCTGGCAGATGTCAAATTCTGGGAAAAGATGAATGTGGACACCCAGCAGATTCCCAATGGTTCGGTCTTTGTCACCTACGACCCTGAAAAGCCAACCCAAATCTTTGTCGTGCCAAATGTCCTCATCAGCCAGCTGCCAGAGTTGATGCCCGTGGTGCGCAAAATCGAAGCGAATGCGAAAATACGCTACCTGGACACCTATTACAACAAGGGCATGGTTATCCGAAGTATGAAAGAATCGCTGGCGGAGCAGCGCCAGGCGGTGGAAGAAAAGAAGAAAAAGGAAGGTTAGAAATGAGGATTGGAACAGTAGGAACCGGGTTTATTGTTGACAATTTTTTAGATGCGGTCAGCAGGACAGATAACGCTGAGGTGGTTGCCATATACTCGCGCGCGGAAGAATCCGCGCAGGCGTTCGCAGCCAAACACAACCTGGCAAAATGGCACACGGATCGGGAAGCTTTTCTGGATGACCCTGAGATAGACGTTGTTTATGTTGCCTCACCCAATTCGTTGCATTACCAGTGGTCTCTTGACGCCCTGAAGGCGGGTAAAGGGGTCATTTGCGAGAAACCCTTCGTCTCAACCCACGCGGAATGTGAGACCCTGCGCAATCTCGCCCAGGAAAAGGGCTTGTTCCTGGTGGAAGCGATCACCGTCCCGCATTTGCCCAACTTCAAGCTGCTGCGTGAACATCTCGAAAAAATCGCTCCGGTCAGGTTGGTGCAGCTCAACTTCTCACAGTACTCCAGCAGACATAAAGCATTTTTAGAAGGCAAGAATCCGAATGTCTTTAATCCCGCTTTTGCTGGCGGCGCGTTGATGGATATCAACTACTATAACCTGCGCTTCATGCTCGATTTGTTTGGTGAGCCGGAGGAGGTGCGTTATTTTGCCAACCTCGCCGAAAACGGCATTGACACTTCCGGCGTGTTGATAATGAGGTACCCGGGCTTCTTGGCGGAAGCTGTTGGGGCTAAAGACAGCCGCAGCGAGAACCTGGTGCAGATCCAGGGCGAAAAAGGCTACATCAAAGTACCCCAGGAAAGCAGCCGCTGCATCTCGGTTACAGTTGTCAGCCAGAATGGTGAAGAAGTATTTAATGAGCAGACAGACAATAATATGCTCGTTCATGAATTACGTGATTTTGCCGAAATGCATCGAAGTAACGACTTGGCAAAAAGAGACGAATTGCTGGATATGACCTGCCGTGCCATGAAGTGGCTGGAGCAAGCCCGCAAGGACGGCGGAGTCTACTTTGAAGGAGAAGTACGAAATGTTGATTAGATCAAGCCGGATATATACCGAAGATGGTTTGTTGGACGGTTGGATGCGCATTGAGGATGGGAAGATCATTCAACTTGGGAAAGGTGAAAAAGAAGGCGCGATCGATTTTGGCGACCTGCGCGTCATTCCCGGCATTTTTGATACTCACATCCATGGCACCCAGGGCTATACATTATGGGACGAGGGTGAGAGTGGAGATATAGAAGCCCAGCTGGACGGCTTCTTGAAAGGTGTGGCCAGCGAGGGCGTGACCCTCGTGCTGCCGACGCTTTTCAGTGCCACTGGTGACGGTGAAGGCGCCCTGGACGTCCTGCGTAGAACAGCGAATCGCGTTGGCAAGCCCCAGAATGGCGCGAACGTAGCTGGTGTGCACTTTGAGGGGCCCTATCTGAACAGGGTCGGCGAAAAAGGTATCCGCCCCAAAACGCCCACGATTAACCTGGACTTTGCGCGCCAGGCAATCGAGGCAGGTGGGGGACATCTGCGGCTGATGGGGCTGGCACCTGAACTACCCCAAGCCAAGGAATTAATTAACCTGCTGACTGAAAATGGCGTCAACGCCGCGTTTACGCATTCGGACTGCAACTCAACCCAGGCTTTTGCCGCTTTCGATAATGGCATCACCGTGGCAACCCACCTGTGCAACGTCATGACCGGTATTCACCATCGCGACGTGGGCGGCTTGGGGGCAGCACTGTTGGATGGGCGCGTTTCTGCAGAGTTGATTTGCGACGGTCTGCATGTTTCGAACCCGATGATTGAGATTGTCATGCGGGCCAAACCCCACGAAAAGATCATGCTGATTTCCGATTGCACCGGTTATTCCGGCGCTCCAACCGGCACCTACAGGGGTTTCCTGGGACACTCCGGAGAAGTGATCGTGGACGATTTGGGCTTTGTGCGTGAACCCGGCGGCCGCTTGCGCGGCAGCAGCAAACCGGTGCTCTACGGCATCTGGAATTTGGTCGAAAACATTGGAATTGGAATAGAAGATGCCCTGAAAATGGCGGCGCTCGTGCCTGCCCGAAAATATGGTTTTGGCGACAAGAAGGGTTCCCTCAAAATTGGCAAGGATGCTGATTTTGTAGTGGTCAGCGACGATTACAAGGCGCTTGAGACTTATGTTGAGGGGCGCAAGGTGTTCGACCGAGCTGCTGAAGGGGACAAGATTTTTAACCAACAGATGCTCAAACACTTATTGAGGTGATAATGATCAAAGTAGCCACGTCAACAAGTTACGTAACGCCACAGGAGCCTTGTTTTATGGGCGGCTACGGCATGCGCAGGCAGAAATCTGAGGGCGTCCTTGACGATTTGAAATGCACCGCGATTCTTCTGGAAATTGAAGGGACGCCAATTGTGATGTGCGATGTGGAAATTCTGATGATCACGCCGGAAATTGTCGCCGCAGTTAAGGACAGATTGCAGCGAACGTTCGGCATCCATCCGGATATGGTAACAATTGCCACCACCCACACCCACGCAGGACCGGAAATCCGGTCTGAGCGCTTACCGATGTTTGACGAAGAAAGCGATGATGGTTTCTGGCGGCGGTATCAGGATATCCTAAAAGAAGAGATTTATTCCACCATTTCAGCATGTTTTGAATCCGAACCGCTGGAAGTTGAAGCCTGGTATCGCACCGTAAAGATTGATGGATTGTATGGCAACCGCAACGGAATGGACAAGCCTGAAGATAAAGACGTCACGCTGATCGTTTTCAAAAATAGCAACACCGTGGAAGCGGCAATCGTAAACATTTCCTGCCACCCGACAGTTCTGGGCGCTCAGAATCTCCAGATCAGCAGCGACTTGCTGGGTTACATCAGCCGGGGTGTCAGGGAGAGGCTGGGAGTGTATCCCCTGATGATGCAAGGCGCATCAGGAGACATGAGCAACCGCAACTATCGCCAGGGTCACGATGACCAGGAGCTCTCCCGCACGGGCGAGGGCATTCTGGCACAGCTTTTTGCGAGTGAAGAGCTTAAACCGCTCAGCCTGAGCAAGCCACTGGTCGAAGGGTATCATTGGGAAACCAGATATCCCGTGGATAGAGACGCCCTCAAGAGTTTGCAGGCGCAGATCAGGCTACAAATGGCAGCTGAAGAGAATTACGACAAGCACAAAATTCTGCTCTCTTCAGACTATGCCATCGATCTAAAATTGAAAAAAGAGGAGATAACTGCCATTTTTGATGCGGCAATTATCCGCTTGGGCGATATTGAAATCTGTAAGCAGCCCGGCGAGATGTTCTCGCGCTTTGGCATAAAGATCAAAGCAGCCAGCAAGGCAAAACTCCCGCTCATCTGGGGCTATGCTGATGATTACGGCGGCTATCTTGCGGATGAAGGCGAGTATGGCAAAACCTACGAAAGCATCATGTCACCCATGCCCAAGGGAGCCACGGAAGAAATCACGGATGACCTGGCATGGTTGATGGCAGGAGAAGTGGAGTAAAGAATGACATACGCGAGTGAATACCTGGAAAACTTGGGCGAGATCCTTGAAAAAATCAAGGAGAACGAAGGGCAATATCGCCAAACTGCAGCCGAAATCCTGGGGCGGGTCAAACAGGGTGGGATGATATTCCCCTTTGGCACCGGGCATGGACATCTGCTGGCACTTGAGATGTTCTATCGCGCCGGCGGCATGATGGGCGTGAATCCAATCCTGACCGAAGAACTCATGCTGCACAAATCCGCCATGGGTTCGTCAGCTTTTGAACGCAGCGAGGGCAAAGCTGAGCCGCTACTGGAGGAATTCAAGGTTGGTGCGAAGGATGTGGTGATCGTCTTTTCGAACAGCGGCATCAACCCGCTGACGATCGAGATGGCTTTGGGCGCAAAAGAACGCGGCGCCCTGACTATAGCTCTGACCAATCTGAATCACTCCCGCCCGCTGCAAAGCCGCCACCATTCCGGGTTGAAATTGTACGAGATCTGCGATATCGTGCTCGATAACTTCGGCGTGTTGGGCGATGCATGCGTGGAAGTGGCTTCGGGGATCAAGATTGCCCCAACATCGACCATCGCTGGAGCAGCGATCGTTCATACCCTGACTGCCATGATGACGGAGTTGGCAGAGGCGGAAGGCTACGAACTCGAACTCCTGACCTCAGGTAACGTACCCAACGGGCACGAGCGCAACCTGGCGCTGATAGAAAAGTATACGGGAGTCATTAAGAGTCTCGGAAGGTAAAGTGTCACAAGTATTGAAAGGATAAGTTTTGAATAGAGATTTTATTAAAGAAAATATTAAGCTGGCCGCTTTTGACCTGGATGGTACCATTCTGACCAAGAGTTTTATCACTGATGTTACCAAGTCCACTATAACGCGCCTTGCTGAAAGCGGCATAGGGACCATCGTGGCGACCGGCCGTCATGTTTTTACTTTACCACCGGCAGTATTCGATATCCCCAGTTTCCAGATCGCCATTGGATCCAATGGCACGATGATTGGCAACATCCGCACTAAGGAAGTTTACAATTTTGATGGTTTCGATGTGGAGACAGCATTGTGTTTTTTGCGTTGGTTGCCCACCATCACGAATTCTTTCCATGTCTCTTTTCACGACGGTTCCGGTTACCTGATGAAAGAAGATTTTGAGCGTTTGCTGGATCTGCAGCCAAATGAGGCAGAGCGGGAAAAATCAGCGCGCGAATATAGGC
Organism: Anaerolineaceae bacterium; assembly: GCA_035388405.1. Lineage (GTDB taxonomy): Bacteria > Chloroflexota > Anaerolineae > Anaerolineales > Anaerolineaceae > Mesolinea. The sequence goes on from DAOOPV010000010.1 coordinate 16,830, forward strand.
GGGTTTATACCATCCTCGATGACATTGAGCACGTCGAACAAACCATGAAACCAGTGGCGAAGTTTGGTTTCAGAATGGCAAGGGAAGAAGATGTGCTTGCAGCTGTTCGCATGGTACGCGAAAACTTCGGTTTTGAGGCAGCTATCACGGATTATCAGACCATCGAGGTCACCAAAGCCGGTGTTACCAAGGCTTCCGGGTTGAAACGCGTATGCGATCATTACGGACTGAAAACCGAAAATGTGATCGTCTTTGGCGACAGCGGCAATGATATCCCTGCCATGGAGATTGCGGGCTACGCAGTTGCAGTGAGTAATGCCCATGCAAATACAAAAGTGGCGGCAGATGAAGTGACTGAAAGTATATATGAAGATGGTGTGGCTTTAGCAATTAATCGGTTGTTTGACCTGTAAAGGAGAAAAATGGCAGTTCAACCCTCAGAAATCAAGAAGTTAAAGACTGAACAGCGCAACCCAGCGACGCTGGACATCGATCTGCTGCCCACCTTGGATATGGTGCGGATGCTGAACGATCAAAACCGGGTCCTGGCTGACGCGGTAGACGAGCAAGCTGAGCAGATTGCCGACGCGGTGGAGCTGATTACCGAACGTATGCTGCGCGGTGGACGCCTGATCTATATCGGCGCGGGCACCAGTGGTAGGCTGGGCGTGATGGATGCCTCCGAGATCCCACCGACCTTCTCAATGCCGCCGGAGGGGGTGGTTGGGCTGATCGCGGGTGGTGAGAGAGCCATAAGTGGGGCAGTGGAGCACGTGGAAGACGATCCTCTGGTTGCGGTTGAGCAGCTTAAGGCACTTGAACTGTACCAGAACGATGTCGTCTGCGGCATTGCTGCCAGCGGTCGCACGCCGTATGTGATTGGCGGGTTGGACTATGCCAAGAGCGTTGGCGCAGGGACGATCAGCGTTGCCAACAACAAGCACAGTGAAATTGGCAGGCATGCCGATGTCGCGATCGAAGTCGAAACTGGACCCGAAGCGCTTTCGGGCTCCACCCGCCTGAAGGCTGGCACAGCCCAGAAACTGGTGCTGAACCTGCTCTCGACGGCGACGATGATCCAGCAGGGCAAGACCTACAGTAACCTGATGGTGGACGTCAAAGCGACGAATGAAAAATTGCAAGCACGCTGCCTGAACATCCTGCGGGAGATCTTCCCCGCTGTCGAAACCGAAAGGCTCGAGGATGCCCTGGCACGCGCGAAAGGCAGTGTGAAACTGGCGGCAGTCATCATCAAGACCGGGCTGCCGGTGGAGAAGGCGCGCGCCGAACTGGAACGGAACGACGGTCACTTGCGCCGCGTTTTTGGCGAGGCGTAAGATGCTGGCAAGAACCGTCATCATCCCCGCCAAAGGGCGCGCGGAAGTAATCGAAGAAGAGCTCGACACCAGCAATTTGCAGCCCAATGAAGCGATCATCCAGGCGGAAGCTAGCATAATCAGCGCCGGCACGGAACTCTCGCGCGTATTCGAGATCAAAAAGGGCTTCAGCTACCCGGTTCGCCCGGGTTACTCGGCGGTGGGAAAAGTGTTGGCGAAGGGTGAGGGGCTCACCGACCTGCAGGTTGGGGATCGTGTGTTCTACACCGGACCGCACACATCCGTCTGCCGTTTCTCGCGCGGCAAGCGCACTCAGGGACCGATGATCTTCAAACTGCCCGAGGGTATCGGCGCGCAGGAAGGCACCTTGATCACCCTGGGGTTGGTGGCACTCAGCGGCATCAACAGCGTGGAAGTGCGGTTGGGGGACCGGATTGGCGTGTTTGGTATGGGGATGATCGGGCTGCTGGCGGCACTGATGCTCAAGAAGCTTGGCGCGGAAGTGGTGGCGATTGACCCGGTGGTGGAGCGCTGTGCGCAGGCGCAGCAGATGGGCATTACCCATATTGTGGATTGCCCGGCGGATGAGCAGCTGGCGCAAATCCAGGCACGCTTTGGCGGGCTGGAAGCTGCGGTGGACGTGACTGGCGCGGCTCGGGCGATTGAGACCGCAGTCCTGGCGTGCAAGAAGTACGGCCAGGTGGCGCTGCTGGGCACCCCTCGCGCATCCTGCACCCTGGATGTGACCCCCATGCTCAATGCCATCCACATGCGTATGCTGCGCGTGACCGGGGCGTTTAACAGCCTGGAGCCGGTGTTTGAGAGCGAAGGAATGCGCCTGAACGTGGCGCGCAACTTTGAGACCGTTTGCGGCATGATCCTGAGCCGCGAGCTGCCGGTTTCGTGGCTGATCACGCATGTGATCAAACCCGAGGAGGCGGAAAGAGCCTACCACGGGTTGATGTTTGAACCCGACCTCTACCACTGCGTGGTCATCGACTGGGGTAAGTAAGTCATTAAATATAATCTTCGCAAATTGGCGGAGTCCGCGAACCCCTGTAAGAGAACACAAGGGCAGGCTGAAGCGGATTCTGCCCTACGAAAAATCGTCATCGCGAGCCTCATTTGCGAAGCGATCTCGTTTAATTAAATTTAAAATGCAATATTTGTGGGGCGAGACAAAGTGCCCGCGACAGGGTATTGGGAGCACGTAAACACCATAAACACCACAATGTAGTGACCTTGGTGTGCTTCCTATCCGCCTTCAATCCATTTCCTTCGGAACAGCTAAGCTTCGTATTTATAATCACTTATGTCGGCGGATTGAGGGCACTTTACATTCGTCAATCTTATTTTTCAGAGCGCCCTCAATCATGCCCTACGACGATATCTCACCAAGAAAAAGGATTATGACATAAATTCCGTCATCGCGAGCCTCATTTGCGAAGCGATCTCATCTTTACCTGCCAGCTATCGCCTATGAGCTATCCGCCTTATCCGTTACAATTAGGGCATGATCCTTTTCCACAACATCTCACAATTGATACCCATTTCGGGGGGTCCCCAGAGGGGGCTGCAGCTCGGCAAGCTCGGCATCATCGAGCATGGCGCGATCGTTTGTGAGGGTGAAATGATCCTCGCTGTTGGCGGAGAAGCGGAGATGCTGGAGCGGTATGCCAATGCTGACTGTGTTGACCTGGGTGGGCGGGCGGTTGTACCGGGCTTTGTGGACCCGCACACCCACCTGATTTGGGCAGGGGACCGCGCGGGCGAGTTTGAGATGCGCCTGCAGGGCAAAAGCTACATGGAGATCATGGCAGCCGGCGGGGGGATTCTCGCGACGCTTACCGCGACCAGGAAAGCCAGCCTTGAGCAGCTTGTCGAAGAAGCAAGAAGCCGAGCGGATATCGCTTTTGTCCATGGCACCACCACAATTGAAGCAAAGACTGGCTATGGATTGGACGTCGAAACCGAACTGCGCCAGTTGGAAGCCATCCTGGAACTGGATCGTACCGCCCCGATCGAGATCGTGCCAACCTACATGGGCGCGCATGCCATCCCACCGGAATACAAGGGCAATACCGCGGGCTACACCCGCTTTTTGTGTGAACAAGCGCTGCCTGTGACCAAGCAGTGGTGGCTTGAGCATGCAAATGGGAGGCCTCTGCCATTTGTGGATGTGTTTTGCGAGGTGGGGGTCTTCGAGATAGAAGAAACCCGCGAGATCCTGAGCGTGGCAAAGGCGCTCGGTTTTCCACTCAAATTACACGCCGATGAGTTTGAAAATTTGGGCGGTGCTAGCCTGGCGGCAGAGCTTGGAGCTGTCTCAGCGGATCACCTGGTTAAGACCTCGCTCGAGGATATTGCTCGTTTGGCAGCCAGCGAGACCGTGGCAGTGTCGCTGCCCGGCACTCCCTTTGGTTTGGCGCAGCGGGAATACACCCCGGCTAAAGAAATCCTGGCAGCTGATGGCTATCTCGCGCTGGCAACTGACCTGAACCCGGGCACAACCTGGAACGAGTCCATGCAGTTTATCCAGGCGCTGGCTTGCCGCTACCTGAAGCTGACGCCCGCCCAGGCGCTGGCAGCTTCTACCATCAACGCCGCAAAGGCGATCGCACTGGAACACAAGGTTGGCTCGATTGAGGCAGGGAAACAGGCGGACTTCCTGGTGCTGACCACGCCGGATTACCGCAATCTCAGCTACCGCTACGGCAGCAACCAGGTGGCAATGGTCGTCAAAAAGGGCGAACTTTACCCCAATGCTGGTTAGGTGAATATGGATCCGGAACTGACGCGCCAGTTGATCAACTTAGCCATCCTCGTTGCTGGGATTTTGGCGATCATCTGGGTGCTGCGGGACGTCTTCAAACTGGCATGGCGCGTGATCCGGACGATTGTTTTCATTTTGATTCTGCTGGCGATCCTGGGGAACATCCTGGGGCTAATCCAGCTTCCGAGGTTGTGATGGAATTGAGCATCGAGCAAGCCCGCGCGTATTACCCCGGTGATGACCCGGTGCATGGTTTTGACCACGTCATGCGGGTCTACCGGATTGCCGAGCGGCTCGGCAGGGAAGAAGGCGCGGACCTGGAGATCATCCACACCGCCGCACTTTTGCACGATTCCAAGGGCGCTGATCCGCGCGGCGAGGCGAACGAACGTGAGGTACACCACCTGCTCAGTGCGGATTTTGCTGAAAACGTGCTGGCGGAGATGGGCTGGCTGCCGGAGCGGATTGCGGCGGTGCAGCACTGCATCCGCAGCCACCGCTATCGCGCGCAGGACGAGCCCCCGCAAACCATTGAGGCAATGTGCCTTTTTGATGCGGACAAGCTGGACGTCCTGGGGGCGATTGGGGCCGCCCGCACCACGGCTTTCTCAGCGCAGGCAGACCTGCCGTTTTACCGTGAGCCATCCCAACTCTTCCTGGACACCGGCGAACACGAGCCCGGTGAGCTTCACAGCGCATATCACGAGTTTTTATTCAAGCTGCAGTTCGTGCACGAGCGGCTGCTGACCAGGGCTGGCAAAGCCATCGCCAAGCAGCGGGACGCATTTTTGCGCCAGTATTTTGAGCAGCTGCAAGCCGAATGCCGCGGTGAGCGGTAGTTTTGGGAGATATGATGATCGTGCCGGCGTCCAGTATGATCGTGCCGGTGTTGCGAAGCACCCCAGCGCTGAAAGCGCGTGTGGGCACACCGAGCACGGGGGCATCATCTGATCGTGCCGGTCTCCTGACCAAGCACGGAGCTTGACCTTTAGGTCTCCAATGATGATTTTTCCGTGGTTGCCTGTCAAAGAGCCGGATTGAAATTCGCAATCCGGCCTACGGTGATGCCCCGTGGTTACCTGCCTTTGTTACTTCGTCGCGCAGGCGATGCAGGGGTCAAAAGCCCGCACAACACGCCCAACAGCCCGTTCCAACTCCGCGCTGATGCCATCCGGGCTTACGTAGCGCTTTGCCGCCACCATCAGCGCGCGGCGGATGGCAAGCATGTTGTGCACTGTTGGGATAATGAAATCTGCTTTTTTGATCAGTCCATTTTCAACTTCATACCGGTGGATCAACGGTCCTCTTGGTGCTTCCACCAGCCCAAAACCAATTCCATCCTTGGGCATGTAGCCGACTTCGGTCTCGCCATGTTCGAGATCAAACTCAAGCATCTGATGCGCCTTTTCGAGGGCAAATACCAGTTCGATCCCTCGGCAGAGGTCGAAGAACAAGATTGCATGCGCGGGTTTACCATAAGCTTCGCCAAAACGTTTCAGGTAAGCATCAGCTTTTGGAGTGCCAAAGGAATCGGTCAGGTTGATTCGCGCAAGGCTGTTTGCCCGCATAATATGACCCTGGAAGTCGCTGATCCCAGCGTAAGAGTAGTCGCTTCCCTCGATGTTTATGTATTTTTCATAATCCTGGGGCGCAAAAGTATGACACTCCCGCTCTTCGTTGCACATGACTCGCAAGCGCTTGCTGTTGAGACGAAAATTGTTGGCTTCAGTCGAGGCAAGATAGAAAGTGGGTTCGTCATCACCCCAGGTGCCAATCCTGTCAACCATTTCCAATGACAATTGCCAATAATTGTCCACCAGATCAACCGCTACTGGCAGTAATTCATCAATTGTTTTGATCATCGCGTCGGCTTTTTCCCGCGGAATGCCGCTGGTGACCCCGCCAATCACGGTCTTGATCGGATGGATGAACTGACCACCTGCCAGGCTGATCAGATCCGTGCCGATCTTGCGGATCTTCAGCGCGTTCTGTGCCAGCGAAAATTCGCGGGCTTTTCCAGTCTCACTTTGCGAGAGCTCAAACAGGGAGCTGGCATTGGCGCGGTCGGGCATGGTGAAGATGAAGAGCGATGTTGCCTGGTTCTGAATGAGCTGACCGAGCAGCAGCACTTCACGGATGTCCTCTGCTAAAGGAGGGGGAGTGATATCAAAAACATCCTCCAGGGCTTTCACCGAGGCGACCTGGTGGGCGGTGGAGCATACACCGCATATGCGGGGCACGATAACAGTGATCTGTTCGGCAGGCACGCCGCGCACGTAATGACCAAAGCCGCGCATTTCCATGGCCTGAAAATCAGCTCTGAAAACTTCATCGTCGTGGACGTCAATCACTACACGCGCATGTCCTTCGATTCGGCTGAGGGGGTAAGTGATAGTTGTCATCAGATCATCTTCTCCTTTGTTCGCTGGGGCAGGGACTGATCCTGGGTGTAGTCAGTAAATTGACCGAGGAAGAGCGAAAGCCAGGGAGAAGCAAGGGCTTCATCGATCTCTTCGGCGGGGATGTCGGTCATGCGAGCAAAAACACGCCTCAGGTTGTCGAGCACGAACTTGGGCTCTTTGTTCAGATACGGGTTGGCTGGTCCGCGGCAGCCCACACAGGCATGCCCGGGGCGGGTGCAGAGCGCGCCGCAGCCACCGCGAGTAGAGGTGCCAACGCAGACGTACCCCTGGTTGACCAGGCAAATATCTGGAAGGACCACGCCACTGCGCGTGCCGGTAATGGAGGTTGGGCGCATATCATTGAGTTTTTGCCGCCCGCATTCCTGGCATACGATCGACGCAATTTTGGCGTTTTCAGGGTCTTTCAGGGCGGTCATGAATAGCTCTGGCGTGGGAGGGCATCCTGGCAAATACAGGTCAACGTCCACGAACCGGTCGAGCGGGTAAGCGTTTGGCAGCATATCCGGCATGCGCAAGCGATGCGAGGCTTTGATGAAGGATTCGCGCGCGATATGGTTATCTTTGAACTGGGCAACGCCGCCAGAGAGCGCACAGGTGCCGACCGCAATCAGTTTTTTGGCACGGGAACGCCCTTTGCGCAGATTGTGGATGTCCTCATCCGTGCGCACGCCGCCTGTTACCAGCAGAACTTCCACGTCTTCGGGGATTTTGTGGGAGGTAACCACCAGTGGCATGTAGACCAGTTGAAAATTACTGATCCATTCATCGGAATTCAGCAGCGAGACTTCGCAGCCAGAGCATCCGGAGAGTTGTAGCACCGCAAATTTGGGAAGATCTTTTGGAGTTTCCATAGTCTCATTTCCACAGCCTCAGTTGGGTTATGCACAATTATATCCATTAATTCCCCAATTCTGAGAGGTTTTATCCACATCTTATCCACATAGTTACCGGTTTATTGAGGGGATGGGGTAGAATTGACCGCTGAGGTGAAAATGGAACCAAACTTAGAGCAAGTAATCAACTGGGTTAAAGAAGCCGCCGTCATGTCACAGCAGATGCGAGGAGAGGACCTGCAGGTGCGGCACAAGAGCAAAGCAGATCTTGTCACGGCAGCCGACACGGCGATTGAAGCCTTCATGATCGAAAAGATCCAGACGCACTTCCCCGGTCACAGTGTCAATGCTGAAGAAACCGGGCAGCACGAGGGTGACAATGATCACGAGTGGTTCATTGACCCAATCGATGGCACGCTCAATTATGCCCATGGCTTACCCCAATATGCCATCTCTGTAGGTTATGCCCACAAGGGCGAGCTCAAGCTTGGGATAATTGCCAACCCGCCGATGCAGGAATATTTCTATGCCGAAGCCGGCAAGGGAGCCTGGCTGAATGGAAAACCCATTCGCGTCTCGGAAACGAGTGAGTTGATCGATTCCATGCTCATCACCGGCTTTCGCTATAACCTGCTCGACACTCCCCGTTCCAACATCAACAACTTCATCCGTCTTGCGCACGAAGTGCAAACCGTCAGGCGCCTGGGTTCAGCCGCGCTGGACCTGGCATATGTGGCTTGCGGGCGTGTGGAAGGTTTCTGGGAGATTGCTCTCAATCCGTGGGATGTGGCAGCAGGCATTCTGTTGATCCGTGAGGCTGGCGGCATCGTCAGCACACTGCATGGAGAAGGGCAGCTTCTGAAAGGCAGTGTGGACATCCTGGCAGCAAATCCGATCATCTTCCCAAAGCTGCAAACCATCCTGGATGAGGAACACACGAAGACGATCTAACTTTTTGAAGTCGGGCAGGCAGCGAGAAATTGTGCAAGTTTCCTTGCAGAATGAACTTGCGACTTTTAGTTTTCCCCGAACAGATTGTTAGCGGATATAATCCAATTATCCTACCAGAAAGCGGATCTATGGATTTTATTCAGGAAATTCTAGCAAATCCCGCGCTGTTGGTGACAGTCATTCTGACCATCGGGGTTATCCTGGTCAATGGCTGGACAGACGCGCCGAACGCGATTGCAACGTGTATTTCAACGCGCGCTATCAAGCCAAAACAGGCCATTTTGATGGCAGCTGTCTTCAACTTTCTTGGCGTGTTTGTCATGACGATGATCTCCAGCAAAGTAGCCCTAACTATCAGTAACATGGTTGATTTTGGCACCGATGTGAAAGCCAGTTCCATTGCACTCAGTGGTGCCCTGGCATCGATTGTGATCTGGGCGACGGCAGCCTGGTACTTTGGCATCCCAACATCTGAAAGCCACGCGCTGATTGCCGGTCTGACTGGCGCAGCGGTTGCATATTTTAATAGCTTTGAGGGTGTTAACGGCGCTGAGTGGATCAAGGTGGTGTTTGGCTTGCTCCTTTCCACCTTTGGAGGTTTCTTCCTTGGTTGGGGAATTGCCAAGCTGATTGAAGTTATCTTTAAGAGCCAGGACAGGCGAAAGACAAACAAGTTTTTCAAGAATGCCCAGGTGGGCGGAGCAGCGGCAATGGCGTTCATGCACGGCGCACAGGATGGGCAAAAGTTCATCGGTGTATTCCTGATCGGAATGGCGCTGGCAAAGGGGCAGGCTGTGCAAGGCGCCATCGAGATTCCTATTTGGTTGATGCTGTTTTGCTCTGTCATCATGGCGCTTGGAACTTCCATTGGCGGTTACCGCATCATTAAGGCAGTTGGAATGGACATGGTAAAGCTTGAGACCTACCAGGGTTTCAGCGCGGACCTGGCAGCTGCCCTCTCACTACTGGCCGCAACACTTTTTAGAGGTTTGCCTGTATCTACCACCCATACTAAAACCACCGCCATTATGGGTGTTGGCGCTGCCAGGCGCATACGCTCGGTGAACTGGGGAGTGGTGCGGGAGATGGTGCTGGCGTGGGTGCTCACCTTCCCGGGCTGCGGTTTGCTTGGTTATCTTGTGACACGTTTGTTTATTCGATTGTTTGTGTAAGGATACATTATGGCTAAAAAAGACAACAACTACTACAACATGTTCAGCGACATCGCTTCGGATGCAATTATCGCCGCGCATCATCTGGAAAAAACGGTCAAGAACTACAACCCTGACAAGATGGAGAAACTCAATAAAACCATGCACGAGATCGAGCATGGAGCGGATCTGAAAAAGCATCAAATGATGAAGATGCTTGTCGCTGAGTTTATCACTCCAATTGAGCGGGAAGACATCGCAACCTTGTCGTACATGCTGGATGATGTATTGGACAGCATTGAAGAGGTTTTTCAGATGTTCTTCATGTATAACGTGAAGTCAATGCGTCCTGAAGCCATTGATTTTGTGGATCTGATCGTGCGATCCACCGAGGCAATGAAAGCTTGCTTTGATGAATTCGAGCATTTCCGTAAATCAGATCTGATTGCCAAAAAGATTGTTGAGGTGAATGTGATCGAAGAGCTTGCCGATTCACTTTACTTCAAAACCGTGCGTGAGCTGTATACCAAGGAAAAAGACCCGATGCAAGTTATGGTTTGGGTGCGCCTTTTAGACCGATTTGAGAGGATCTGCGATGAGTGTGAGCATGTCGCGGACACCATCGGCTCGGTGATAATGAAGAATTCCTAGCCGCTCAGTTATCCCCCCCAAAAAAAACGCCCTGGCAGTCAAGTTGATGCCAGGGCGTTTTCAATATCCGTTCAATTGAAGTTAAGCTTTTGAGATCGTAACGAAAATCACCGGGCGGCGCTTGGTTTCCTCGTTGATGTAGGAGGTTGCGACACTTTGGATTTCTTTTTGCAAATTGTTTGCCGCAAATTGGGTCAGCTTCACCACGCGTTTGCGCAGTTCGCCAAACAACTCCTGAGACTCATCTTGGGCGATGAAGCCGCGGCTGATGATTTCGAGGTTCTTGAACTTGCCGTTGTTTTTATCCAGCTCCAGGTTGAGCAAAACCACGCCGTCCTGGCTGAGCAGTTCGCGGTCACGCATAGTGGAACGATCCACATCGCCCACGCCGATGCCGTCCACGAAGACGTAACCACCGGGGATGCGCTCACCAAGTTTTAACTCACCATGGTTAAACTCAATAATGCGACCATTTTCAACCAACGCGATTTGCTCCTCCTCCATGCCTACCTCGAGGGCCAGGCGCTTGTGCTGCTTGAGCATGCGCAGTTCACCGTGAACGGGGATCAGGTAACGCGGCTTCACAAGATGAAGCAGCAGTTTGATCTCTTCCTGGCTGGCATGCCCCGAGACGTGCACGGGCATGATGGCTTCATAAACCACCTCTGCGCCCTGTTCCATCAGGCGGTTGATCGCGCGGTAAACAGGCTCTTCGTTACCCGGGATGGGATGCGAGGAGAGCACGATTGTGTCACCTTGTTTGACGCCAAAGCGGTTGTTTGTGCCGTTTGCCAAACGACCCAGGATGGAAGTCGGCTCGCCCTGGGAGCCAGTCACCAGCAGTACAACTTTGCTGTCTGGCATGGAAAGCGCTTGGTCCGTTGAGATAACCAGGTTTTCATCGTAGTTCAAGTAGCCGAGTTCTTTGGCAATGCGCGCATTTTCGGTCATGCTGAGACCGACAAAACTGACCTTGCGGTCGTGCCTTTTCGCAGTCTCCAAAACCTGCTGCATGCGCGAAATCAGGGATGCGAATGTAGCAACGATGATCCGACCCTTCGCCTGGTAGAACACTTTGTCAAAAGCGTCATTGATCACACGCTCCGAAGCCGTCCAACCAGGACGCTCGGCGTTGGTGGAATCAGACAGCAGCGCGAGCACGCCTCTGCGAGCAAATTCTGCCAGCTTGCTGTAATCGGTGGGGCGACCGTCTATAGGAGTGTGGTCAAACTTGTAGTCACCGGTTTGCACGATGAGACCGGCAGGGGTATCGATGCCCACGCCGACCCCATCGGGAATGGAGTGGCAAACGTGGAAAAAGTCGACCTTGAACGGACCGATCTGCACTGATTCGCCCGCCTGGATATCGACTAACTTGGGTTCAACTTTCATCCCGCGCCGGTTGAGCTTGTTTTTGATCAAGCCATTGGTGAGGGGTGTGGCGTAGACTGGAGCGTTCACGTATTCAAGCAGATGACCTATTGCGCCGGTATGGTCTTCGTGACCGTGGGTGATGACGATACCTTTCACCTGGTTGGCACGCTGCTTTACATACTCAAAATCGGGGATAATGTAATCAATGCCGATCATGTCGTTGTCCGGGAACATCATGCCAGCGTCCACGATCAGGATTTGCTGATTGTATTCGTATATGGTCATGTTTTTGCCCACCTCGCCCAGACCTCCGAGGGGGATAATACGTAATGTTTTTTTACTCATAATTTTTACCTAACATAATAAACCGGCTGATGCCGGGGATTTTTTTCTAATTTGTTGATTGGATTGTACCCTGAAATTACCTTGAAAACGGGGCTTGTGGAAAGAAAAAGTTTACAGAGGGGGATTCTTACAGACTGTATACGTTGTTTTAACCTATCTCTAACAAAAATTTCTTAAAAAGTAAGCATAAACAGTAACAAATGGAGGTATATATGGCTTACATGATTAGACGAACTCCTTATTGGAGAAACCAATACAATTTGGAACGAGCAATGAACCGCTTTTTCGACATGGACACCGAACAGCTTCCTTCTGGCTTCCCGCTAGACGTGATCGAGAACGATCAGGAATACATTGTGAAGGCTAGCGTCGCTGGCTTTGATCCCGAGAAGATCGAGATCACGTATGATGACAACACTTTGTCCATCAAGGGCGAGGTTGAGGAAGAAAACAAGGAATCCGAACAAGGCAAATACCACATCCGCGAGCGCAGTTATGGCAGCTTCTATCGCAGCATTTCGATGCCTGGTGTGATCGATGCAGAGCAGATCAGTGCGGAAACGGACAATGGTATCCTGGTGGTTCATCTGCCCAAGAAACCCGAGACCCAGCCGAAGAAAATTTCGGTGACCGCCCGGGAACCTAAAAAAGTAGTAGAGCACGAAGAGTAAATCCAAATAAGTATTACAAACAGAATGGCTCCCAGTAAGGAAGCCATTCTGTTTGATCTTCAGGCGGTGGAATTTTATTGATCAGCCAAAGATGGCTTTTATCATAAGCATGACGCCCAGCAACACCATGGGAACACCAACGACAGCGCCGATGATGGTTATCGTGAGCACCACACCCAAGATTGCTATAACCAGCCCCAGGATTGCACCGACGAGCCTGCCTGTTACCTTAAGGATCCAAAGTACCAGCTGGAAAAGTGCCCAAAAAGGCCACAGCAGGAAGGGAATTCTTCTTTTTTCTTCCATATTTCCTCTTTACCTGTTTTGAAAAAAACAGTTTCTATATTTGATTATAGGAGAGTGGGGTTTATCAAAGGATAGAAAATATGGGGATTGTCATCGGCATGGACAAATTTTTTGGTCATTGCGAGGGATCATAGCGCGTAGGTCAGGTTCTTCTGCCTGCTCTGGAGCTCTTTCCTCCAGGGTGAAACCTGACGTTACCAACGATGGCACAAAAACATCTTTAAAGATAGCTTTCTTGTCAGGTTGAAATGCACAACCTGACCTACGGCCGGGTCGTGCCGGCGTCATCGCCGCGCACGATGTCTGAACTTTGGGTCTCATCAGTTTTGCATCTAATACGTCTGGAAACGAGCCGGGTTCCGCCTCTGAACCCGGCCTACGAAAGGATTACAAGCCAATTTGCTTTTATTCAACCACCCACGAGCCATTAACACACTATAATTAGCCAAAAGCACTGGAAGGAGATAACCCATGGACTACAAGAAATATCGTGTGCCGAGCAAGGGTAAGATCAGCCTGAAAGATTTCGACCCTAATGACTCGAAAGAGTTTGACGGCAAGAAGAAAGCCGGCGAGGAAGCTCTGATCAAGGTCAACAAGGATATTGAGGCTTTGCAGGAGCAAATGTTTGCCGAAGGCAAGCGGCGCTTGATCGTGCTGGTTCAGGCGATGGACACCGCCGGCAAGGATGGCGTCATTCGCTACGTCTTTGAGCGGGTCAATCCCTCAGGCGTACGTGTGGCAGCGTTCAAAACGCCCTCTGCCATAGAGCTTTCGCATGATTATCTCTGGCGCGTCCACGCTCAGACACCCGGTAAGGGCGAAATCGTGATCTTCAACCGTTCGCACTATGAAGATGTGCTGGTAGTTCGAGTGCACAACCTGGTTCCCAAAGAGGTCTGGTCGAAGCGTTTTGATCACATCAACAATTTCGAAAAATTGTTGGTGGATGAGGGTACGACCATCCTGAAGTTCTTCCTACATATTGACCTGCAAGAACAGGCGGAGCGTTTCCTTGCTCGGGTGGAAGACCCGACCAAGCAGTGGAAATTCAATCCCGGGGATCTCGAAGAGCGCAAACTCTGGCCACAATACATGGAGGCTTACGAAGACGTGCTCAATAAGACCAGCACAGAATATGCCCCCTGGTACGTCATCCCCAGTAATAAAAAGTGGTATCGTAATTTGTTAATTGCCAATATCCTGCGTGACACGCTCAAGGGGTTCAAGATGGGCTATCCTGAACCGCCGGCTGACATCGAGGGTTATCACAAGAAATTGCTCGAAATGACCCTCTCCAAAGAGGGTTAGTGGTCACAGAGGAAGTTCGGACTATACCAGACGCAGTTCTGGTAGGTCGATTGCAGCGTGAGTATATTCTGCCAGCTGCAGCGCCCGCATGCCTGGATGGGCTGGGTGGCAACCTGGCATACGCCGCCGCGGCATTTGCTTCGTGGGGTGGTAGGGCTGGGTTGGTATCTCGAGTCAGTGCCGATTTCCCCTTGGATCGACTAAACCGACTGGAAAGCCTTGGTTTCCTGCTTGATGGAGTTCATGCAGTCACTGAACCGCTCGATTCGCGTTATTTTAGGGCTTATGGCGAGGGGAACAAGGCGTACTTCGACAATCCAATCACTCATTTTGCGGAACGACAATTACCCTTCCCACCAGAACTTTTTGGATACCAGCCCCGCCGGAAATATTGCAGCAAGACGGATTATCAGGCTAATTCATTCAGGGTCACAGATATGCCCAGGCTGTTCCTGGAAGCAAAAGCCGCCCATATCTGCCCGATTGACTTTATTTCCCACAAGATCCTGCCTTCTGTACTGAAGGCAGGCATGATCCAGACTCTGACAATGCGTGCCTGCACCTGCTATATGGATCCAATCTTTTGGGAAGATATTCGAGCCTTGATTTCTGATTTGACCACGTTTGCGATGACCGATGTTCAGGCGTTGAAGCTCTTCCAGGGACGCAGTGTGGACCTGTGGGAAATCGCAGAGCATCTGGCTGGATATGGGCCAGAGGCGGTGCTGGTGCAGACGGGGGATGGCACAACGCGCCTGTATGACCGTATGAGCCAGAAGCGCTGGATCCTGCCGGCTTACCGGGCTCGCATCAGCGATCCAACTGGCATGCTGGACGCCTTTGATGGAGGTTTTCTGGCGGGCTTTCAGCAGTCCCACGAACCGTTGGAAGCGGCGCTCTGCGGCAACATCAGCGCTTCGATGTCGGGTGAGGGCAGTGGACCTTACTTTTTATTGGAATGTTTGCCCGGGTTAAAAGAAATGCGCCTGCAGGTGCTGCGCCAGCAGATCATTGCGGCGTAGCGGGAGTGGAAAGGCTTAGTGGTACCAGCCTGATTTCGTAGAGGCTGGGCCAGTTTTTCCCGGTCAGGTAGAGTTTGTCATTGATAGCATCGAAGGCGATGCCATTGAGCACTTCGCCTTGCATTTCGCGGTTTTGCTCCGGGCGCAACCCTGTCAGATCGATCAAACTAACAATGCTGCCATCCTCTGGATTGATGGCCACAATTGTGTCAGTCAGGTAGATGTTGGCAAAGATTTTGCCATTGATATATTCCAACTCGTTCAGATATTCCAACGGCTGCCCCTGGTAGCTTACGTTGACCTGCCTCACGACATGCAACGTGCCCGGATCCATCCAGTAGAGGGTGTTGGACCCATCAGAGAGGATCAGCGCCGAGCCATCCGTGGTGAGCCCCCAACCCTGGGTTTGATAATTAAAGGTACGAAGAAGCTCGAGAGTGTTGGCATCGTAAACGAAACCAGTATTCTCTTTCCATGTTAGTTGATAAAGCTTGCCCTCGAGCAACACCAGGCCTTCAGCAAAGAAAGTAGCAGCCAATTCGGCTTCTGCCTGAACATCTCCACTGATTGGGTCAACTTTGCGCAGTGACGACTGGCTATAGAGCCCGCAGCTTTCGTAGAAGATGCCGTCAGCGATCACCAATCCCTGGGTGTAGCAAGTGGGGTCGTGGGGTAAGGTGGCGAGGATTTCGTAACCCAGGTTTTGGGCGAGCGGCTCCGGTACAGCTGGGATGACCTCGGCTTGAGGTTCTTTGGTGAGCAAAGTGCAGGACGGTAGGCTGCCCAAGATGATCGCGATCATTATGATCAAGAGCAGTGCGGGTTTTAATGCTGTCTTTTTGTCCATCCTGACAATTGTAGTCCAGATCAAGATGAGAGGAAATCTAATTTGCACAATTAGTTGGGGATGAGGAGTTGCAATGATAGAATCAAGCGAAACGGAAAAAGGAGCTGCCATGTTTGATTCACTTGAACGGTTTTTACGCTACGTCAAAATTGATACCCAATCAGCGATGGATGCCGAGGGCTACCCCAGCACTGCCAAACAGCTGGACCTCGCCAGGTTATTGGTGGAGGAGCTAAGTGCCCTGGGCATGGATGAGGTCAAGCTGGATGAATATGGTTATGTCACGGCGACTTTGCCAACCAATATCGAGGGGTCTGCCCCCGTGGTGGGCTTTCTGGCACACATGGACACCAGTCCGTCAGCTTCCGGCGCGGACGTGAAACCGCGCCTGATTGAAAACTACGATGGGCAGGACATTCTTCTGAACGCTGAGAAGAACATCCTGCTTTCACCGCGCGATTTCCCCAAATTATTGGAAAGTAAAGGTGAGCGCCTGGTGGTCACCGATGGCACCACTTTGCTCGGTGCTGACGATAAAGCCGGCATCGCCGCCATCATCGGCGCCATGGCGTACCTGATCGCCCATCCGGAGGTGCCGCACGGCAAGCTGCGGGTTGGGTTTACTCCCGATGAAGAAGTGGGCGAGGGCGTCAAGTTCTTTGACGTGCCGGCTTTTGGCGCGGATTTTGCCTATACTGTTGACGGCGGCAAGGCTGGGGAGTTCTCTTATGAGAATTTTAACGCGGCAGGCGCGAAAATCAAAATCAACGGGCGCAGCGTTCATCCCGGCACTTCCAAGGGTCGCCTGAAGAGCGCCATCCAGGTGGCGATCGATTTCCATAACCTGCTTCCGGTCTTTGACCGCGCTGAGCACACTGAAAAGCGGGAGGGTTTTATTCACCTGACGGAAATGGCCGGCGAGGCGGAAAGCGCTCATCTTACTTACATCATCCGTGAACACGACGAAGCCAAATTCGAGCGGCTCAAGCAGGAAGTACGGCAGGCAGCGGACTTCATCAACCAGCGTTATGGAGCGGGCACGCTCGAGCTCGAAATTCGCGAGCAGTATTTCAACATGCGCAAAATGATTGAGACGCGTCCGGAAATCATTGAAGTTGCCCTTAAGGCTTACCGCGCGGTCGGCCTTGAACCGGTGGAAGAAGCAGTTCGCGGCGGCACGGATGGCAGCCGGCTTTCGTATATGGGTCTGCCCACGCCGAACATCTTCACTGGCGGTCACAACGGACACGGGCGATTCGAGTACCTTTCGGTTGATGCCCTTGAGAAAGCCACTGAGGTGGTTGTGATCATCAGCAAGCTGGTGGGCGAGTTGGAGTAGCATGCTTGCTTTTGGTTGAGGGGGGTCTGGTGTGTTGTTCCCCCCTCTGCCACAGAATCCTTTGTAGGGCGAAATTGAGCGCACTATGGACGATTTGATGGGCGAATGTATCGTGCGCTCAATTCGCCAACAACCAAGATCGCAAGTAGGGAAGAGGCTCGCCCCCTTCCGCCACGATGAAAACTGGAACGTTACAAGACCGTTCCCTACGTTGGTTACTGTCAACCTTTTTCAATATGGCAAGGCGGAATGTTGAGATCGCCACGTCGCTTCGCTCCTCGCGATGACGGATTTCCCCTCGTATTTTTTTGCAGGGTCTACCACTCCGCCGACAACGATGATGTGAACGCATATTATTCGGCAGGTGCTTTAGCAATCAAGCACCTTTTTTGTCTTGTGACAGTTTGGGGGTGCTGGAATTGTTAACGTTTTTAAAAAGTGGAAAATTCCTGCCAAAAGTACTTGACGTGACGTACTACGTCTGATATAGTAATTACAACGACAGACGTAATACTTATTCAGAGGAAGAAATATGATCAGTAGTGATGTCATCAGAGGATACACAGACACAATCATCTTGTCTCTGCTGCGCAACGAACCGGGCTATGGCTATGAGATCTCGCGCCAGATAAGCGAGATCACCGAGCAGAAGTATGTCATGCGTGAGACCACGCTCTACTCCTCCTTTAACCGCCTCGAGTCCAACGGATACTTGCGCTCGTTTTATGGCACCGAAACCAACGGAAAACGCAGAACTTATTACGAAATCACCCCTGCCGGGAGGGCTTATCTTGAGGAAAAGCTGACTGAATGGGAATTGACCAAAGAAATAATCGAAAAAATCATTCGCTAAAAGAGGAAAAAATGGACGCAATTAAATCTTATCTGGAAAACATGTTTTTACATTTGCCAAAAACCGCTGAGGTGTTGCGCGCAAAGGAAGAATTGGCTCAAATGATGGAAGACAAATACACCCAACTGCGGAGCGAAGGTCGCACCGACAACGAGGCAGTTGGGCAGGTAATTTCTGAGTTTGGTAATCTCGAGGAACTGGCAGAAACCCTGGGCATTCCGCAGGAAGTCAAGGATCTTGATAGCGAAACCAAACTCATCACTATGACCGATAGCGAGGTTGAGCGCTACTTGCAGGTCTCGAAAGATACCGGCAAGCAGATTGCATTGGGAGTGGCTATCATCCTGTTGGGAGTTGCTAATCTCATCTTCGTGAATGCCATTGCTGACCGCGGTTTCCTGGCGGAAAAAGTCGGCCAGGCAATCGGTGTCGGCGGGTTGCTATTGCTAATTGCCCTTGCGGTCTACATCTTTATCATGGCTGGGATGAAAAGCGAAAAATACGAAAAACTTGAGACCACAACCGTCAAGATTGACCCATACCTTCACGACCGCATTGCCCAGATGAAGGAAGACTATCGCCCCGCCTTCGCCCGCAGGATTGCGGGCGGTGTCGCGCTCATTTTGTTAGGCGTGGTCGGGCTGGTGACTGTCGCGATCCTGGACATCGGTGGTGATTTTGGAGTTATGCTGACGGTTGTTGGTCTGCTGTTGGCGATTGGGTTGGCTGTTGGGCTCTTTATTTCTGCCGGAACAAGAATGGAAGCCTACGACAAGCTTCTCAACGAAGGCGATTACACCCGTCAGCACAAAGCAGGGAACACCCTCGCGGAAAAAATCAGCGGACCTTATTGGATGTTGGTGGTGACAATATACCTCACCTGGAGTTTCATCAGAGCCGCATGGGGTATTAGTTGGATTGTCTTCCCAATCGCAGGAGTTCTGTTTGGTCTAATCTCTGTGGTTTCCGCTTCGTTTAGCAAGCAATAAACTCGCGCAAATAAAAGACCGGGTGAGTGTTGAACTCTCCCGGTCTTGTTGTTTAAGAATAACGCTCTTTAGCAGCAGTCAGAACCACAGCCATCGCCGCAGTCCGAGCTACAACCCTCGCAGCCGCCATAGTGCAGATGACCAGCAGCCACTTCCTCTTCAGTCGCCGGACGGACAGCCAGGACAGTCACTTTGAAGTGCAAGTCCTTGCCAGCCATCGGGTGGTTGAGGTCAAGTTCCACGGCATCATCAGAAATCGCGGTTGCAACGCCCTGGAAGATGTGCCCCGCGGCGTCGCGCAGGCGCATAGCTTCACCCAGGTGGATCTCAAAATCAGGTGGGAATGATGCCCGGCTGACGGTGATGACCGAATCGGGGTCAAACTCGCCATAAGCATCCTCAGCTTTGGCAATCACCTCGAGTGAGTCGCCGACTTTGGCGCCAGTCAGGGGCTGTTCAAGCCCGGGGATGATATTGCCGTGACCGTGCAGGTACTCAAGCAGGTCAGATTCAACTTCTTCGCCATCCACATTGAGGTTGTAGGCAATCTGAACGACGTGATCGTTTTGGATAGTTTCCAGTAAATTTTCTTCCATGTTTCTCCATTCTTTATACGGGCTAGTCCTCCCGCGCCGGATGATTATAACAGACTGCAGACGAGGAAAATGCCCCAGCATTTGGCAAGAGGTTATTCTAATAAAACATTTATCAATTTAGCCCCATACAAGCCTTTGACAGGCTTGCGTAATCCGACTAAAATGCTGCTTATTGAAAAACATTATCAATAAGGTCGACATGAATTGGCAGGATGTACTCACAGAGAATGGATATCGTGTTTCAGGTCCGCGCAAATTAGTGATGCAGGTGCTTGAGAGCAATGCTCAGCCGATGACTCCATTGGAGATCTACCAGGAGCTTTCCCAATCTGGACGGGCGTTAGGGATGGTCAGTGTCTATCGTGCACTGGAGTTGCTGGCCGAACTGGGGCTGGTCTGCGTGGTCTATGACCCCGATGGCAGCGTTGGATACGTGGCAGGAGGGGTTGGGCATCATCACCACATTCTTTGCCAAAAGTGCCATCAGGCGATCGCCTTTGCCGGTTCTGAAGACCTGAGCAGCCTGATCCAAAGGGTTGAGGAAGAAACAAATTATCGCGTGAGTGATCACCTTTTACAGTTGTACGGTATTTGCCCTGATTGCCAAAAGATATCAGCTGAGGCAGTGGAGTGAAAATGAAAAGAGTATTACTCTTCAGCCTGATTCTAATGCTTGGATTAAGTGCATGCGCCAAACCAGCAGCCCAGGATGATCCCGAAAAACTAACTATCAGCGTCAGCATTCTGCCCCAGCAATGGTTTGTGGACCAGATTGGTGGGGATCGCGTTCGGACCCAGGCAATGGTGGGCAGCGGCGACGACCCGCACACCTATGAGCCCAGTCCGCAGCAAATGACCAACCTGGCAGCCTCTGAGCTTTACTTCACTATAGGCGTGGAATTTGAAGCAGTATGGATGCCGCGCTTTGAGTCCGCGAACCCTCAAT
The DNA here is from genome assembly GCA_035388405.1 of Anaerolineaceae bacterium. Taxonomy (GTDB): domain Bacteria; phylum Chloroflexota; class Anaerolineae; order Anaerolineales; family Anaerolineaceae; genus Mesolinea. The sequence goes on from DAOOPV010000010.1 coordinate 37,548, forward strand.
TGAAGGTGGTGGATGCCGCAGCTGGGATCGAGCGAATTCCTGTATTGGATGAACACGAGCAAGATGACGGCGCGGTTGAAGATAACACAAATATCGGCATGGAAACCGATCCTCACATCTGGTTTTCTCCCTCACGCATGAAACATATGGCTCAGATAATGACAGAAGCAATGAAAACTGCCGACTCGCAAAACGCGAATTATTACCAGGCAAATCTTGAAGCATTGCTGATCAAAATTGATGCGATTGACGCTGAGGTCAGAAAACAACTCGAAGGCTCTAAAAGGGATCATTTCATGGTGGTGCACCCAGCCTGGGGATATGTGGCAGAGGATTACGGGCTGCACATGCTGGCGGTTGAGATTGGCGGTAATGAACCCGCCCCTGAAACCCTTTCGCAGATCATCGCGTTAGCCAGGGGATATGAGATAAACACTCTGGTGATCGAGAAAGGCAGTAACGCCAGGCTCGCCACCTCCATCACAGAGCAAGCTGGGATCCAATCCATCGTGGAATGGGACCCAATGGCTTATGACTGGCCTGCAAGCATGCTGATGATTGCCGAGACGCTACACCAGGCATTGAATTAGGAGATATAGTGACAGGGCAAGCAGTAATTGAACTGGAAGATGTATGGGCTGGCTACGAGAGTGACCGTGTCCTGGAGGCGGTTAACTTTAGAATGGAAGCCGGCGATTACGTTGGGCTGATTGGGCCTAATGGTGGTGGAAAGACCACGTTGATAAAAGTCATCCTGGGGCTGATCAAACCCGAGCGAGGTGTGGTGCGAGTGATGGGCGTCAGCCCGGAGAAAGGACGCCATTTCATCGGTTATGTGCCACAAATCCAGCAGAACGACAGGGCATTTCCGATCAGGGTATGGGATGTTGTGAGCATGGGAAGGTTAAAGCCGCAACTTTTGCAAAGCCTGTATCTAAAGGATGATGACAGAGAAATCATTGAGCGCTCGCTCAAGCAGATGGACGTCCTGGACCTGGCAAAACGGTCGATCAATGAACTTTCAGGCGGTCAGCGGCAGCGGGTTACGATCGCGCGGGCACTGGCAGCGGAACCGAAGATCCTGCTGCTGGACGAGCCGACTTCGAGCGTGGATTCCCGTTCCAGTTCGCAGATGTATGATCTTTTGGCTGAACTGAACAAGAGTATTTCGATCCTGCTGATCTCGCATGACCTGACCGCAATTTCGACCTATGTGAAGACGATTGGCTGCGTCAACCGACGCCTGGTTTACAACGGACAGAAAGAGATCACAAGCGACATGTTGAGCAGTGCCTATGAATGCCCGATTGACCTGGTGGCGCACGGTTTACCACACCGGGTTTTGCCATCTCATCAAGAAGAAGATGACCATGATTGATCTCCTCCGAAACATTTTTGCCTATGAATTTATGCGCAACGCGCTTGTTGCCAGTCTGTTGGTGGGTGTGGCTTGCGGTCTCATCGGAACGCTCGTCGTACTGAACCGCATCGTTTTTCTCGGTGGCGGTATCGCGCATGCGGCGTATGGGGGTATTGGTCTGGCTTACTATTTCGGGCAGGATCCGATGCTGGGGGCTATCCTTTTTAGCATTCTCTCCGCGCTTGGCATGGGCGTGGTGCACTTGCGCACCAAAGCCCGCTCCGACACATTAATCGGGGTCATGTGGTCGATTGGTATGGCAGTCGGGATCATTTTTGTCAGCCTGACGCCAGGTTTCAAGGCGGATTTGATGAGCTACCTGTTCGGCAGCCTTCTGGCAGTCTCTGGCGCAGACTTGCGGGTGATGGCTTTGGTGGCGCTGCTTGTCATTGCCTTTGTAGTACTTCTTTACCGTAGTTTGCAGGCGATCTCCTTCGACGAAACCTTCTCCACTGTGCGCAACCTGCCGGTGGCAGCGCTCTACCTTGTGATGCTGGTTATGATTGGGCTAACAGTAGTGGTGGCGATGCGTATTGTCGGTTTGATCATGGTCATAGCGATGCTGACCATCCCTCCAGCGACAGCTAATTTGTTTCTAAAGGACATGAAAGGCATGATGCTGCTCTCGATCGGGCTCAGTTGGCTGTTCTCGTTGGTTGGTCTGGTTGTCTCTTTCGCGCTCAACTTACAAGCTGGTTCAGTCATTATCCTGGTGGCGGCGTTGAGTTACCTGGCTGCCGCCGGCGTAAAAAGGCTGGCCATCCGTCCGAGGGCTTAACCCCCTGGACTTAAGAAAACACCCGATGGCATAACTTTCTCGATGTTAACGTGTTTTAATATTAGAGAGTACAATTTAGAATAGATATGGGACTACGAGCCTTTATTGAAGATTCTGCGGCAATAAAAACCGGATTGTGGCTTGGTAAGAATTTCAAGCTGACGGGTTTGGATCGCCTTGCTCAAATTGTTGGCTCGACGTTGGCATCTCGTCGTAAAAGTGCGATGGTTCGCAATATCATGGCAAACCAGTGGGTGGTATCGGGGGAATCCATGAGCAAGTCGCAGCTGGAGGAGTGTGCCAGGGAGACTATTCAGAATGTTGTCAGTTCTTTGGCAGAGTATTTCTATTATTATCAGCATCCTGAAGAAGGTCTAAAGAAGATCATTCTCTCACCCAGGGCAGAAGACACTCTTCACGATATCATCGATCTAAAAGTTCCGACCATTCTTCTGGGACCTCACTTGGGGAATTTTGACCTGTTTGGGATGTCGCTAACCTGGCTGGGGGTTCGACCGTACGTGCTTTCATTCCCCAACCCAAATAATGCCTACAAAGCCCAAAACCGCATGCGCGAAGCTGTTGGAATGAGCATCAACCCGATTTCCTTTTCCACTTTTAGGGAAGCAAAAAAAGCTCTCAAAGAGGGTTTTTGTGTGGTAACCGGACTCGACCGACCCCTTCCGGAAGGGGAAGTTGCCAAGTATCGCCCGCGTTTTTTTGGGCGCGAAACGGCATTGCCTGTTTTTTATGCACGCCTGGCGCTTGAAACTGCTGCCAATTTACGCGTGGCATGTGGGGTTCGGCGTGAAGATGGTTATTATTTTGTGGATGCAAGCGATCCAATTCCAATGGAAAAAAGAAACGATCTGGTTGAAGAAAGTGTCCTCAACGTTGAGAGAGTACTGAGACCAACCGAAGATTTCATCCGTCATGCTCAGTCCCAGTGGTGTATGCTGCACCCGGTCTGGCCGGAAGTATTACCTGTTGTAGAAAAATTAACCTAAGAGGTGATTATGGCAAAAAAGATTCGCACTGAAAAAGATAAACGCACCAACGACATTTTGTTGGGACCGTTGGAAAGGCCGGCGTTGGCGTTTTTTGCCAGGCACATGCCCAAATGGGTCAATTCAGATATGCTGACAGTGTTGGGTTTGCTCGGCTCGGTGTTGGCAGCAGTTGCCTACGCATTGGTTGGATTGGGAGAAGTAAAAGATAACCCGTGGTTGTTTGTGGCTAGCTTGGGTTTTGTCATCAACTGGTTTGGCGACAGCCTGGATGGCACCCTGGCGCGTTTTCGTAATGTGTCTCGTCCAAATTATGGATACTATACCGACCATGCTATCGATGGAATTACCACTCTCTTGGTTTTTGGAGGGATCGGACTTTCCGGGATCGCGCGATTTGACGTTTCGCTGATTGCAATGTGTGCCTGGCTGCTGCTGATGATGCAGGTCTTTCTGAAGACCCACGCAACGGGTATTTTCGAAATGACCAGCGTAAAAATTGGTCCGACAGAAATGCGACTGATTATTATCATCCTCAACACAGTACTGTTTTTCATTGGCGCGGGCGGCAGTTTGTTTGAGGTTACTCTTGCTTCGCAGGTGATACCGGTCAACATCGGAACGCTTGTACTCGGGATATTTGCCATCCTTTTCCTGGGCTATTACATTTATCAGATCATAAGCACAGGCAGCCAACTGGCATACGAAGACGGTGAAGCGCTCAAACGACGCCAACTTGGAGAAACTGTTGATAAAAAGCTAACCAAGGCAGAGAAAAAGGCTGTGAAGAAAGCGAAGAAACACGCGAACAGCGTTCAGAATGGTTCCTCTGGGGTCACCATCTAGCACCATCTAGGTAAATTCATACAGCGATAACGCAGGCGGCATTTGGCTGCCTGCGTGTTTTTTAACGGTTGCCAGCACGCAGACGAAGGGCAGAGACTGCTGGAGCTAACGCTTCAAGCTCAGGCTGGCGGTGGCCAAATTGTGACGCAATGATTTGCGGAAGTTCAAGACCGCCAAGCCCGGTGGCAGCAGCGGCAGCCGCGCGAAGGGGCGGCAGGAAGTTTGCGGCGACAAGTGAGACTGGATAGGCAATGGTGATTTGCCTGGGGCGGAGCAAATGGATCAACGAAGAAAGATTTTCACCCAAGATCCTGGCTGCCTGTTCGACAAGCTCGATGGCATAAGGATCGCCTTCGGAAGCAGCCTGAAGCACCTGGCTGCCTGTGGTGGCGAGATCCCAATGCGAAGGCTGCAGGCGGAGTGCCTGGAAGGCTAATCCGTTAAGGCAAACAAAATCGTTTAAGGTTAACGGCCGGTTCAGGCGTGGATCGGGCGTGTCTGAAACAAAGATTCTGCCGATTCCGCCGGCGCTTCCCGCGAGACTCTGGTAGAGAACCCCATTGAGCGAAAAACTCGCGCGTAATATTGGGCTGAAACTCAGGTACATTTGGCTACCGCCAGTATCCCCTGCGCCAAAAAGCATCTCAGCAATCAAGCCCGCGTTAGCGCGCTGCTCGACGAAAATTGGCAGGTTGAACCTTAGCCCAAGTTGGGATTTCAGCGGCTCCGATTTCCACTCCGGGAAATCCGGAGAGTTTTCAAGCGTGCCGCTAAGGGCATCGTAATTCCCGGTGACCGAAACCGAAACACAGTCTGGCAGGGGCAGGCGTTGGGCTTGCGTGATCATCAGCAGGCGGTCGGCTGTGGAGGTAACATGCTCGAGTATTGATGGAAAACTCTTGCTGGCAGGGATGCTCACGGAGAGCCTTTCCTGGACCCTGCCTGATGGGCTGCCATACACAATCAACAACCGCTCGCCATCCAGGTTGAGCCCGAGGAGGCTATTGACTGAAGTAAGAGAGGATTCTGTGGTCGGCATGATGGACGGATTATAACCTGCTGTGGAAAAGCTGTGCATGCTATAATTGCGCTTATGTCAAAAAGCACTCATTTCATACCGCTTATTGTTGCCCATCGTGGGGATTCTGCGAATTCACCGGAAAACACGCTTGCGGCATTTCGCCTCGCTCTGGAAAATGGAGCAGACGGCATTGAGCTGGATGTCATGCTCTCGGCTGACAAAAATCTGGTTGTCATTCATGATGACACGCTGGAACGCACTAGCAATGGGAATGGCAAAGTTAGCGATATGCCTTTTGCTGCCCTGCGTGAGCTGGACGCTGGTAGTTGGTATGACCTGAAATTCAAGGGTGAACCCATTCCCTTACTGGATGAGGTTTTCTCCGAGTTTGGCGGCAAATTTCTGATCAATGTCGAGCTCAAAAATTACCAAACCCCCAAAGATCAACTCCCCGAACTCGTGGTTGCAATGGTAAAAAAGCATGGTATCAGCGATTCCGTCTTGTTTTCTTCTTTCAATGCCCGCAATCTCCCACGTGTAAAATCACTTGCACCTGAAATCAGAACCGGGTTGCTAACCTTGCCAGGGGTGCTTGGCTTGCCGATGCGCGGGTTGTTAGGGCGGCGTTTTAAGGCGGATGACTTGCATCCGTACTATCGGGATGTTTCAACCAGAATGGTGCAAGCCAGGCATAAAATTGGACAAAAAGTAAATGTTTGGACCGTGGATGCGCCAGAGGACCTGCGACGCATGAAATCTTTGGGCGTGGACATGATCATTTGTAACGATCCTGCTCGTGCTCGCCAGATCCTGGAGGGATAAGGTGAAAGTCCGCCGGCTGCTGTTGCTTGCGCTCGCGCTGGCTTTGCTTTTGCAGCCGCTGGCATTGATATTCCCCGCAGATCCAGTTATCGCTCAGAGCAGTGTTGACGCTCTGATGGCCGAGATGACGCCGGCTGAAAAAATCGGGCAGCTATTTTTAATCACCTTCGATGGATCAGATATCCCATCCGATGGTCCCCTGGCAGAATTGATCCAGGATTATCACGTCGGGGGCGTGGTGCTCAGCAGCTCGCACGATAACTTTAGCGGCACGGACACCGCGAGCTCAGCCAGGGTAATGATCGAAACACTCCAACAGCTAGCCTGGCAGAAAAGCCAGGCGGCGGTTGACCCCAATGGTTCTCAGTCTGGAGATCAAGACCTCCCTGCTTACATCCCACTTTTCATTGGCATATCCCAAAAGGATGACACCGGAAAGCAAGATCAATTCCTGCAGGACCTCACCCAACTGCCTAATCCGATGGCGATTGGCGCCACCTGGTCGGAGGAAAACGCCCTGCAGGTTGGTCAGGCTTTGGGGCGGGAACTGACCGCCCTGGGATTCAACCTGTACCTGGGACCTTCCCTGGATGTAGTCGACACCAGCGACCTCCTCCAGGCGGCAAACGCGGGCACCGAGACCTTTGGCGGCGATCCGTACTGGGTGGGCTTGCTGGCTCAGGCTTACATTGCAGGGCTGCACAGCGGCAGCGAGGGGCAGATGAGTGTGATTGCGCGGCACTTCCCTGGGCTTGGTGGCGCAGACCGACCACCACTCGAAGAAGTGTCCACCATCCAAAAATCGCTCGAGCAGCTTAAACAAATTGAACTATCACCATTCATGGCGGTAGCAGGCGGGGAAGATCTGCAAAAACAGGCAGATGGTTTCATGGTATCGCACATCCGATTTCAGGGTTTGCAAGGCAACATTCGAGCGACAACCAAACCGGTCAGTTTTGACCAGGCTGCCCTAGCCCAGTTGCTGAGCGTGGAGCCGATCGCAACCTGGCGCCAGGCTGGCGGATTGACCATCAGCGATAGTCTTGGAAGTCGTGCCGTGCGGCTCTTCTTTGATCCCACTGGCAGTGAGTTTGATCCGATCAACATTGCACGAACTGCTTTCCTGGCAGGCAACGATTTGCTTTATCTCGACAATTTTCGGGCAAAGAACGATTTGGATGCTTTTACCACCATTCTCCGAACCCTGGAATCCTTTACTGACAAATACCAGGAAGACACTGTCTTTGCGCAGCAGGTGGATGCCTCCGTGAGGCGCATCCTGGCGGAAAAGCTTTCCCGCTACCCCGAGTTCAACCCTGAGCGGGTTTTGCCGCCCGCTGAGGATCTGGAAGTTGTTGGTAAGTCAGCGTCTGTAAGTCTGAAAACCGCCCGCGAAGGGGTAACTTTGGTGGCTCCCTCACGGGAATTTCTTGCCGGTTTGCTTCCTCAACCCCCATCCTACTCCGAGTACATTACAGTTATCACGGACACGCGTTCCCTTAGGCAGTGCAGTAACTGTGAAAATCTGAATCACCTGTCCACAAACGCCTTTGCCACTACTCTAATCGGGTTGTATGGTAGCAAAGGAAGCGGACAGCTCTCGGAATCACGCATCAGTTCCTACAGCTTTGTTCAGCTGACTGAGATCCTCGATCAAGTCACGGAACCCTCAGATCCATTCATGATAGACAATCTGCGGCGTTCCAAGTGGATCATTTTTAACTTCCAGGGGCTTGACCCAGACCTGCCTCAGACCTATGCCCTAAAACGTCTCCTGGCTGAGAGAGTGGACCTCCTTCAAAACAAAAATGTGATCGTCTTATCGTATGGCGAACCTTATTATCTCGACAGCACCGAGATCGCGAAGCTGACGGCATACTACGCCTTGTACGACAAAACCCAGGCAGCATTGGATATTGCAGCTCGTGTGTTGATGCAAGAAGCCCAGCCAGTTGGTTCGCTCCCTGTCAGCCTGAATACTGTGGGCTACGAGCTCGGTCAACAGACAGCCCCAACTACAGACCAGGTCATCCCGATCGCACTTTTGACCGCTTCAATGACCACTACAGAAATGACACCCACACCTGAGGCGCCTTTTTCGGTCCCTGTCACTCCCGTACCACTTTTTCGGATGGGAGAAACAGTGCGCATTCAGGCTGGACCGGTGTGCGACAAGAATAACCACACAGTTCCTGATGGAACGGTTGTGCGGTTCACGATACGGCTGGCAGGAGAAGATCTCATCATCGCTCAGCCTGAAGCCACAACCATTGACGGTCTTGCCACGATCAGCTACCGCATCGATCGGGACGGGATCTTCGAGGTGACAGCCGCCAGTGAGCCAGCAATGGTTTCGAGTACACTGGTGCTCAACACGCAAGGTGGTCTGGCGCAAGTCATCATGCCCACGCCAACTCCCACCGTGCAACCCACCCCAACGATTACCCCCCCTGCCACCCAGACGCCGGTTCCAAGCGAGACCCCCGAACCGGGAGCTAACACCACCGGTTTTCCACGCATGATGGACTGGTTCCTGATCGTGTTGATCCTGATTGCGGGTTTTGGCGCGGCGTTCCTGGTGGGGTTCCGTTGGTGGGGTGGGTCTGGCTGGGCGTTTCGTTCGGGTTTTTGCACCCTGATCGGCGGATTGGTGGCGTATCTGCTGCTCACCCTGGGCATCGACAGCCTGGTGGAATTGGTCAAGCAAAGCAGCTCTTGGTTCATCGTTCAAATGACCGTAGTCGGTATGTTGTTCGGCTGGGTCATCGCCCTAATCTGGTGGCTAAGGGCTGAGGGATTGAAATCCCCTTCCAATATCTAAAAAACAGATCAGGAAACTAATAAGCCAGATTTCCGGATACTCAAACCGTTTCCTGGCTACAGGTTGTGAATAATCGTGAGAAGTAAGCTCAAGAAGGTCAGCCCTGCCGCCATCCAGGCCAGGCGAGTTTCGGCTGGTCCAAGCTGCCCATTGCTGCCACGCCCCGCATGACCACTCAGTAGGCGCAGGCGGCTGGTGCTCTCGCCGGTGAGCGCCTTGACGAATTCGCTCACTTCTTTGGGGCGATCGTTGGGATGCAGCGCCATGCCCCACAGGATCGCATCTTCCACTTTGGGTGAGATGGCAGGGTTGAGCACGCGCGGTGCAGCCAGGCTCTCGGGGTTCAGGAAGCGGTCGCGCACGTTGGCAGGCGGGGTATTGGTGAGCAGGTGGTAAAGCGTACAGGCAAAGGCGTAGATGTCGGCCCGGGCATCCGTGTGGCTGCTCTCGCCGCCGTACTGCTCAAGGGGCGTGTAGAGGGCTGTGCCCTGACCCTGCATGATGGTGATGGTCACTTCACCAGGCGCAAGGAGTTTGACTAAACCAAAGTCCACCAGTTTCACCAAGCCGCTCGGGGTTACTTTGATGTTGGAGGGTTTGATGTCGCGGTGAAGGATGGGAGGATCCTGGGTGTGGAGATACGTCAGGGCGTCGCCGATCTGTAATGCCCAGCCCAAAACCTCTGATTCCTGCAGGAATTTGTCGCTATTTTCTGCCTTAGCCAGGAGCGCGCGCAGATCATCCCCGGGTACAAAGTCCATGACAAGGAAATCGTTGTCCTCAATTGAGAAAAAGTCGGAAACTTTCGGCATGTTGGGGTGATCCAGCCGTGCCAAAACGGTTGCTTCGCGCATAAACTGGTCGCGGGCTTCCTGCAGCATGGCTGGTGGAAAAGTGGGGTCATAGCTCACTTGCTTAACCGCGCAATACCTGCCAGCCAGGCGTTGATCCTGGGCAAGGTAAATAAAGCCATATCCACCCTGACCGATGATGCGTTCAATTTCATAGCGCTCATGAAGCACGGCGCCAATGCGTGTCTGAAAAGGCATGACCTTGTTCTCTCTTACCGACTGCGGCTGCGATCTCTTACGGCGTGAGGTTTGAGCAGCCTGTTTGCATTATAATGGTGAATTATAGTCTGAAATGGTAAGCGTGGAAAATGGAAGATCCAGTCCTGATAGCAACTGAAGGTCCGCTCAATGGGCAGCAGTGGGTTTTGAAAGGCCAACTGCTGATCGGGCGTGATGGGGGGTGTGACATCGTGATCCCGGACCGCCAGGTCTCCCGGCAGCATGCCCGCATCACCAACACTGGGAAGGGGATCCTCCTGGAGGATTTGGGCAGCAAAAATGGCACGTTTGTTAATAACCAGCCCGTTTCGGCCGAGTTGAAACTGGTGGAAGCCGACGAAATCCAGATCGCCCTGACGCAAACCTTCCTTTTCCTGAGTTCCGATGCCACCTTACCGCTGAGCGATTTACCCCCGGAGTTGGGGCAAATGTTCAATCTTCGTCTTGAAAGCGCATCGAAGCGTGTTTGGGTTCGCGGCGTTGAATTGGATCCGCCGCTATCGGCGCAGCAGTTCAATTTATTGGCTTTGTTGGTTGAAAATTCAGGCGAGGTCGTCAGCCGTGAGGCGTTAATTGAGGCAGTCTGGGAGGAAGATACTCGCTGGGTGACCGAACAGGCTTTTGACGCGCTGCTCAGGCGCCTGCGCGACCGCCTTAATCAAATAGACCCCGATTACGATTACATTGTCACCGTTCGGGGTCATGGATTGCGGCTGCAAAACGAGCCGCATTAATTCTGATTAACTGTTTTGCAGGTTGCGTTTCATTGTGAAGCGCAGGATTTCCCGGTTGAGTTCTCTCACCCGTTCGAGTGTTTCCGGCTGATCGCCCTGCTGTTCCATCTGGCCGATCAACCCTCCCAGCAGCTGCATGAACTCGTCATTGATAAGCTCGCCGGATTCCTCCAGCATTTGCGCGCGATTCTCAGGGCTTTCTTCCTGCAGCAGGGCGTCAATCAACCCGAGGTGAGCGTTGGAGCTATCGGCGGTCTGGATGACGTTGATGATCTGGCTCAGTTTGCGCAGCTTGGCTTCGTCTTTGGCAGCCTGAGCGGCCTGGGCTTCCTGGTTGATCACTTCCGCGACTGCCTGGCTGAAGCGAGGCAGGGCTTCCTGTGTGGCTTTCTCAACGTCTTCGGCTGCCAGAAGTTCGTTTACGAGTTGGCGGGCTTCCTCAAGCTGAGCTTTCATGGCTTCATCAATCGCCTGGGTAATGGTCAGCAGGCGCTCACGCAGGGACTCGAGCTGCACCTTCTCTTCGCCAGCACTCGCTTCGATTTTATCGGACAGAAGCTGGAAGAAGGTGTAGTCCAGCCCACCGCGTGCCATGGAGGAAATGGTTGTCAGGCGGATGTCTGAGTTGGCGCTATTGATCAGGAGATCCAACAGGTTTTCACGGGTGATGCCGGTTTTGCTCAGATCCTGCAGCTCTTTCATAGCTTCCTGGGTCTCAGCGGCTTCCAACGCAGCGTTTTTTCCAAGCGTAGAATGTTCAATCAGCGCCTTTTGGAGGGCATCCAAAGCTACCAGGCTTTGGCGATCGCCGGCAGAGGCCGAAGCCTGCCCCAGGCGGTTGAGGAGCATGAAGACTTCTTCGTCGATCTTCTCGTCGTTCTGGCGGATCATTTCCGGCAAGCCTTCGGCGCTGGCGCCCAGCAATTGCTGTAAGAGGTGCAGTTTTTCCTGTTGTGCTTTGATCATCTCAGGGGTGATCCCATCTGCTTCGAGGATTGTTTCGAACAGGCGCTGTTGCGTCAGCATGGTTTGCGGGCGGAAGAGGTAGGATTTGCGCTTTTCGGGAGGGAGGTCATCCATGGCTTTTTTGATCATCGGACCCAAAACGCGCTCCTGCTCGTTGACCGGCGTGCGCAGATCAGGCGGGAAAAAGGTTAGTAGCAGTTCTTTTTCGGGATCGTGGTAGACGATCGGGGTGGGGTAGACACCCTGCGCACCACAGACCTGGCACTGGAAGTAATTGGCAGAGCCTGAGAGCAGCTTTTGCTTTGCTTCAGGATCGGTGTTGGTATCAAACAGCCTGGTCAGTTCAATGGTGATAGGCTGACGGCATTGGGGACATGGAACGCTGGTTTTTGCCATATTATCTCGTTTCTATTAATTATTCGGAAGTGCATTATAACATCCAGCCAGAGCATTTTTCCTCGTTGCGCATAAGCGTTTTGTTAATCCTTTAATGATTCTAATTATCTGAGGACGAATCGATAAAACCTTGCATGTGCAGGACCGGAATCGAGATGCTATAATCTAATTATTAACGCAGCTGGAAAACTGGAACTCATTGGAGGTTCTGATGACAAAACTCACCCAAGTAATCAAACGAGATGGTACCGTCGTGCCCTTCACCCCGGAGCGGATCACCAACGCCATTTACCGGGCAGCTGTAGCCGTTGGAGGGCGTGACCGCGCTGCTTCGGAGGCGCTGGCTGCCCAGGTGATCGCCCAATTAGAGGCAACGACTCCTGCAGGCGAGATACCAAGTATTGAGCAGATCCAGGACATGGTCGAGAAGGTGCTGATCGAGAACGGTCGTGCCAAGGTCGCCAAGGCTTACATCCTATACCGCGAAGAACGTGCCCGTCAGCGCGAAAAGCGCACTGATCGCGACCGTATGCCATCCGGGAATATCCCCTGGCCAAAACTCTGGCAGACGCTGGACTGGGCATGCTCTCATAACGTCCATACCACCACACTGCTAAACGAAGCCATCCGGCATGACCGCCTGCACGAGATCGTGACCGCGGCTGAAGCTGCCTATCATGAGGACGTTGAAAACGCCGCCAACATGATCCTCGACCGGCGCGATGAAGTCCGCATGGTGTTCGTGGCAGGTCCATCTTCCAGTGGCAAGACCACCACCACGATCAAGATTGCCGAACACCTGGCTGAGTTTGGCTTTAAGCTAATCACCCTGAACATTGATCACTACTTCTATGACCTCGATATGCATCCCAAGGATGAGTTCGGCGATTATGACTTTGAGACCCCTCAAGCGCTCAACATGAAGCTGATCAATCAAAACCTGAGCGATCTCTTCGAGGGACGCGAGATACGTATTCCTTTCTACGATTTTAAAACTGGCAGGAGCGTGCCTGATCATACTCCGATGAAACTCGGCGAGAAGGAAATTATTCTGGTCGACAGCCTGCATGGGCTTTACCCTGAGATGACAGAAGACATTCCAGATGAGTGGAAGTTCAAGCTTTACATCGAGCCGCTGCTGCAACTGAAGGACAACCAGGGCCACTACGCCCGCTGGACGGACGTGCGCCTGATGCGGCGCATGCTGCGCGACGCTTCCCACCGGGCTTACGACCCCACCCAGACGCTGCTCCACTGGCACTACGTCCGCTCAAGCGAGCTGCGACACATCATCCCTTACATCAACTCCACCGATACAATCGTCAACAGCGCCATGCCCTACGAACTGCCGCTTTATAAGGCAAAGTTGGGCGCGTCTTTTGCCCGTTGGGCGGAAGAATACAAGGATGATCCTTTGAGGAGGGATGCATGGGAGCGGGCAGACAGGGTAAACGCGCTATTCCAGGAAATCGATGCGGTTGAAGATGACAGCATCGTGCCCGAGAATTCCGTGATCCGTGAGTTCATTGGCGGTGGGATTTATAAGTACTAAAAAGGTGGGTGTTTAGACCCTACCAGCAAGGACCTGAAAACTCTTCCACACCCGGTGGAATAGTGTTGACTGAGTAAAACCAGCCGCAAGCGTCAAAGCAGCTTGCGCCAACGTAGCATCCCTGGCTATCTTTCCTATACTCAAATTCGCAATTCAGCGATTCCCCTTCAAGGGGGCAGGTAAAGTTGCGCCAGGTGACATTCGCCGGTGAAAACCAGGCTCGCGGCCAGATCAATCGGGCAGTCAGTTCGGGGGTAGGTGTGAGGGTTTCAGTGGGAGTTTGGCTGGGTGTCGGGGTTTCAGTTGGTGTTTCCGTTGGTGTAAGCGTCGGGGTTAGCGTAAGCGTCTGAGTGGGTGTGTCAGTAGCGGTCGCAGTCGGCACTTCAGTTGGGGTGGGTGTTGGTTCTGGGGTGGCTTTTGCGCCGCACCCTGCGAGGAGCAACAAAACCAATAAGATTAAAGTAATTCTCTTCATCATTAGTAGCAAGGTCCGCTGAAAGTATAACTGCCAGTGCCGTATTTAATCGTGTTCACACCGTAAAATTCACCACAGGCATCGAAACAACTCATCCCCACCAGGCACTGACCGCTGTAGTTGCGGTATTCAATTTCACAACTAACGTTCGTGCCTCGTTCAGAGCACCAATTGTCACCAGCCCACCAAACATCCCACTGGGTAAAAGTGGCCTTTGGCCAGATCAGGTAAGGGTTTGGTTGCCAGGTGGGTGTTGGGGTGTCGGTTGGTATAGCAGTTTCCGTGGGGGTCGGCGTCTCCGTGGGAGTTGGCGTGGGGGTCGGGGTCTCAGTGGGGGTTGGGGTGGGTGTGGCGGTAGGCGTAGGTGTGATGGTAGGCGTAGGTGTGATGGTAGGGGTGTCCGTGATGCTGGCAGTTTCGGTCGCCGCGAAGTCCACACGGGGTCCGCATGCCCCCAAAACCAGGGCAACTAAAAGAGCCAGGAGAATGATATTTTTATTATTCATCGCAGTTGTTACTCAATCACACGGGGTCGTAAAACCCTGGAATTCATTATACACTTCCGGGAGATTATCCTTGGAGTAATAAAGCCCACAAGCATCGTAGCAGGTATGGGCATAGTAACAAATACCGTCGTAAAGGCGATATTCCGAGTTGCACTCGACGTTTTTACCGCGGTCAGGGCAGTCGTATTGATGGTGATAGATGGTGTCGTCCACCAAATCGGCGTCGTAGCGGGCGTCAAACACCTGCACTGTGCGGGCTTGGTCTGTGAAGAAGCGAAAATCCATCATTGTTCGTCCTTCAATTACACCATCGTAAATGCAGATCATTTGAACCGGGAATTTGGGGTCAGCCTGGCAATCCAGCTCAAATTCATCCGCGGTGGCATATAGTTTGTCTTTAATGCCCGCGTTAAGGAAGTAAAAGTAAGTCTGATCGCCCGCGTACCAGGTGCGAAACAAACGGAAGAAATCTCTGAAGCCGGCAAAAGGCAGCAGGGTCTCCGTTGGGGTCGGGGCAGTGGTCGGGGTGGCAGTGGGGCTGGGTGTTTCAGTCGGTTCTGAGGTCGCAGTAGCTGTCGGCAGGAGCGTTGCGGTGGGCGAAGGGGAAGGCTCAGGAGAGGGAGTGAGGGTTGCGCTGCTCTTGCAGGCAGTCAGAACCAGCAGGAATATTAGTGCCACCAATACGAAAGAGGCATAATGTTTTCTCATGATAATTAACCCTTTCTAGGGACAGGGCAGAGTGAAACCCTCGAAGTTGCCCTCATCGGGAATGTTGTCAAAACTGTAAACCACCTCACCATTTTCACCATAACAGGTCATAGCTGAGTAACATTTGCCATCATAGATGCGGTATTCCTTCTCACAATTGTCATAATCCATATAGCGCGTATTTAGACTGGTGGTAAAGACATTCTCATAGAATGGATGCTGCCGTTCGGGGTCTGAATAGAACGTGACCTTGTAATCGGTCTTACCCTTAAAGAGCGTATCGCTGTAGCAGCGGATATCTTGGGAGTATTGCACGTCAGGCGGGCAGGTGAGGGCGTATTGGTTCCCTTCAAGGTCATCCACCGTGGCAAAGATAGTCTGATCTACCTGGGCGTTCATAAAGTAAAAGTAAGTCGTTTCGTCCGCAGTCCAGGCCTGGTAGAACTTGAAATGCTCACCAAAACCCGGGAAAGGTGTGATAGTGAGGGTTGGTGTCTGTGTCTGGGTGGGTAAGGTGGTTGCCGTTGCGGTTGGAGCCAATGTGGGCGTGAGGGTGGCAGTCGGGGCAGGGGTGTCAGTGGGCAGCGGCAGCGTTGGAGAGGGCGCTGTGGTTGGTTCTGGCGCTGTCGATTGGGTGCAGGCGACTAAGCCAAGGATCATGATGACAACACATAACGATTGGATACTTTTATGCATAACGACTCCTTAAAGCCGTGCCCAATTTTACCATCAGGCGCTCCTCCTGGTGTTGGAAAACGGGATTTTGTGAAGTGAGTTGACGGAAACCCTGACCTTCCTTACAATTGAGCCTAGAAACAAGGAGAGGATGACCCACATGAAAGTACTCACCCACAAGCAGGAGATTTGTACGGGTTGCCGGGAGTGTGAGCTGGCTTGCTCACGGGCTTACTTTAAGACCGATGATCGCAACTACTCATCCATCCGCATAATCGAAAACAACCGCACCTACAAAGCGCGCATGTGCAACCAATGCGGCGAATGTATCAACATGTGCACCGCCAATGCCATTTATCGCGATCGGTTTGGAGTTGTGCGCATCGACAAGAAATTATGTGTAGGCTGCCTGGGATGTGTTGGTTTCTGCACTGATTTGGTCATGTTCTATGCGGATGACCTGGACGTGCCCTTCAAATGTATCGCCTGCAACATCTGCACAAAGGCTTGCCCGGAAGGCGCGCTCGAAGTTCTGGTAAGCCAGGTAAAGGAGAACTAATGGGAACCATCCTCAAAGATTACAGCTATACCCCCGCAAAAATTCATCGGGGTTATTCGGGCAAATCGCTCTATATCAACCTTTCTGACCTGCGGATCGAACAAAAAGAGATCACTGAGTTCATGAAAGAGAAGTTCACTGGCGGCAAAGGTTTTGACCTTTGGTATCTGTGGCATGCGGTCACTCCCCAAACCCGCTGGGACTCGCCTGAGAACGAAATTGTGATGAGCGTCGGGCCCTTGGGGGGCATCACCCAGTATTCTGGCACGGGGAAAACCCTGCTTTGCTCCATCTCGCCCCTCACCGGTATCCCCATCGACAGCAATGTGGGAGGATACTTCGGACCCCTGCTTAAGTTTTCAGGCTGGGATGCTTTTGAACTGCAGGGCAAGTCTGATAGGGAAATCCTGATTTTCATTGATGGCAACAACGGTCGCATTCAGATTGAGGACGCTGCAGAATACCCCGAAGACGCCCACCTTTTGGCGGAAGAATTGACCAAAAAGTACGCAGAAGACGAAGACGACATGGTCAACGTCTCAGTGGCTTGCACTGGCAGCGGTGCAAAACACGCCCATATGGCTATGATCAACTTTTCCTTCTACGACCCACGCCGCAAGGTCTGCCGTTTCAAACAGGCTGCCCGCGGTGGATTGGGCACGATCCTGCACGACAAGAAAGTCAAAGCCCTGGTCGTGAAATACCGGGACGTCAAACCGAACCTGAATGACGTTGCGGACATTTCCACTATCAATAAGGTGGGTGTCAAGTATCACAAGGAAATGCACGACCTGGATCAGAAGCAGAACAAAATGCGCCAGATTGGCACGGCAAACACCGTCATGATCATGAGCCAGTATGACCTGCTTCCCACCCGCAATTTCCAGACCGGCGGCGATCCGGAAACGGTCAAAATCTCTCCACAGGTGTTCATCGAGGAATGGCTGACCCAAGGGCTGCACGACGGTTGCTGGTATG
>DAOOPV010000011.1:0-47011 GCA_035388405.1 Anaerolineaceae bacterium
CCTGAGTATGACCGCCAATTCAATTATTCAGCTTGACTTTCAATACGGTATCTACCAGGACTTCTCATCATTCTGAGGAGATGTCGGGTTGAACCCCGCAAAAATACACGGGGCAGGTTTCGCAACCCGGACTACAACTGAGTTGTGATGGAGACCTTTCCACACGCACTTCGTGCAGGAATCTTCGACGGTCAAACCCCGTGCTCGGTGAGGACACCGGCACAATCAAGGGGGGGGGGAAATCCTATCGTCAGAAACCAGCCCCGTTTTCGGCGCGATAACTTATAATAAATCCCCTATGGAACTGAACCTCAGCAGCTGGCTGCTTTCTTTTCTGCCTATTCTGACTGTCATCCTTCTCATGCTCCTCTTCAAATGGGGAGCTTTGCGCGCCAGCGCCATGAGCTGGCTTGTGGCGGTGGCCGTCGGCTTGATCGCCTTTGGCGGAAGCTGGCTGATCCTGGCCTGGTCGCAGGTGAAAGCGCTGGTGCTGGCAGCGAATTTACTCGTGATCGTGTGGGGGGCACTGCTGCTCTTCAGCCTCGCCAGCGAAGCCGGCACCCTGCATGCAATCGGTCTTTTTATCCCGCGCCTTTCCAACGACCGTTCCATCCAGCTGCTGTTGATCGCCTGGCTGTTGACTTCTTTCCTGCAGGGGATGGGCGGTTTCGGAGTGGCTGTGGCGGTGTGCGCGCCAATCCTGGTGGGGATGGGCTACTCCCCGATCCTCTCGATCGTTATGACCACCATCGGGCACGCCTGGGCGGTTTCCTTTGGTGGGATGGCATCCGCCTTCGAGTCGCTGATCGCCGTCACGCACGTGCCCGGCATGCTCATCGCGCCGTATGCCGCGATCCTCTTCGCGATCAGTTTTGTGCCCACAGGTGTGATCATCACATTTCTTGGGACCGGATGGAAGGGGGTGCGCCATGCCTTCCCCGCCATCCTTGCGGTCAGCCTCACGATGGGCGCATCGCTTTACTTGCTCAACGCCAACGGTTTCTGGAGCTTGAGCACGATCGGACCATCTCTGGTGGGCATCGCCACGCTGGTGCTCCTCACGCGCCTTCCGGGTTATCAAGGCATCAAAAGTGCTGTCTTAAACGGCGCTCATGAACTGAAAACCAGGGATCTCGTGGTGCACCTGACGCCCTACATCCTGCTGGTAGTGATCGGTTTTGCGGTCACGCTTATCCGACCGCTAAACGCTTTCCTCAACCAGGTTTCGATAAGCCTTCCGTACCCAGAGATTGTTTCGGGGTTGGGGTTCGTCACTCCAGCCGAATCGAGCCCGATCATCCACCCCTTTTCGCACCCGGGCATGGTGTTGTTTGTGACGGTTTTGCTTTCTTACGCCATCTTGAAGCGTGAAGGCATGCTTATCAACACCTCTCCCCGTCGCATTCTCAGCCTGACTTCGCACAATGTGGTCGATTCCAGCCTGGGGATGATCGTGATGGCGGGAGTTTCTACAATGATGACCCACGTCGGCATGACGAGCACACTCGCGCGAGGAATCGCCGAGACGATCAACGGGGTGATCTATCCGGTGGTGGTGCCTTTTGTGGGGGTGATCGGCGCTTTTTTGACCGGGACGAACAACAATAGCAACATATTGTTTGGCGCACTCCAGGCGGAGGCGGCTGGGTTGCTGAAGCTCAATGTGCCGTTGATCCTGGCGGCGCAGCAGGCAGGCGGCTCGATGGGGAGCGTGATGTCTCCCACGAAGTTGATCGTGAGCTGCATTACGGTTGGGCTTGCCGGGCAGGAAGGCAAGGTCTTGCGTAAGCTGATCGGTTATGGTCTAATCCCGATAATCATCATCGCGATTGCCACGGGCATCTGGTCGTGGCTTTTAGGTGGTGGAGCCTAACATGAGCCTGAGTAAAGAAACCAAGAAATTTCGCATTAGCATGCTGGTCCTCGTGATTGAGATCCTGCTGCCGTTCTTGCTGCTTTACGCGCTCCAAAATGATTACACAATTCTGGGCAGGATCACATCCGCGATCCTGGTCCTGGGCATTATTTACCTGGTGGTGTTCAAATGAAAATCAAAAAACAAACCATTTTCCTGATCGCAGGACTGCTCTTGTTGGCGGTCAGCGGTTTTCTCTTCTCCCGGCGGGCGATCCCTGTTGCCTCCCAAAGCCAGGCTGTTGCCCTTTCAGATTGGATCTACCGCAGTGGCGGCAATCTGAACGTGATGGTAACCTACCCTGAAAAATTGGAAACCGGTCGCAAGAATCTGATCACGGTAGCGTACGAGGCAGATGAGGGGCTGAAGAGCGTGTTGGCGCAAGGAGTTGTTTTTGACCTGCAGCTCGACATGATCAAGACCGTGGTTCAGCCGCAAAAACGGATGATGATCCCGGTGGAAAGCGGGCGAAAGACCTTTATCTGGGAAGTAGAACCCTTCCTTGCTGGCGTTTCCCAGGCGAGCATTTCAATGGCGCTTGGCGATAACAGCCTGAGCGGCAATTACGCCATCACAGCCCAGCAAAAAATCGATTTCAGCATGGACATCGTTGAGTCCACCGCCGCCACCAGGGGTGAGTTGACCACTTATGGCTTCATTGGACTGGGTGCTGGCTTGCTGAGCCTGCTGGCTGCTTACCTTTTTAACAAGCAGAAGCAGCCGGTAAAAAAGCGAAGGTAAGGGTAAACATGGACCAATCCCTCCGACGCCGTTCCCTGCGCTCTGTCTTTTCAGGCGCGCCCCTGACCGCACTGGATCCCGTCCCACCAGTGATGATTGCCGGCGTCACGAGCGACTCGCGCCGGGTTCGCAAGGGCTTCGCCTTCGTTGCCATCAAAGGTGTGAGCAGCGACGGCTTCAATTACATCCCGTCAGCCATTGCCAACGGCGCACGCGTGATCCTCAGCGACCGCCCCAAGCCGGATGGACTTGCAATCCCGTATGTTCGCCTGCAGGGAGACCTGCACTTCGCCCTGGCGTACCTGGCAGCCAGTTTCCAGCGCTTTCCCGCGCGGAAATTGCGCATGATCGGGGTCACCGGTACCGATGGCAAAACCACTACCTCGATGCTAATCCATCACCTCCTTACCAAATCCGGCATTCCCGCCGGGATGATCAGCACCGTCAACGCGCTGATCGGCGATCAGGCGCTGGACACCGGCTTTCACGTGACCACGCCGGACTCACCTGACGTGCAGGCATACCTGGGGCAGATGGTGGCTGCGGGCATGACGCATTGCGTGCTCGAAACGACCTCGCACGGGCTGGCTCAGGGGCGTGTGATCGCCTGCGACTACGACCTGGCAATCATCACCAACGTGACCCACGAGCACCTCGACTATCACGGCAGCTATGAGAATTACCTTCAGACCAAGGGCAGGCTGTTTAAGATGCTCAGGGAGACCCCGCGCAAGCGAATCGGCAATCTGAGGCTGGCGGTGCTCAATAAAGATGACCGCTCCTACGACTATCTTAAGCGCGTATCTCCCCCAGATTTTCTTACTTACAGCCGCATCAACGAAGCTCACTTCTGGGCGGATGAAATCACCAGCACAACCAGCGATCTGAGATTCATGCTGCACACGGAAACAAATCAATTGCTCGTTCACGTTCCCATTGCCGGCATATACAACGTCTCAAACACTCTCGCCGCGCTTGCGGCGGTCACTTCGCTTGGGGTTGAGCTTGAGCAAGCTGTCAGGGATCTGGAGAGCTTTGAGGGTATCCCCGGGCGCATGCAGCGTATTGATCTTGGGCAGGACTTTACCGCCATCGTCGATTTCGCCCACACGCCAAACGCGCTCGAAAACGCGCTGGTTACCGCCCGCGCCATGACGAAGGGTCGGGTGATCGCAGTTTATGGCTCAGCTGGGCTGCGCGACCGCGAGAAGCGGCGCATGATGCCGGCTGTCTCAATCAGGCACGCGGATGTCACCATCCTCACGGCTGAAGACCCGCGTACTGAACCGCTTGAGGGCATCCTGGCAGAAATGGCGCAGTCGGCAGTCAAAGCCGGCGGTGTGGAGGGTGAGAATTTTTACCGCTTGGCGGACCGCGGCGACGCGCTGCGCAAAGCCCTCAGCCTTGCCCAGCCTGGCGACCTGGTGATTGCCTGCGGAAAGGGGCACGAGCAGTCCATGTGCTTCATCACCACGGAATATGATTGGGACGATCGTACCGCCATGCGAGCCGCCTTGGCAGAATACCTCGGAGTTGATGGTCCGGCAATGCCGTGGCTGCCGACCAGTTCCACCCCTAAACCTGAATAGTAAGCTATTTGCGTTTGCGGGTACGCTGAAACATTTCCCCCAGCGAGCCACCGTTAAAACCGCCAAAAACTGCCATCAGCCCGACGAGCGCTGAGAGCAAACCGCTTTTCCAGGTCATCAACCCGATCACGATCATGCCAGCCAAGCCGCCGTAGACGCCGTAGGTCAGACCGCGCTTGTCTTTGGCAATCATGGACACAAGAAAACCCACCGTAAGTGACCCAAGGAAAACACCCAGCATCAGCGTCGTATCCAGTCCGGTGACCAAATCGCCGTAACGCGCCACCAGGCTGTCGACCAGGCTGAAGAATAACAACGCCCAGGCGATATTGCCAGCCATCGCCAGCCCCAGGTAAGCGATCTTCGTTCCACGCGGGTCAAGTATCTTGCTCAGTTTCATGCGCTAATTCTATCAGGATCCTTCCGGGAGGCAGGCTCTCACTGTGTCTGCCAGAGCTTCATCCAGATCTCCCTTTTCATAGCCAAGCTGTTCACGGCTGTATTCAGTATCAAGAAACGCGTTGCGAGTTTGGAGCTCGACGAAGGGGACCATCGAAAGCCCGCTTTCTTTTCCGCGCAGGTGGTAACCAAGCTCCACGGCTGCCATGGAAGGTTTCAGCAGCCAGTTTGGCAGGGTGATGACGCGTTTTGGCTTGCCAAGGATCTTACCGATGCGCCCCAGGAATTCCACCCAGGTCAGGTTATCCGAAGCGATCGGCCATTCCTCGCCAGATCTCCCAGCCTCAAGCGCGCGCACGGCTGCCCGCCCGACTTCATCCGCGCTCACCATGGCGCTGCCGCCGGCTGGATAGAACGCCCACGGTGAAATGCTATTCAGGTAGCCGATCAAAGGTTTCCAGAGGGGAGTTTTGCCCGGCAGTGAGCCAAAAATGTAGGGCAGCATCAAAAAACTGACTGCCGTATCGCTGCCAGCCTCCTCCAGCGCTTCGCGGATCTGCTCAACCCGACTGCGGATGTAGGGATGGTGCTCGGGCAGGCGCAGCTCAGGCCAGCGCCGGTGGCAAGCCACGAAGTAAGAGCTGAAGACCACTGCCTTCTTGATGCCCGCCTCCTTGCCCAGGCGGATCAACCGGCGGGTGGCAGCGACGTTGGCATCATAGAACTTGGGATAAGCTGGCGCTTTCGGCACCACCCGATCATCCAAACCAGCCGCAAAGATCAGCCCGTCCATGCCCTGAAGCATCCCGCGCAGGGCGTCGTCCGATGTGGCATTCAGGTCGCCCAATGCCAGCTCGACCGAAGAAGGAAAGTTCAGCTCCGGTGATGCAGGCTGAAGAGAAATGCTGCGAACAGTATGACCGCGTGCCAACAGCTCCTGAACCGCAAAATAGCCCAAGAATCCTGTACTACCCACCACAAATGTGTTCATGCCGTGATTGCCTCTCTGTGCTTGGGTTTTTCCATTACGGCAAAATCGCGTAATAGACGGCGTTGCCAAAAGCCAGGAACACCTGCCGGTTTGCAGCTACTGCGAAGGCTGTCGCCTTCTCGGTCGGCAGACTGCCATCGTTCAATCCTGAACGCAGCACCTGGTTCAGGTTCAGGCGCAGGCTGAACTGATACAGCTCCGCGCCATTGGGATCCAGGAAATAGATAGAAGGATCCGGCGGTGGCGAGTAAGCCATCTGGTTGAACTTCAAACCCGCAAAGTCCACACCTGAGTCTCCGCCATCCACATCCTGGTACGGATAAGGATCATCGCAAACCACATTCCCACTGATCTGGGAAGCCAGGCAGTGCGAGCTGCGCCCGTCAGAATGGAGCAGGAAGAGTTCATCCTTGCTAACTGCCAGATCGATGGCTTGCTGCAACTTGACCGGCATGTCATCAAAGTACGAAACCGGCACCTGGTCAAAATTGGAACTGAAGCCACTGTAGATCCAGATTGCGTTTGCAGCCGGATCAAGTACATAAAGCCACCCGGAGTCGAAGGCAATGCTCTTCAACTCCTGCCATCCGCCATCAGGGGGCAGCAAGGCTGCCGCTGTGGGGCTGGCTCCAACTGCGCAATATAAAAGGTTGCCAGCAGCATCAATCGCCAAAATAGGCGCTTTGGCAGGATTGTTGATCGGGATGGCCAGCATATCCACCAATTTTCCAACCTGCACTCCGCCAAAACTGCCCGGCTTACACTGGAACGTGTCATCCAGGGCATAGCCTTGGGACTGAAGCGTCATGTGCCTGACCTCACCGCTGGTTTGGTCCAGCAAGTAGAGGTCGCGGTTGAGAGAAATGAGGTTACTGACGCTAATCTCAGGGAATAATCCAACCGCAAACGCGGGTTTGTAGATCAGCCTCTTGGCTCCATCCAGTTCATCCAGCGCCAGCCTTGCCCTGAGATATAGAGCGTTGACCTCATCTGATTTTTGGTAGGCTGCGGCTTTATCGAGCCACTCGATCGTCTGGTTCCAACCCTCACGCTTCAAATCGTCCGTCTGCATCAACGCAGCATTGCTAGCTGAGGCTTCTGCCTGTGCCAGGAAGTAACCGTACTCGTTGCCCTGCCCCTGGGAGAGGTAAATGAATGTGGTCAGTCCAACCAGCAGAAGTGGCACCAGGATGGCGATCAGCCACTTGCTCAGGGCAGAGAGTTCGCTTACCGGTTTGCCCTCTTCCCGTTTCTTTTCTTCGCTTTTCTGGATGATCGCCTCAGTCTTTTCCTCGATTCCTTTCAAGAAGCTTGCCCCCCTGGCAACGCCTTGCAGGGCTCCTGTCTTGAATTGGTCGACATCAAAAATTGGCGCAGTCTCAGTTTTCTCTTCTGGTATATGTTCCACTGCGGTCGCTTCCGGCGTGATTTCAGGTTTTACAGGCGCAACTGGGAGCTCTTCTGGCTGCGTTTCTGGCTGAGGTTCTGGCTTGATTTCTGGCTTGGCTTCTGAAGCTGAAGAAAGATTTACCAGCGGTACATTTTTAAAGAGGTCTTCTGCCAGTGAACCATTTTCTTCCTCGATCTCAGATGGTTCCAGCACTTCTTCAGGCCACTCGAGCTCCTGCGGTTCAGATGCTTCAGGCTCGGTTGGTTCTTCCTTAACTTCCTGGAGATCCTGAACTGGTTGTGCACGCTTGGTTTCAAGACGCGCCTTGAGGCTCAATCCTTCGCCATAGGTCAGCCTGATGACGTCTGAATCAACCAACAAAGGCACAAACTCGCCCAGGCTGGCTGTTTCTGATGAAAGACGTGTGGATGCGAGTAGATCTGCTGGGATCTTCTGGGCGATCAGGAGAAAATCTCCATCCATTACAGCGGTTTGGAAAAATCGCGGATGGACCACAGAGCTTAGTCCCAATCCCCGGGGGTCGAGCTCCGCGTCGAAGAAATGCTCGCGCCCAGCCTTCCTGACCAGCAGCGCTTCTGCCTTGCCGTTGATCCCAACAAACAAGGTCTCATGGTGGATCACCCCCACAAGCACAGAGGTCGTTTGCCACGTGTCTTTTTCTTGCAGGTGGCTGTTGCCAGAGAGAAAGGTCTTATTCAGCCCATCAGCCAGTTCTCGCATTGCATTCGTGACCGACCCACCCGTCTTGAAATAGGCTGCTGCCAGCTTGCTCAGCGTCTGATCCAGCAGCTCATCACTCAGGCTCGCTGCTTCGGACGGCCAGAGCTTGACGATCAGGCTATCTTCCTCACGCCCACGCGCAGCACCTTTCCCAGCAGAAGCGGTATAGAGCAGCCTTTTCTGATGATTTTCGAACGAGTAAGTGGTCAGGTCAAATTTCATAGCACACCTTTTCAGTCAACATTGATATTGCGTAAATTGAGGAGTACACAATTCATGCCAGAGGGTATAATCGGACACATGCAATTTTCACTGATCACCGACCCTGCCGAATGGCAGAGCCTCGAGGTTGAATGGCAAGCCCTCGCGGCTCAGACACACCGTCCATTGCCGTTCCTCGAGTTTTGGTATCAGCAGACCTGGTGGCAGACGCTTGGTGGGGGTGAGTGGCTGCCTGAGTCCAGTCGGCTCCAAATCATTATTGCCCGCAAGGATGGTTGGCTCATCGGTTTGGCACCTCTGTTCTTCTCGGAAAAAGCAGATAATCCCCCAGCTTTGCGCTTCATTGGTCAGATCGAAGTTTCGGACTATCTCGATTTTCTCTGCTCACAGGCAGACCTACAACCTTTTATCGCAGGTTTACTTGACTTCATCGAGACCGAGCCTGGTTTACTTTCACGCAATCTCGACCTGGCAAATTTCCAGGATGACTCACCCAGTCTGTCCATCCTGCGTGAATTATGTGAACATAAAGGTGTGTCTTACACCAGCGAAGTTGTGCAGCCGTCTCCGTTTATTCCCATGAAACCAAGCTGGGAAGAATATCTTGCCTCCATCTCCAAGAAACAACGCCACGAGATCCGCCGCAAGATGCGCAACGCTGACGCGCACCATGAAACCGATTGGTATTTTGTCACCGCGGAACACAACGTGCAGGAAGAAATCCAGGCATTCATCGACATGATGCGCAATGATCCCAGCAAAGTGGCATTCCTCACTCCTGAAATGGAAAGTTTCCTCTCAGAAACTGCTGCCAGGGCATTAGAGGTCGGCCAAATGCATCTCGCCTACCTGACCTTCGATGGAATTAAGGGAGCCGCTTATCTTTCCTTCCTGGCTGGCAACAAGCTTTGGGTTTACAACTCAGCTTGGGATCCCACCTTTAGCTGCTGCTCGCCCGGATGGGTGCTGTTGGCAAAAGTTATCAACTGGGCAATCGAAGAGGGGTTGACCGAGGTGGACATGATGCGCGGCGATGAGGTTTACAAGTACCGTTTTGGCGGTATCGATCGCCATGTAGTCTCGTTCAAAACTCAGCTTTAATCGCAATAAAATCCAGCTAAAAAAACTCTAACGCAATATTAATGGCGGACAGGTATGCTTTTCTTGACGAGGATAATCCTCGCATGGTAACATTAAGAAAAGCTACTTTAGCACTCTCGACCGGAGAGTGCTAATTATGAAAAGAAACATGACTGACCTGACTTCGCGACAAAAAATCATCCTTTCCCTGATCGTGCACGAGCATACCCGCACGGCGCAGCCTGTCGCGTCTAAAACCCTGATCGAGGATTTTGGCTTGCAGATCAGCTCTGCCACGGTGCGCAACGAAATGAACACGCTCACCGAGCTCGGTCTGATCCGTCAGCCCCACACTTCGGCTGGGCGCGTTCCAACTGAAGAAGGTTATCGCTTTTTTGTGAGCAACCTGGTTCAGCAAACCGCTCTTCCGACCGCTACCCGCAACACGATCACCCACCAGTTTTACCAATCGCGGCGCGGTTTGGACCATTGGCTGCCATTGGCCGCCTCAGTCCTGGCCAATCAAAGCCAGGCGGTTTCGCTGGTCACTGCCCCCCACTCGGAAAAAATCGCTTTCAAGCACATCGAACTGATCTCCACACGCGGGTCGCAGGTGTTGATGGTCCTTGTATTGGTGGGAGGGGAGATTCGTCAGCAGATTCTTGCTCTTGATGAGGTCTACAGCCAGGAGTCGCTTTCCCGGACGGCAAATCAATTCAACGAGAATTTTGAAAACAAGTCCCTTCGCCAAATTGAATCGCTCGAAGCCAGTTCTGATCTCCTCGTTCAGCAGATCCTTGCTGCAATTGTGGATCAGATGCACTTAACTGAACAACTTGTGACAGGTGAGTTGTTCCTGGACGGTCTTTCGAATGTGCTCTCGACGCCTGAGTTTGCCTCGGTCCAACAGAACCGTTCACCTTTGCGTCTGCTGGAAGAACGTCCCATGCTGGACGATTTGCTTTCCCGCACAGTGCTAACGGAAGATATTGGCGGCGTGCAGGTTTTGATCGGCGGCGAAGGTACCTGGCAGGAACTGAGAGAGTGCTCGGTCATTCTGACCCGCTACGGTATCCAGGACCAGCTTTCCGGGATGCTTGGCATCCTGGGTCCCATGCGCATGCCCTATGGTCAGGCCATCAGTGCGGTCCGCTTTGTGGCGGATCTACTTTCCGACCTGGTTACCGATACTTTGATTGAATAAGAAAATATTATGAAAATATTTACGAGGAAGAAAATGACTGAAGACACAGAAAACAAAAACGAAACGCCCACACCGGAAGAAACAACTCCTGACCTGGCTTCATTACAAGCTAAAATTGCAGATCTGCAGAAACAGAATGAAGACTACCTCGACAGCCTCCAGCGTGAACGAGCCAGTTTCGCCAACTACAAACGCCGCATCGATCTGGACAACGCCAGTTATGCTGAGCGCCTGCTCGGCGAACATGTCAAGTACTTCCTGCCGGTTGCTGACGACCTGGAAAGATCTCTTTCTCACCTTCCGGAAGACCCGGACTGCGCCAATTGGATCTCAGGTATTGAACTTATCCTGCAAAAACTGCTCAAGACACTTGAAGCAAAAGATGTTCGCCCGTTGGATCTAAAACCCGGCGATATGTTTGACCCCAACACGCAGGAAGCAGTAACCCACGAAGAAAACGACACTTATTCCGATGGACAGATTATCGAAGTTGTCCAGACCGGTTATCAAATCAAAGATCGCGTCATCCGACCCGCCCTGGTCAGAGTCGCAAAATAGGAGCAATTATGGGAAAAATTATTGGTATCGATCTCGGAACTACAAACTCTGTCGCAGCCGTCATGATGGGCGGCGAACCGGTTGTCATCCCTTCTGCTGAAGGCGAACGCCTGGTGCCATCCGTAGTGGCTGTCAACAAAAACACCGAACGTTTGGTGGGGCGTGTTGCCCGCAACCAGTCCATTATCAACCCTGAAAACACGATCTTCTCGATCAAGCGTTTCATGGGTCGCAGGGCTGATGACCCCGAAGTCCAGCGTGCAAAAACTCACGTGCCATATCAAATCAACAAGGCACCGAACGGCGACTTGCGCGTGGTGATGGGCGGCAAAGACTACACACCTCCAGAAATTTCCGCCATGATCCTGGGCAAAATCAAACGCGATGCCGAGGCTTTCCTTGGCGAACCTGTCACCCAGGCAGTCATCACCGTGCCGGCCTACTTCAACGACACTCAGCGCAATGCCACCAAGGATGCCGGCAAGATTGCCGGTCTTGAGGTGCTGCGCATCATCAACGAACCCACCGCGTCCTCCCTGGCTTACGGGTTGGACAAAAAGGAAAAGAACGAAACCATCGCTGTTTACGATCTCGGCGGCGGTACGTTTGATATATCCATCCTCGAAGTCGGGGACGGCGTTTTCCAGGTGAAATCCACCTCGGGTGACACCTTCCTTGGCGGCGATGACTTCGACCAGCGCATCATTGACTGGCTCGCGGACGAATTCAAACGTGAGAACGGCATCAACCTGCGCGAAGATCGCCAGGCACTGCAGCGTCTCAAGGAAGCTGCTGAACGCGCGAAAATTGAGCTTTCCACCACCATGCAGGCAGAGATCAACCTGCCCTACATCACCGCGGACGCTTCAGGACCCAAACACCTCCTCACCACGCTCACACGTTCAAAACTTGAGCAACTGACTGGCGAACTCATCCAGCGTTCGATGAAACCTGTGCAGCAGGCTCTGACCGACGCCAACCTCAAACCAGCCGACATTGACGAAGTGGTCATGGTCGGCGGTATGACCCGTATGCCCGCCGTGCAGGAAGCTGTGCGCAAATTCTTCGACAAAGAGCCCCACAAAGGCGTCAACCCCGATGAAGTTGTGGCGATCGGCGCAGCCATCCAGGCTGGTGTGCTTGGCGGCGAAGTGAAGGACATTCTCCTTCTTGACGTCACGCCCTTGTCCCTTTCCATTGAGACGCTGGGCGGGATTGCCACACCGCTCATCAAACGCAACACCACCATCCCCACCCGCGAAAGCCAGGTTTTCTCAACTGCTTCCGACAGCCAGACCCAGGTGGAGATCCACGTGCTGCAGGGCGAACGCCCGATGGCTGGGGACAATAAATCTCTCGGGAAATTCACTCTCGACGGCATTCCGCCTGCTCCTCGCGGCGTGCCCCAGATTGAAGTCACCTTCGACATCAACGCCAACGGCATTTTGGAAGTCACCGCTAAAGATAAAGCCACCGGTCGCCAGCAGAACATCACCATCACGGCTTCATCTGGTTTGAGCGAGTCTGAAGTGGAACAGATGCGCAGAGACGCAGAAACTCACGCTGACGAAGACCGCAAACACCGTGAACTGATCGAAGCCCGCAACACTGCCGACAACGCCATTTACTCCTCAGAAAAAACTCTTTCTGATCTTGGCGAGAAAGTGCCCGCTGACTTAAAATCCCGTGTACAAGACGCGATTGCAAAAGTTCGCTCGGTGCGCGATCAGGACGACCCCAGTGCGATTAACACCGCTGTTGAAGCGCTCATGAAAGTGCTGCAGGAAGTTGGGCAGGCTGCCTACAGCCAAACCCAACCCGAAGCCCCTGACCAGACTCAGACAGACCAGGGTCAAGCGCCTGATGATGATGGGGACGTGGTCGACGGCGAGTTTCATCACGCAGATTAGGTAAAACAGAATAAAATACATCCCTGGTAGGAACACTACCAGGGATTTGGTCTAAATAGAGATGACAAACAAACGAGATTATTACGAAGTTTTGGGTGTGACCCGCTCTGCCAGCGCGGATGACATCAAGAATGCGTTCCGCAATTTGGCGCGCAAGTTTCACCCGGATGTCAACAAAGCTGACGATGCCGAAGAGAAGTTTAAGGAAATCAACGAGGCTTACGGCGTCTTGAGTGACCCCGATAAACGCGCAGCTTATGATCGCTACGGCTTTCAGGGTGTCAACACCAACGGCATGCCCGATTACTCCACCATGGATCTCTCAGATCTCTTTGACCTGTTTGGTCTGGGTGGTTTTGGTGGTTTTGGCGGTTCATCCCGCCGCAGCCGCAACGCGCCGCGCCGTGGTGCCGACCTCAGCACGCGCCTAAAGCTGACCTTTGAAGAGGCGGTCTTTGGCACTGAAAAAGAGATCGACATCACACGCAACGAAAAATGCTCTGTTTGTTCAGGCTCTGGTGCCGAACCAGGCTCCCGCCCCACCACCTGTCAGACCTGCAAGGGCGCAGGTGAGGTTCGCCAGGTGCAGCAGACCTTCCTCGGGCAAATGGTCCAGGTTGTCACCTGCCCCACCTGCGGAGGTCGGGGAGAAATGATTGAAAAACCCTGTCCCAACTGCCGTGGCACAGGATTGGAACGGAAGACCAACCGGAAGAAAGTCAACATCCCCGCCGGCATTGATAATGGCAACCAGGTCCGCATGATTGGCGAAGGTCAGCCGGGTGCAAATGGTGGTCCAAACGGTAATTTCTACATCGAAATCGAGGTTGCTCCTCATAGTTACTTCCGGCGCAACGGCAACGACATTTTGCTCGACATCGACATCAACATGGCTCAGGCAGCCCTGGGCGATGAGATCACCATCCCCACCCTCGACGGCGAGGTAAAACTGCGCATCCCACCAGGCACCCAGCCCGGGCGGGTATTTCGCCTCAAAGAAAAAGGGGTTCCCATCCTTCAGAGGACCGAACGCGGGAATCAGATGGTGACTGTCAACGTTCAAATCCCGACCTCGCTGAGTGAACAACAAGAAGATCTGCTTAAAACCCTGGGTAAAACCATGGGAACCGATATCAAAATTCAAGAACGCAGTTTCTTCGAAAAACTAAAGGATGCATTCAGTGGATAAACCTCTTGCCTGGCTCGAAGTGTCAATGATTTGTAGTGGAGAATTAGCCGAAGCTGTCGCTGAGGTGTTCTCGCGCTTTTCCCCGGATGGGGTTGTGATCAACAGCGTTACCCATTACGATACATTGGGTCACGAGGAGATCCCTACGGGTGACATGCAAGTTGTGGCTTATTTCCCCCAGGATGAGCAGTCCGAAGTTATCCGTCACCAGCTTGAGGAATCGATCTGGCATATGTCCCAGATTGCCCCGCTTGGACCGCTTGAATACAAGGTTGTTGTCGATCAAAACTGGATGGAAGCCTGGAAAGCCAACTACAAGCCGCTTAAGATCGGGCGCAACCTGATCGTCCTGCCAGCATGGGTAGATCCTGTTCTGGCTGAGGGTCGCATTCCGATCATCATCTCACCTGATATGGCTTTCGGTACGGGCACACACCCTTCCACACAACTTTGCATGCTTGCGCTCGAGAAATATGGTGCCAAGGAAATGGATGTGATCGATATCGGCACGGGCAGCGGTATTCTTTCAATTGAAGCCGCCAAACTCGGAGCGGAACGCATCCTGGGTGTGGATAACGACCCGGTCTCCATCCCTTCCGCCATCAACAATGCAAATCTGAATGGCGTGGGTGACAGGATTATTTTTGAAGTCGGAACGCATACCGATGTGCTCAACCGCGAGGACGGTCTGAATCAAGCTCCGCGGGTTATCGCTAACATCCTCTCACCGATTTTAGCAAAAATGCTTTCCACAGGGTTGGCAGATTTAGTTAGTCCTTTGGGTTTGCTTTTTCTAGGCGGTGTCCTCGAGCATCAGGCACAGGATCTGGCAGATCTTGCCCGCACGTTGGGCATGACCCTGCGCGAAACCCTCCACCAGGAAGATTGGGTTGTTCTGGTCCTTCACAAACCCGCCTGATCACACCACCCTGCTTCGCGACTAAAGTAGGTAGCAGGGCGGGATTGAGGGCACTGATTATGATGTGAGGGATGAACGTATCGTGCCCTCAATCCGCCGCTTATGGTGATCCAAGTGGTGAACCTCATTAATTGAAAAGTATCGATTTATTGTTGGCGGATTGGAAGCACACAAGGCGCTCTTGGGATGTTGTTTGCTGTGCTTCCAATTACGCCCTACAAACCCTGTCTTGCTCTTATTAAGGGATGAAAGGCAGATCGCCGCGCTTCGCTCGCGATGACGGAGCGGACGGCAGATCGCCACACCCTGCTTCGGGGTAAAAAAGACCAGTGGTCGTACGGAGGGGGCTTGCTCCCTCCGCAATAATAATTTCTGGGCGAATTCAACGGCTGGACAAAAGCCCAGCCCTACAGCTCAGCCCACTAATCCAAAACTGGCACAGGTGCATCGCTCGCAAAATCAAGCTTTCATCGCCCCCCCTGAAACTATTAATTATGGATTATTCACATTTCTCGTTTCGGATTGTTTCGCCTGGGTGCACACCCGCCATCAGGAGCCCAATATCTTCCTTGGCCGCAGTTTCCCTCGGCAAAATGTCCATTATTTTGCCTTCATAGATCACCGCGATCCGATCAGCCAACGCTAAAATCTCATCCAGATCTTCCGAGATCAGCAGGATTGCCGTGCCCTTCTTGCGCTCCATCAACAGCTGCTCATGCACATACTCACTCGCGCCGATATCCAGACCACGGGTGGGTTGCGCCGCCACGATCGCGCGTGGCTCGCGTGAGAGCTCGCGCGCCAGGAGGACCTTTTGAATGTTTCCACCTGATAAACTCTTCGCCAGAGTCTTCTTCGAAGGCGTCTTGACGCGATATTGCTCGATCAAACGATCGGCGTTCTCATTTATGTAAGCCATTTGCAGGAACCCATGCTTCGAAAAAGGCATTTTGTGATGCTCCCGCAGCACAAGGTTTTCGGAAATGTTGAAGTTACGGATCATGCCGTCTTTCATGCGCTCTTCGGGGATGTAGGAAAGCCCCTTTTCGGTGATTTCTGACGGCTTCCTGCCCGTCACATCCTGACCTTCGAGCAAAATCTTTCCCTTGGTGATCGGTCTTATGCCAGTCATCGCCTCAGCCAGCTCAAGCTGTCCGTTGCCCGATACGCCTGCCAGACCAACAATCTCGCCGGAATGCACTGCCAGGTTGACGCCGCGCAGTCCTTCCACGCCCCGGTCACTTCCACAACCAACATCCTCAAGCTCGAAACGGACCTCTCCAACCTGGGGTTTTTCCGTGCTCTTGATAAACTCTATTTCGCGACCCACCATCCAGTTTGCCAACGTGTTCTGGGTGACATCACAAGTGAGGCGAGTCCCAACGTTGCGCCCATCTCGCAGGACCGTTACACGCTCACTGATCGAGATCACCTCGTGCAGCTTGTGCGAGATAAACACCAGCCCGTAACCATCGCTTTGCATCTGCCGCATGATCGCAAAAAGTTCATCGACTTCCTGCGGTGTCAACACGGCTGTAGGTTCGTCCAACAGCAAGATCGCCGCGCCGCGGTAGAGCGCCTTAATGATCTCCACCCGTTGCTGCTGACCGACGCTAAGTTGCCAGATAAACGCGCTTGGATCGATGCTCAGGTGATATTTATCTGCCAGAGCGATCACTCTCTCCGAGACCCGGTCCAGATCGGTCAGGGGTTTTCGGCTTGAGGGCAGTCCCAAAGCCACATTTTCCGCAACAGTCAGAGTGGGAACGAGCATGAAATGTTGATGGATCATACCGATGCCCTGCTGGATTGCAGATGTTGGGGAATTTATCTTTACAACAGTATCGTTGATCAGGATCTCACCCGAATCTGGATGATACATCCCATACAATATTTTCATCAGGGTGCTTTTTCCAGCCCCATTTTCCCCCAAAAGTGCATGCACCTCACCAGCCCGCAGATCAAAATCGACATTATCATTCGCCAAAACGCCGGGAAAACGCTTGGTAATCCCACGCATCTCCAGGGTTTCAAAGGCTACTTTCTCGCTGATAACCGGGCTGTTTTTCTGCATGCTTCTTCCTTTTCGGGTCAGGCATTGCTGCCTGACCCGTACTTGATAGTCTTAACTATGGTAGAGGAACAATGCTGCCACCATTGATACCAGCAATCACTTCCTCAACTTTGGCTTTGATCTCATCGCTGAGTTCAACCTCTGGGTTGAGGGTGATCACCTGACCACCGTTTTGCAAACTGGCGGAGAAGGTTTTACCGCCCATCGTACCTGCGGCACGCAGTGCGATGATCTCACGCAAAATACCTTCCCAGTGGTACACCTGGCTGGCAACAACTGTCTTTGTTGCGAAGGCGTTCTGATTTGACTGGGTTCCGAACCAATACAGACCGGCTTCTTCAGCCTTACCAATAGCGCCGACGACCATTTGAGCAGAGCCGGTCAGAATGTCCGCACCAGCTGCGATATGGGTGGTTGCAGCTTCAGCTGCCAGCGCCACATCCGAGAAACTGCCAATGTAGGTTACGCGCACGTCAATGCTTGGGTCAACAGACTTTGCACCTGCAACGAAACCGTCCACGTACAACTTGGCATCACCGGTCTCGATCGGACCAACCACGCCAATGATCTTGGATTTGGTCAGCATGCCAGCCATGACACCATTCACATAACCGCCCTGATCTGAAGCAGCTTCGTAAGCGTGCACGTTTGGCATACCGAAGGTATCCACCGTGGTGCCCCAGGCAAAGACTGTTTCGGGGAAGTCCGGCGCGATTTCTTGCAAAGAGGAGCCATACTGTGAGCCATGGGCTATGACGATATCGTAGCCTTTGGTGGCGTAATCACGAATGGCGGCTGCGGCATCATCAACAACAAACATGTTTTCGGTGAACGCATATTCCAGACCTTCGCCCATCTCCGCCTTCAATACTAACAGGGCATCCGAAATACTTTGTGTGAAAGCAAGATCATTGATACTGCTGGGGGAAACAACTGCAACGCGCAGTGGTTCGGTGGCAGCGGCCGGTGGTTCTGTTGCAGGGGTCTGCGCACAGGCACCCAGGAACATCGCCAGGACTAAAAGAACTGAGACTAAGGTAATTACTTTCTTCATTATTCTCCTTTGTTAATGGGGGAGGGGCTTTTGCGCCATCCTCCCGGATTTTATCCTTCCCGCTCGAAAACCTTGGTCAAGGCGGATGGACCACGGCTTTTTGAAACAGAAAGGGTCAACACTAAGATGGTCAATATATATGGCATCATCACAGCCAACTCAGCAGGGATGGGAATGCCAAGCACCTGGATCCAAAGCTGCAACGCATTCACCAGGCTGAAAAGCAGTGCACCACCCAATATCCCAAATGGTTTCCAACCGCCAAAATATACCAAGGCGACGGCAATAAATCCCTGCCCGGCGGTCATGTTTTGCTGGAAAACATTTAAGAGAGCAATCGAAAGCGATGCGCCGGCAATCCCGGAAAACACGCCGCCCATAATTACGGTCAGGTATCGAATTCTCGCCACGCTCACGCCCAGCGAGTCCGCTGCCTCGGGGTTCTCGCCCACAGCACGGATCTTCAAGCCGAGCGTGGTCTTATTCAGCACAAACCACGCAACTGGCACAAGCAAGAAAGCCAGGTAGACTAAGGCATTTTGGTTGAAAAAGATATCGCCGATCACCGGGATTTCGCCCAAGAGCGGGATTGAAATTTTTTGAAATCCTTTTACGCCTTCTACGGTTCCAACCAGTTTTTGGAACAGGAGGTTGCTCATGCCCATGCCAAAAAGGTAAAATCCGATACCGCTGATGCCCTGGGTAGCATGCAGATTGACGGTCACAAATGCCATTGCCAGCCCCATCAGAGCCCCCACTGCCATGGCAGCCAGCACACCAAGCCACAAGTTTTTAGTATTGAGTGTGACATAAAACGCGACAAACGAGCCGAGCAGCATTTGCCCTTCCACCCCCAGGTTCAGGACGCCACTGCGCTGCCCGAACATTTCGCCGATCGAGGCAAATAGATACGGGGTTGCCAGGCGAATGCCTGAAGAGATAATTCCAATGATAACCGTAGCGCTTAGCAGGTCCGAAATCATGCCTCACCTGCTTCCTGCTGGAATTCAGCATCCTCTGGCTTGAGTCGATCCAATCCAGATTGGCTCATTCTCCGTTTCTGACTGCGTTTGCGGAAGAACTCGCTGCTCACCACAAAGACCACGACCAAGCCATTCAAGGCAGTGATCAACGCTGATGGCACCTGCACTACACGCTGCATGGCGTTTGCTCCAACCAGCAGCCCGCCAAACAGCACTGATGCGGGAATGGTGATCAGCGGGTGCAACTGCCCGAACAAGGCGGCCACAATTCCATTGAAACCGGCGTTGCCGGTAAAACCGGTCGCTGATCCATCCGTGATCATGCGGTAATTCACACCATACACCTGCATCATGCCCGCCAGCCCGGCAAAGGCACCACTGAGCAAGAGCGCCACCACAATATGCTTTTTGACATCGATGCCGCCATACTTGGAAGCTGGCTGGCTTTGCCCAACAGCTCTGATGCGATACCCAAGCGTGGTGCGCCACAACAGAAAATAGACCGCCACTGCCAGCAGGATTGCAATCAGCAGACCCAGGTGCAGGCGCGTCGGCGAAAGCCGCGGCAGGCGATAGGCTTCGAGCAGCCGGGCAGTTTGAGGGATCTGCGAGGCAGCTTCCTTTTGAACCGGGTCGATCATCGGTCCCCTCATCAAAAAGTTCATGATCTGCACCGCGATGGCATTCATCATCACCGTGCTCAGAATTTCATTCACATTGAAGTAGGCTTTCAAGATGCCTGGTATGCCGCCCCAGATCATTCCGCCTAAAATCCCCAGGAGCATGGCAATGATGATCGCCAGCCAACCAGGCAACTCGGTAAAAGTCAGGCCAAACCAGGTAGAGAGGATAGCCCCAATGATCATCTGCCCCTCGCCACCGATGTTCGTGACACTTCCACGGTAAGCAATGCAGGTTCCCAAGCCAACAAGCAGTAGAGGGATGGCTTTCACCAATGTCTCAGCAAAAGCATTGAAGTCGCCAAAGGCCCCCTGAGCCAAAGCCCCATAGGCCTTCAGCGGATTAGCACCCAAAAGCAACAAGAAAATCGCTCCAACCAGCAAAGCTGCCAGCGTAGCAAAAATGGGCATTAATTAATCAAAGACGGAACCTGCTCGGTCTTTTAAGTGCAAATCCGCTGTTGCTTGTTTTGGCGGCATAGTCAAAACTCCAGGTCGGTTCGAGTGCTCAGGAAATTTCCCGCTAAACCTGATGGGCTTTCCCTGGCGAGGTACGGATTAGAATTATTGACCGATTCTACCAGTAAAGTAAGAAATCCACAGAAATAAGTGCAAAGATGAGGGCATCTTGTTTCATCTCACACGTCTGATTAACAGATGTATAATTTATCCCTGCTAATCTGACGAAGAAAATCAAGTCAGGCAGTAATGCCCCATCAGAAGCAATTTAAAATTTAAGCTACTTACTTTATTTTGAGGAACTATTCTAGAAAGGCCTATGGTCATCAATGTCGTCAACGAATCCTGCTATTAACCCTAATCCGATAAAGAACCACGCATTTTCAGTTTTGCGCAATCGCTGGTTTTTCCTGGGAGTCGGTGTGCTCATTGTCAGCATAGTGCTCATGCTCACCCTCGACATGCAGCTATATGCGGTTTCGATGGCTGCAGGTTTGATGGGCATTGCTTTAGCGGCATACTTCATTTTGCGCATCACGCTACGCCCGGTCAAGTCCCAGAGTATGGCAGACGCGGCAGCTGATATCCGGAATGGCGCAAAAACCTACCTGACACGGCAGATAAAGACAATTTTGCTGGTAACGCCTTTCTTCGCGGCATTGTTGTATTGGATCCTGGACTGGAAAGCCGCTGTTACCGCCGTATTTGGCGTTCTGACCTCGCTATTAGCATCATATATCGGAATGAGCGTTAGCGTGCGGACAAACCTGCAAACCGCAGATATCGCAAACGAGGGAAAACTTAGTCCCTTCCGCATCGCACTCTTCGGTGGTTCAGTCATGGGTTTCTGCATCACTGGCTTAAGCTTGATCGTACTTTCTGTTTTGTTCAGTATCTTCAAGGACCCTAACGCTCTGATCGGTTTCGCCTTTGGCGGCGGTCTGGCAGCTTTGTTTGCGCAGATCGGCGGCGGAATTTTCACCAAATCCGCGGATATTGGCGCGGACCTGGTGGGAAAGATCGAGGAAAACATTCCCGAGGATGATCCACGCAACGCGGCAGTCATTGCAGACCTGGTGGGCGACAACGTGGGCGACTGCGCAGGACGCGGCGCGGACCTCTTCCAGACCTTCAGTGATGACCTGGTCACCGGGTCTATTGTGGCAATCGCGATGGCTTCAGTTTATGGACAGAAGGGTATCTTCTTTCCTTTCCTGATGCAGAGTGTAGGCGTCTTCGCCTCAGCAATTGGCATTTTCGCCAGCCGGGAATGGAAGCCGGGCATGGCTCCATCCACGCAATTCAACATCGGTTTATTTGTGAGTTCAATTTTGAGCATCGCAGGTGGGCTGAGCATGACCCTTTTATTACTGAATGATTGGATCATCGCCATCGCGGTCACCATGGGCGTGCTGATCACCACGATCGCCTCCCTGAGCACACGTTATTACGCGGGCATGGAAGGCAAACCGGTCAGAAACATTGCCAAAGCCTCTAAGCGCGGCGCAGCCTTGAACTTGATCACGGGTATTGCCTACGGTTTGCAGAGCCCAGTTTTGCCGGTAGTTGTCCTGATGGGTGTGGTAATCGGAGTTTACACGCTTTCAGGCAACAGCCTCCTGGCTCTGGTGGGGGTAAATATCGGAACGGACTTGCTGATCACCTTTATCATGGCTGCGGATGCTTTTGGACCGATCGTGGATAACGCAGCTGGGATTGCCGGAATGGCTTCCGCTAAGCGCCTTGTGGTTGATAAGCTTTCCCGGCTCGATTCTGTCGGCAACACCATGAAAGCCATCACCAAAGCCTATGCCATGATCTCTGGAACCGTGACTGCCTTTGTAATCTTCCTGACTTTTTATAAACTCGCAGGCATCGACTCAATCGATGTCACCACACCCTTTAACCTCAGCTTTCTGTTTGTGGGAGTCTCTTTGCCTTTTCTCATCTCTTCACTGGTAATTGGTTCAACCGCGAGAACGGCTGAGAAGATGGTGGATGAGGTGCGCGACCAATTCATAAAAAATCCAGCCATTATTAAGGGTCTTGTCAAACCGGATTATTCTCACTGTATCGACATTGCAACCCGTAACGCTTTGAGGGAGATGATCCTGCCAAGCGCAATCAGCGTCCTCGTGCCGATTGCAATTGGCTTTGCCTTTGGAATGAATGCTCTCGGAGCTGTGTTGGTGGGTTCGGTGGCGTGTTCCGCGCTTTTGGGACCTTTCTTCAACAACACCGGCACCGCCTTTGACAATGCCAAGAAAACCATCGAAGACATGGAACACATGCGCGGCACCCCAGAACATATTGCTGCTGTCATCGGAGACACCGTTGGAGACTCGCTCAAGGATGTCGCTGGACCTTCGACCCTGATCTTTATGAAACTGATCGGCATGGCTTCGCTGTTGATTGTGCCACTGATCAAGTAAATTAGATTTCAATACTGCGGTGGGTCATCGTGCTTTGCGTGATAATTTTTTCGTAGTCGGAGTAGAGCAAATTAGGCTTGTGCGGTCGATGGCGGATTGGAAGCACACCAAGGTATCCTCGTTATAAGTTGTGTGGTGCTTCCAATTTCGCCCTACGCAAATATTCTAATTCTGTTAATTGATGGAAAAGCAGATCGCCACGCTACGTTCGCGATGACGGGAATTTCCGTTGTTGTCAGTATGGAAGTAAGTTGGGATTTTGCTCAATAGATTCGCAAACAAACACGATTTCTTTGTAGGGTGGGTTGGCGTCAGAGGATCTCGCCCTGTCCTAACATTGAGATAGCAAACCCACCAAAAACGGTGCTGCGGTGGGTATGCTATAACGAGTCCTGCTCCTGCATCTGCTCTGTGACGCCTACCCACCCTACTTGCACTCCTGCGTCTGCTCTTTGCCGCCTGCCCACCCTAATTGCTCGATGCAACCAACCCACCAAAAAAAGTGCTGCGTTGGGTTAGCTTTTATACGTCGAGAATATCCACACGCTCCCGAACGCCAACCCACTCTATTAAATTTCTAACAACCTGCTAGAAGAAATGTGAGGGGAAGTAACCGGTCACGTTGACCGCGTTATTCTCGATAAAAAAGGCCTTTGGATCCAAATCCAGCACGCCGCGCCTAAGGCGGATCAACTCATACTTTGACACGACTGTGTTGATCACCACAAAATCTGTATCGGTGTAGGCACCTTTGCCATCCCAATAAGTCGCCCCACGTCGGATTTCCTGCGTAATAAAAGGCAGAATTTCCCGACTGCGCGTGATAACCATCACGTTGATCTTCACATTCTGGTAATGGGTGCGGTCCATCATAAAGGCATAGACCAGGGTGAAAATCACCGAGTAAACCATGATGAGCGGCGGATTGGCGAAGAGAGCATAGCCATAGACGATCAAACTGATGATCAGCCCCACTCTGCCAACACTGAAGTTATTGTGTTTCATGCTGATGTAAACCCCAAGAATATCAGCCCCGCCGGACGACCCGCCGGCTCTCAGGCACAATCCAGCGCCAAAGCCTGCCAGCGCGCCACCCAACAAGCAAACCGTCAGCAGATCATCTAATTCCGGGATCAACTTGCGGATTGGGATGAGTGATAGCGCCAACGTGATCACGGCAATGGAGACGATCGTCTTCAACATAAATTTCCGATTGACCACTTTGTATGAAATGAATAAAAGTGGCAGATTGATCCCCAACAGGATCAAACCGGTCAGTGACCCCAAGCCCGGGATCACCTTTTGAAGCAGTTCAAGGATAATTTTCGCGATACCAGTCAGGTTGCCGATATACAGTCCTGCGGGAATAACCAACAAGTTAATCGTTGCCGCATAGAGTAAGCTGCCAAAAATGACCAGGCAGTAATCCCAAAGTTCGCTCTTAAAATCAGGACTCTTCAGGAGTTGTTTCTGTTTGCCTTTTGATCGCTTTACTGTTTTCGTGTCATGTTTTTTGACCTTGGACTTGCGGACAGAAAACTGAATATCACCCAAGACTATATTGGGTGAATTGAGAAAATTACTCCCCGCTAACGCGGTCTGTGCAATGGTATTCATACATCACAATCTTACTCGAGCAAACCAGTTTTCAACAAGTCCCGGGAAATCCTGCACATATCACACCCCCATAATGCTTTAGTCCTTGGCAGGGTAACCCGTGATGTCCTGAATCTCTTTGTAAAGGGGGGCAAGCCGGTCGTACATTTTTAGATACACCCGGTTGTAGAGCTCATCATAGAGCTCATGGTTTTCTCCATTCGGCTCGAATGTACGGCTGATGCGGGTCATTTTTGCCACCGCGCTTTCAAACGAAGGCTGCAGCTTCAGACCTACAGCCAGGTCCATC
Organism: Anaerolineaceae bacterium; assembly: GCA_035388405.1. GTDB lineage: Bacteria > Chloroflexota > Anaerolineae > Anaerolineales > Anaerolineaceae > Mesolinea. The sequence continues at coordinate 24,437 of DAOOPV010000011.1, forward strand.
GCAGCTCCCAGCCCGCTTGCTTCATAGACGTGCGGGCGGCTGACCGGCATGCCAAAGATGTCGGCAGTCAATTGCGCGGCAGCATCACTCTGCGAACCTCCGCCGGCTACGCGCACTTCGGTGATCGGCACGCCGCTGCGCTTGCTGGTACGCTCGGCGCCTTCCCGCAGGGCGTAAGCCAGTCCCTCCAATATCGCGCGGTAGATGTGCGCACGCGTATGCACACCACCGAAGCCAATTGTTGCGCCTTTGGCATCCGGTCCGGGTGATTTCAAACCAGGCGCCCAATAAGGCTGCAGCATCAGCCCCATAGACCCGGCAGGCACAGAATTGACCAGACCGTCGAACAACTCTTCCGGGACTATTCCCCGATCTTTTGCCAGGCGCTGCTCATTGTGACCGAATTCCCGCAGGAACCAGGAGACCATCCAATAGCCCCTGAAAAGCTGAATTTCCAGGGAATACGAGCCAGGTACTGCCGCAGGATAAGGCGGTATCAGAGGGACTACCTCGATGTAGCGCTGGTGGATGGTGTTGATGGTTGCAGCGGTCCCATAGGAAAGACAGCAGATGTTAGATGCCAGGGTGCCCGTTCCGAGCACCTCGCAGGCTTTATCCGCCGCCGCCGAGATCAGCGGTAAGCCGGTAGGAATACCTGTTTCTGCTGAGGCCTGGTTGGTGACTTCACCCAACAGACCAGCGGGAGGAACCAGGTCTACCAATAATTCAGGCTCAACCGGAACTGCCTTCCACTTCCAATCAAATTTTCCAGCCCAGGCATGTTTTTTGTAGTCAAAGGGCAAATGCGCCACCTGGCAGCCAGTCGAGTCGACAAAATTACCTGTCATGCGGTGGGTGAGATAACCTGAGAGCAGCACTATCTTGGCTGTTTTGTTCCAGATTTCTGGTTGGTACTTGCGGATCCAATTGGTTTTGGCTTCCGATTGCAGATAGCGGATGGTGTCCATCATGCCCGAAAGGGTAAAAAGCACGCCCCAGATCCCACTTACATTTGGCAAACCGGCGGTACGACGTTGGTCTGACCAGTGAATGGCGGGCCTGAGTGGATTACCACCCTCGTCAAGGTTGATCAGCACGTTTCGCTGGGTTGTGATCGCCACACCGGCGATCTGTTCCTTGTCAACGCCTGGCGTAGCCCAAAGCTGCTGGCAAGCCTGGCACAAGCTGTCCCAGAATACTTGAGGCTCCAGCTCTGCCCAACCAGGCTTTGGTGAACTATAATGCGGTAAAGGGATCCTGGCTTTGAAGAGCAAATTTCCCTGCAGATCAAAGATCAACGCACGGGTTGATTGCGTTCCCACATCAATAGCCAGCAGGTGTTCTTTTGCCATTACGCCTCCAAATCTAGTCCCCAGCGTTTTTCTCTCTGCGCCGGGCTCATATCCAGCCCCAGTGTACCACCAGGGTTCATGATGTTGTTCGGGTCAAAGTGTTTCTTTAACAAGCGAATCACGTCCATCTGTTCCGTGCCAATCTGGTCTTCCAGCCAGGGTGCTGTCGCCTTGCCAACGCCATGATGATGGCTGATGGAAGCGCCGGATTTCGCGATCGCCTCAAGTATGCCATATTGCAGGTCAAGATACTCACTAATTGTGTCGATTTTGGCAATAAAAATGAAATACAGGTTAGCACCCTGGGGGTAAGAGTGTGATATGTGGGTCATGCAGATGGTATTCGGTCTGGACTTTACGAAGGTTCTAACGTCTTCGTGTACCTTGGGCATCTGCGACCAGGTGACACCGCACTCAAGCGTGTCAATTAGAACGCCATAATCCTGCAGGTCCTCGCGCAAATAAGGATCCGTGAAACGCCCTTTTTCCCAGGTTTTGGTTACGCCGGCAAAGCTGAGCTCGAATGCCCCGTATTTTCTGAAAATCCGGCGCATCTTGCGGTCCATATTGCGGCAAAAGTCTTTCTCGCCATCGGTAAAACCAAGCATGAGGCATTTTTGCATCGGCTGATAGCCCAGCTTTTGCAGAAGTGTGTCGGCGATGCTACCTTCGATGTGGTATTGCTTCATCATGATATCGGTTTCTTCGGGGTCCGAGATGCGGAAAACCGAAGGGTAACCAAATTCACCCTGCATCACTTCCCGGCTGGCAGCCTGGGCGTCTTGCCAATTGTGGAACATGTAGCTGAAGCGCTTGCGGTTCTCCGGCTGCCAGTGCCAGACTCGCAGGGTGACCTTGGTGAGGATGCCAAAACTGCCCTCCCCGCCCATCATCACCTGGTCAAAATCCGGTCCAGTAGCAGCGCGGGGATGTGGGCAGGTCTTAAAGATGCCGCGCGGCGTCACATACTCCTGGTCAAGCACCATATCCTCGATCTTGCCATAATAGGTGGAGTTTTGCCCTGCCCCGCGTGTGACCACCCAGCCGCCCACGCTGGAATACTCAAACGACTGCGGGAAGTGCCCAACGGTGTAATTTCGCTTTGCTCCCAGTTTCTCAACCGCATTCTGCAGCAGATCCTCCAATTTGGGTCCCCACATGCCAGCTTCCACCGTGACAGTCTGGTCGATTTCGTTGAGTTCCACCAGCCGGTTCATGTGCACGGACATATCGATGCAGATGCCGCCTTTGGTGGCTTCGTAACCGCGTGTGACCGTTGAGCCTCCGCCAAAGACGTATATGGGGATTAGATGCTCATTGGCATAGGCAACGATGGCTTCGATCTCAGCTTGGGAATGCGGGGCAACTACCACGTCGGCGATGTTTTCGACGATTTTCCGCCTCAAACGCAAGGCGTCGATCATGCCCTGCCCGTAAGAGCGTTTGACTCGGGTGTAGGTGTCGGTTTTCAGGTTCTCTTCACCACAAGTTTGCACCAGGAAGGTGAGATGCTCGGCTGCCAACGTAACTGGAACGCTATCCGGAACCTGTTCCAGACCAAAGTCACCGGGTTTGGAGAGCGTTTCCTGGGTCAAGCCAAAGCGATCCATGATCAGCGTGGTCAGGCCGCTGTTAGGATGCTTGTATGCAGCGGGGTCACCCCATTTGAAGATAGAACGCCAGCTTCCAGCAGGAGCCGGGTCTTCGTACCAGGCGGGAACAAATTTGTCTCTTTTTGCCATTATTTCTCCTGTTTGATGCTGCTTTCCGGGATCGGACTGTAAGCCTCACGATAAATTTGCTGGTAGCGCGAGATTTCACTCTGCCATTCATCTTCTGTCCAGCCCAACTCGCCCTGGGTCAACGCTTTAACCTGATCGATTAGCCTCATGCCCCCTTCAGGCAGTAATATACCTAAACGGGTACGGCGTAACAACAGGTCGTCCAGGTGTTCGACCATGCCAAACCGAGCATTAAAGGGTAATTCAGCCCAATGGATGTTGAGATCTTCAATTGGTGTGAGATTTCCCGGCTCCGACATGCCCACAAGGTCAGGCAAAGCCTGGCCATACCGCCCGCCAAGGTAATGGAAATTGTCTACGGAAAGTTTGCAGTCAGGCAGATTCGCTGGAATGGGATCAAACCAGTGATCTATCCGTTTCAATTCTTTTCCAATTTGAGGCATGGCAGCTTTGAGAGTATCTTCCGCCATCGTTTCAAAGATGGTTAGTTTTCCACCGGTAATTGTCACCAGCCCATCCTCTTCCAGCACCAGGTGCGCACGGGACTCGGCAGAAGGGTTATTTGCGTCACCTCGAACGATAGGCCTCAATCCTGCAAAGGAAGAAATGATTGAATCCTCGCTTATCCGGGCATCCGGGAAGATGGCGTTGACAGCCTCGAGCATGTAAGAGATTTCTTTGTTCGTGCAGTAGGGCTCCTGGCTGAGGGGAAAAGGATGATCCAGATCGGTCGTGCCAAAAATGGTGCGCCCCTCCCATGGGATGGCGAACATCGCCCGCTTGTCTTTTGGGTGCGTTAGAGTCACAGCGTGTGGAATGGGCAGGTCGCTGAAACTGAAAACCAGGTGGGATCCCCGCAGGGGACGCACCCTCCCCTGCCGACCAAGTTCCTCGCGAAGTTTGTCTGTCCACGGTCCGGTAGCGTTGATAACAACCTTCGCTTTCAGCTCGAGCGTGCCCAACTGCGCCCTGGAGTTATCTTCCATGGCTACCCCGCAAACATGCCCGTCGTTGGTTCGCAGGAGTTTTACCACCTTCGCATAATTCAAAGCCACCCCACCTGCCGCCTGGGCTTCCTGGATTAGCCTCAAAACCATGCGGCTGTCATCCAGGCGGGCATCCTGGTAGAGAAAAGCGCCTGCCATGCCCTGCTGCCTGAGCAAAGGGATAATCTCGCGTAATTGCCTGTGGTTTAGATGCCGGTGCTTCCACTTTGGCGCCATCAGGTCATAGATGATCACACCCGCGCGGAACATGCGCTTTTGCCTGGCATCAGCGTTGTGTGGCAGTACGAAACCAAGTGGTGTCACCAGATGCCTGGCCTGCCTGAGCAGCACTTCACGCTGCCTGACAGACTCGAAGGTAACATCGTATTGCCCGCTTCGCAGGTACCTGAAGCCGCCGTGGACCAATTTTGAGGACTTTGAGGACGTCCCGCTGGAGAAATCTGCTGCTTCCAGCAGGAGGGTTTTCAGACCTCCGCTGACTGCCCGTTTGAAGATGCCTGCGCCAGTAATGCCACCGCCAATGATGATGAGATCCCAGTTTTCTTTGAGCCTTGACCAAATTTGTGCCCTGGATTGAGGTTGAACCATTACACCTCCCTTTGTGGTGATTTGTTAACATGCCAAAAAGCAATGCTTTCCCTCATAACCTTTTCAGTTCGCCTGGCTGCGCTATCCGGGTCTTTTTGCCGGGCGTCCTCAAGCAACTCCAGGTAGTACTCCCTGGAATATCCGCGGGCTTCAGAATTGGCAAAGTACTGCAGACCAGCCTGGTAAGAAAGCTTGCGGAAGCCATTGTAGATCAGGGTGAAAACCGGGTTCCCTGACAACAACGTGAGCTGGTGATGCAGTTCCTGGTCTGCCTGGGCATAGGCTTCCGGTGTGTCGGGCAGGTCAAGGTAGGCTTCAAGCAAGCTGACGAGCGCTTCACTGGCAAGCGAAAATGCCAGGCGGGTATAAGCTGGCGCCAGTGCAGCGCGGACTTCGAGGAGATGTGGTACGAAGTCTTGGGTAAGAACTCCAGGCTGCTGAGAAAGGGTATTGAGCATGACAAGGTTGCCCTCCTTCCAGAAATCGCTGACGATGGTGGATTTCCCCTGGCGGATTTGGATCCAGCCATCGCGCGCCAACCTCTGCAGTGCTTCGCGCAGGGTTGGCCTGGTGATACCGAGAGCCTGTGCCAGTTCGCGTTCAGGAGGCAACGCGCCTCTAATCGGAAAACTGCCGTCCAATATTGCGGCCAGCAGCTGCTTCTCAGCCAGGTCAGTTGGTTTTTGGGGAATGATCCAAGCAGGTTGCGTTGACAAGTACACCTCCCTTGGTGAGTGGTTAGAGGTCTTACCAGTTAGAATGGATTTTAAGTCGAATTGAATAATTTGTAAAGGTGCATTTGGTCGGTTTAACCAAATGAACACGAGATGAGCTTTTCGTAGGTCAGGTTCTTCCGTTGAACCTGACATCACGACTGTTGGCAAATACAACCCTCAAAGAAGGTGAGCTTCGGGTGTCAGGTTGAAATGCGCATACTCTTCGAGCACGATGACCTGACCTACAACTTAATTATCCCGCGGACGTCGGGTTCAAACCCGGTCACTTTGTTCAGGGGCAGGCTGAAGAGCCTGACCTTCGCGGTCTGACGTCGCCATTAATGGCGGAGTGGCGAAATGCGCGCCATTCCGCCCTACCAAGGCGGTGGAGTACTTCCTGCAAAAATGCCGCTTCTTTGCTCCCCCAGTGACTGGTAAAATTAACCCGTTCAAGGAGAGAGTATGAGCGTCAAACATATCCATGATATCCCCACCGTACCCGTTCCAAATGCAACCGGCGTGACCAAAGCGGTCCTGATCCCGGCTGAAGAAGGCCCCAATTTCGCCATGCGCAAGTTCAGCATGGAGCCAGGCGGGAGCATGCCGCTGCATACGAACAAAGTCGAACATGAGCAGTATGTCCTCCGTGGCAAAGCCCGTGTGCGGCTGGGAGAGGAGATCCTTGAAGTCTCCGCTGGTGATATCGTCTTCATTCCGGTTGAGCTGCCCCATTATTACATCAACATCACGGATGAACCCTTCGAATTCCTCTGCCTGGTACCCAACAAGGAAGACGTAACCACCCTGCTCTGATCGCCATCCTTCGCAAGGAGATGAAAAATGCCCCGTCCTTCTTCCCCCATCGCTACTGATCACGTCATCCTGGCGCTGCTCGACCAAAAGCCGATGCACGGCTATGAGATCCATCAGCGGATTACTTCCATGCCTGGCATTATCAAAATATGGAGCATCAAACAAGGTTTGCTCTACGCAAAATTGGAAAAACTGAAGGAAGCTGGCCTGCTTGAGGACGCCCCGGATCACCCCGAAGCCAATCCATCCCGGCATTACTTCAGGCTCACTCCTGCCGGCAGAGAGGCGCTCAATGCCTGGATCGACTCGCCGGTCACCAGGGCACGTGACATCCGCCAGGAATTCCTTGCGAAACTGATTGTCGCTCGTATGTATTCGCTCGAACGTGCTCTTACCCTGCTAAATGCCCAGCGAGAAGTCGTACGGCATTGGTACACCAGCCTTAGCAATCAGACTGCTCCGTTGCAAAAGTCTGAGTTGGATGATTGGATAGTCCACTCATACCGATTATTTCGGGATGAAGCAAGCCTGCATTGGCTGGACGACCTGGAAAGCTGGCTGGTCAAACTAGGCTGAAATCAATACTTTCCTTTAGTGCCTAGTTACCCCCTCAATCCTTGTTAACCAAGGATTGTGAAAGTTGCATCAACAGCTCAAAACATTCTGCTTCCACGCAATCATGCCATTTGTTGTAGAATGGAAGCCGACTCTTAAACAGAAAGCTGCTATCTGATGACATCAACTGAAAAAACACCAACGCCCCAAACACAGGGCAACGCAATCTTCGCCTGGATCATCCGCCTCGTAAAAGGCATCCTCGCCGGTATCGGCGCCATTACCCCGGGGCTCTCCGGAGGGGTGCTGATGGTGGTGTTTGGCATCTATGAACCGCTCGTGCGCTGGCTGGCGGACATCCGCAAGAAATTCCTTCCCAACCTGCGCTTCTTCCTGCCGATCGGAATTGGCGGGCTTATCGGTGTGATTGCTTTCTCAGCGGTCATTGACTACGCCTTCGACCATTTCGCAGCCCAATTCACCTGGCTCTTTATCGGCTTCATCGTGGGCACCATCCCCTCGCTGCTCAAAACTGCGGGTGAGCAAGGTCGCAAGAACTGGCATTGGCTGCTGCTTGCCGTGTTTGCAGTTGGAATTTATTTCTTTATGACCTGGATGAAAACCATCCGCTCGGTCACGATGGAACCGAGTTTTTGGGGATGGTTGCTTAGCGGCGGCTTGATTGGGCTGGGGTTGGTTGTGCCTGGGATGAGCCCTTCGAACTTTTTGCTTTACCTCGGTCTTTACCAGCCGATGGCGAACGGCATCAAGAACCTCGACCTGGGCGTGATCCTGCCACTCATCCTGGGGGTCGTGCTGGTGATCTTCCTCTTCGCGCGGCTGGTGAGCTGGCTCTTCCGCAAACACCATGCCCTGATGTATCACATCATCATTGGGATTGTGATTGGTTCCACCGCCGCCATCATCCCCTCTGGCGTAAGCGGGATTGGCATCATCGCGGCGTGTGCTTTGCTATTTTTGGTTGGTGCTGGAGCCTCCTACGCGCTGGCTAAACTGGACGAAAAACACCCGCACGAGTCGCTGTTTTAGTCTTGCGGAAAAAAATCTAATCAGCCCTGAATCCGCAGTCGAAGGATTCTGTCAGCCCTTTGCCAAAGCGGAAGATGTGCTCGACCTGCGCTTTGCCATCCGCGTGCTGACACGCAATCGCCAGGTTATCGAGGGTAAAGCGCCAGTTCAGATTTTGTTGCTGGAGTTGGGCAGTTACTTCATCCAACATTTCCCAGCTGAGGTCTTCCATAGCCAGGGTAATGTGCGGATGCCAGCATTCGGGGGAGTAAAGCGGAGAAGCGTCAAGAGTGAGGGGTAATAATTGCCGCCAAATCGCAGCGTGCATCTCCTGCAGTCTTGTGGTCTTGCTGACTTCAATAAAAAGGATGGGTGAGTTGCCGCTAAAGTGATTCAAGCCTTGGGTGCAGATTTCGAAGGGTTCCAGACGCTGGGTGAGCTCATGCAGACAGGAGATGACATCTTCTTCCTGATAACCCTCGCCCAACTGCCAGGTGAAATGCGGAATGGGGGTGATGCGGACATAATTCAATCCAAAGTAGTCTTCAAGAGAGTCCCAAATCTGCTCAACCCGGGTGTTGAATGGTTCCGGTAATAGTGAAATAACTGCTTGCATCTTTCCTCCAGAACTCCATTTTATCATTGGAGGTTGCTGGCTCGCTTATGAATATACAACAAGGATTTGGAACTTGTCAGGGTGCTATAATGCTCCTTAAGTAATTCACTATTTTGGAATCAACATTATGCTGACAATAAAGACTAACTATTCTCCAGACAAATACACACTTGAAAACGAGCGAGCCATCGTTGGGATTGGCTCCAAACCCGGGGAGTTTTATCCCTACGATTTGCTGCTGGGAGCTCTGAGCTCTTGTTTTTACTATACCCTGATCGAAATTCTGGAAAAAAGAAAAGTTGAAATCCCGATAGTCGAGGTCATCGTCACCGGTGAAAAGCGCACAGAAGTGCCGACGACGCTTGAATGGGTGAACATGGAAATTACAGTCACTGGAAAAGTAGACGAAAAACAGTTCCAGCGCTCTGTTGATCTGGCTGCCAAGTATTGTTCCATCCACGAAACCATCAGCAAGGTGGCAAAAATGAGCCACGAAGTGAGATTTAACCCTGTGTCGTGACCAATTCCGACGGGCACAGTTGGTCACAAATTATCAAATGAACCCGTGATTTTCTGATCCGTTCTGTGTCTCAGGATCAAAATTGGATTGTCGTTTGTTTCGCAAGTAATTATCATAATCTTAAGACGCACGTCGAAGGCAAACCAAATGGCAGGCAAGTCCACACCAACCAAGACCATTCACGCATTGACGGACTCGGAATATGCGGAAAACTACCGCGGTTTATTTTCCAGCATGTCGGAAGGTTTTGGGCTGCACGAATTGGTCTACGATGGAAACGGGAATGCTATTGACTACAGATTCCTGGATGTCAATCCAGCTTTTGAAAAGTTGACAGGACTCACAAAACAGCAAGTTGTTGGCAGAACGCACAATGAGTGTTTGCCACAGGATAACCCTATTTGGCTGGAACGATTCAGCGAGGTGGTTCGCAGTGGAGTGCCGGAGAAATTCGAAGCCCATTCTGCCCTGGACCGGTATTACCAGGTATTTGCCTACAAGTATGCAGACCACAAATTTGGCGTCATTTTTTCCGACATCACCGAAGACAAGCGTGCTTCCTTTCACCAGGAATGGCTGGCATCTTTCCCGGAGAACAATCCCCAACCGGTCATTGAAATCGACGCAAATAGTCAGGTAATCTATCAAAACCAACCTGCCAAGCAATTTTGTGTCGCTTGCGGAAAGGATGACTGTTCAAATTCACTGTTGAAGGATATCAACCCTTATCTTGCTGATCTGCTAAATGGTTGCGATCAGCGCAAAAACCGTGACATCCAGATAGGCAAATCCTGGTTCAGGCAATCCCTACTGTACCTGCCGGAAATCCAACACTTGCGAATCTATACAGTAGAGATAACTGACCAGATTGAGGCTAAACAAACCTTGCAGCTAATGAATACCCAGCTGGAAGAACTCGTCACAGCCCGTACTGAGCAACTTAAAATGGCCAACAGAATTGCTCAACAAAATATTGAGGAAAGATTAGCCTTCGAGCAATCCTCGGCCGCGAGAGAACGCCAGCAATTTGAAACCCTGGTTGATTTACTTCCTGCCTACCTCGTGCTCTTATCCCCAGAAAGGGAGATAGTCCGAGCAAACCGCTATTTCCGCGAGCAGTTTGGCGATCCAGTTGGAATGAAATGCTATAAATGTTTGTTCAATCGCGATATGCCCTGCGATAACTGTGAGTCTTTCAAACCATTTGAAAACCAGGAATCTCATCATTGGGAGTGGGAAGGTCCGAATGGCCAGATTTATGATGTCCACGACTTCCTTTATGAGTTGGATGACACAACCATGATCCTTGAAGTGGGTATTGACATCACAAAGATCAAACAGGCACAAAAGAACCTCGTTCGGATGAATCGGTACAATCGTGGGCTGATTGAAATCAACATGGACGCTTTAATGACGGTAAAGCGATCCGGCGAGATCTCAGACGTAAATGAGACCGCGATTGCCGTCACCAACCTCAAACGCAATGAGTTGATTGGCACAGGATTTCTGGATTTATTCACCGACAGAGAGAAAGCCGCAAAGGGATTTGATATCGTATTCAAAGAAGGCAGCATCCGCGACTTTGAGTTGGAACTGATAAACCGTTTAGGTCAAATTACCCCGGTGACATTTAATGCCATTGTCTTCAGAAATGAAGAGGGAGAATTCACTGAATTTTTTGCCAGCTTGCGAGACCAAACTGAATTCAAGCGAAAAGAAGCAGAGCTGAAGAAGCTAAACAAGGATCTGGAAGAATTGATCGCCGAAGATTTGCTCATGCATGACCAACTGGTTCAGGCTGAAAAATTAGCAGCCTTGGGGCGCATGCTGGCTTCTATCACGCATGAGATCAACAACCCGCTCCAGACGATCAAGAACAGCCTTTACCTTCTTCAGGTTGACACTGATCCCAATGATCAAAATTGGGAATACCTCGAGATTGCCTCTGCTGAAACAAAACGCATATCCAATCTGGTCGCTGAACTGAGGGAAATCTACCGCCCGCCAACAATTCCCTCCGGCTCAGTTTTTAATCTGGTGAGTGTCGTGGGCGAAGTCCACGGCTTGATTCGCAGTGAGCTTGACAAAGGAAATGTGGAATGGGTGGTGGACTCAACTGCAAGTGGTAATTGGGACACAAGCGGTAACAAGGACCAGATAAAACAGGTTCTGATCAATCTCTGTATCAATGCCATCGAATCCATGCAGCCACAGGGGGGGCAACTGGAGCTGATTTTCACCCAGGGATCACCTGATAGCAAGGAAATTGGGGTGCTGGTCAGAGATACCGGGCCTGGTATTTCGACTGATTACTTGGATCGACTGTTTGAACCGTTTCAGACCACCAAGCCAAAAGGCGGTGGATTGGGACTGGCTATCAGTTATGAGATCGTGCAGAGACACAAAGGGCGACTCACAGCCCGAAACTATGAAGGCGGGGCGGAGTTCGGCGTCTGGTTGCCCGCGACCTCACAATAGATTGTTGTGGAAGGTGGAAAAGTGCAAAAGATATTAATCATTGATGACGAACCCGCTCTGCGACAAACACTCGGTGCGATCCTAAAAAGATCCGGATATTACCCTGTTTTGGCAGGCACCGGACAAGAAGGGCTCGAAAAATTGCAGGAAGATTCTTTTTCGCTGCTCTTCCTGGATATTAAACTGCCAGATGTGATGGGGGTTGATTTGCTTCCTAATATTCGTCAGATTGACCCCGACCTGCCGGTTATCATCCTGACAGCGCATGCCACGCTGGACGCGGCTATCCAGGCAGTGCGTGGGGGTGCGCGTGATTTTCTTTTGAAACCGATCGACCCCAGGACGATCATTGAACGTGTTGGTCAGATCCTTGAAGAGAACAAAGAGCCGCAAAGACAGCGAGAGATCATTTCGCAAGTACAGAACTTATTAGCTGAGTTGCATTCATCAGATCTCTCTGGACAACGACAGGATACTCCCCAGCCACAGGGAGCAGACCCGGATGCAGCCCGATTTCTCACTTGCGGGGTCATCAAGGCAGATTTGCACACGCAGCATATCGAAATCGAAGGGGAAGTTGTCCCTATTCCGCCATCATCGTTTGGTTACCTGGTTACATTGATGCGTCATTCGCCAGAGGCGGTCTCCTTTGAGGCCCTGGTAAAAGAATCCCAGGGTTTTGATTGTTCAAGAAAAGAAGCGAGTGATATCACTCGCTGGCATATTCACAAAATTCGAAAAGCTTTGGAACAAGATTCATCCGACCCGCAGCATCTTATCACTGTGAGGGATTTTGGCTATCGCCTGGTAGGTTAGCTAACAGTAAGGGTTTCTTGTTTGATCTGTTTGATTAATGCCTATCGCACTAAGGCTGAGCCGATCATCTCGAAAGCAGTCATCAAAAGAAAACCAGGCTCAAAAGGCTTGGGAATTTTCACCCACAATTCCTCTTCATCTAGATATGGGATATCCCCGCATTCAGGTCCTGGAGAAAGCAAGATAAAAGGCAGCCGGGGATAGTCTCTTTTAATTCGAAAAAATAGCGACAGCCCTTGATCGTGGGTGTTATTGATGTCCAACACAACCAGGTCGAACAAACCATCTTCCAGTAGATCCAAAGCCTTGTTACTAATGGGGGTGCTGGTGACCTGATAGCCTTCGTGATGGAATATTTGGACAAGTGATTGGCTCAAGGGTAAGTCTTCTTCGATAATAAGGATGCTCTGCTGGATATCCATGAGTTACTCCATTGAATGATTCCATATTACCCAATCTATTAGTTGATAACGTTGGAGAAAATTTGCGATTGTTGCTTTGCTTGTGAATACAATCTTGAAACTGTCTTGGAATAAGGCCCTGATGGAAATTGTTGAGGCGAGTTTTCGACCCTCTAATGGTTGCGGATCTCACCGACTAACCAATAAATAATTGGAAATTGGCATGGGTAATTGTTAGCAAGTATTTGCAGATATTGAGGGGAAGAATAGACAGATAAACAGAATCAACTCCTTTCGTGAGTATTTTAGCCCCGTTCTAAATCATTACAAATCTTGTCAAAACATCCCAAACAGCACAAGGGTAACCATTCCTTATACTAACAATCAGATGGAGAGTTGTTATGCAAGGACGGTCATCGGGAAGAATTTCTATAAATACTCACAAGCTGTTGAAGATCATTTTTTGCTGCAAATTCTCCAGTGTAAATATTAAAAATGCAAAACAAAATCCACCATCTATCTTTTTGAGTAGTATGAAACGTTTTTCACATTAATCCTCAATCACCATAATCTACAAAGGAGTTTACAATGCTTAAGCACAAAATACTCAGCACAACAGTCTTGATACTGTTGCTCGTGTCCCTGATATCCGGGAACTTTCCAATTAACGTTGCTGCGGCACCAGAAAAGCTTCCGGCTTCGCCGGTTGATGAAAGTGTCGTCCCACACTATTTTGGTCCATACCCTAACTGGGGTCTAACCGCGCTGACCAACCCTGACGCAACTGTCACCATAACTGGTGACGGAAGCGGAGCGACTGCGACCGCGCAAATTGGTGCTGGAGGAGGAATCACAAGCATTACCATCACCAACCCTGGCAGCAACTACACTTCGGCAACCGTCCAGATTACAGGCGCGGGTGCTGGAGCGGCTGCCACAGCAGTCGTCACCTCCAGCAACACAGTAGTCGCCATCAATGTCACCAATCCTGGCATGGATTACGTTCAACCTGCGGTTGCAATCACTGGCGGTGGAGCCACCACCCCCGCGACTGCCACAACTTATGGCGGCGTTGACAGCCTCACCTTGACCTATGGCGGCAGCGGTTACAACCTGCCGACAGTAGATTTCGATTATCCTGACGGAGAAGGCGGCGTTCAGGCAAAAGGCCACGTAACATGGGATACCGTCACTGGTGTGATTACTGGTGTGGTGATCGACAACCCCGGATCTGGTTATTCGCGCGCTCCTAACGTGGTGATTCACGATGGCACCGCGCTAAACCCGCTCAACCGCCGGCAATTCAATGCCGCCCAGGCAGCCCGAGATGAGGGCATCCTGAATCCCCAGGAAGGTCAAGTTCAAGCCCTTCCCCGTGTAAACGTTCTGGATGACGCAATCGTCACAGCCACAATCGACGTGCAATCCGTCGTGGTCGACACTTTTGGAGCCGGCTACACCAGCGTTCCCACTGTCACCATTACCGATACCTTGGGTGGTGGCATGATGGCAACTGCATCCGCTGTAATCGATATTGGGGCTGTTACAGCCATCAACCTTACCAACCCAGGCTCTGGATATGTTACAGGCACTGGTATCAAGAAATTCCAGGATGAGCTGCCCCTGCTTTGCGATCCTTCTGTCGCCGGCAGTTGCGCTGCTGCTTCCAACAACCTCGGCCAATACCTTCCCCTCGGCGTACCTGACACCACCACTTTCCCAGGCGCCGATTATTACGTTATCGCGCTTGTGCAGCACCGTGAGCAGATGAACTCTTCGTTCCCAGCCCAGGGAACGCTCCTACGCGAGTACGTACAGCTTGAAACAGCCACAAATGCCTCCTGGAGTGAGAGCGTTCCTCTTGTAAATCACTTGATTGATGGCACGACGATCCCAGCTTTGATGCCGGACGGCTCCCAGGCGGTCGGTATCGGTGAACCTCACTATTTGGGTCCGATCATCCAGGCAAATAAAGATCGCCCTGTCCGGATCGTTTTCTATAATCTTCTGCCAACCGGTGTCGATGGCGACCTCTTCCTGCCCGTTGACTCAACCTTTATGGGTTCTGGCATGGGTCCCATGGAAATGATGGAACCAGTCGACGAAGGTTCTGTGCTTGATGCGGTTCGCAACCCAATGTGCGGTGAAGCTGACCGAAGCATGATGGACCGCATGATGTGTTTTGCGGAAAACCGGGCAACTCTTCACCTCCATGGCGGCATTACTCCCTGGATCTCAGATGGAACCCCTCATCAGTGGATCACTCCCGCTAACGAAATGACAAGCTGGCCTGAAGGCGTTGCTGTTCGACAGGTGCCCGACATGGTCGGCCTGGAAGCTCCCGCTGGTGTGCCCGATTGTTCTGCTGCTGATGACGGTTGTATGTCATTCTATTACACCAACCAGCAAAGCGCGCGCTTTATGTTCTACCATGACCACGCCTGGGGCATCACCCGTCTGAACGTTTACGCTGGTGAAGCTGCTGGTTACATCATCCGTGATGAGACCGAACAGGCTCTGATCGATAGCGGCTTGCTCCCAAGCGGGCAGTTTGAAATCCCCCTGGTAGTCCAGGATAAAACCTTCGTTTCTTCCCCCGAACAAATGGCTGAGCTCGATCCCACCTGGGATTACAGCCGCTGGGGCTCTGAGGGTGACCTCTGGTATGAGCATGTCTACATGCCCGCAGAAAATCCGGCTGATCCTTCAGGCATGAGTTCTTATGGTCGCTGGTTCTACGGACCATGGTTCTGGCCTCCTGCTGATCCCAAGTATCCACCAATTGCCAACCCCTATTTTGGTTTGGACCCTGAAGGCACCGATGGCATCAGGCACACCGCGGACGACTGGGGTATCCCCCTGGCAAGCCCCTGTGATCTGGAAGACCCAACCACCTGGCAGTATGACACTGACCCCTTCTGCGAGCCGCCTTTCATTCCAGGCACACCGAATAACTCGGCTGGTATGGAAGAGTTCAACGACACACCCTTGGTGAATGGTACCGCTTATCCTACAACTACTGTTGAGCCGACAGCTTACCGTTTCCGCATTCTCAACGCTGCTAATGACCGCTTCTTCAATCTGCAGTGGTACGTTGCTGACCCAACCCAAATTAGTGACCCCCTCATTGGTGCAACCGAAGTTGCTCTGAAACCCGAAGAGGTTGCTGCGGCGCAGTTAGATCCCAACGTATTCCCCACACCTGACCTGACCTTGAGTCCTGCTGGTCCAGATTGGATCCAAATTGGTACTGAAGGCGGATTCTTACCCCAACCGGTAGAAATCCCCGCTCAACACATCACCTGGATCACTGACCCCACCCGCTTTGATGTTGGTCTTGTCGATCAGCACTCCCTTCTGATGGGTCCTGCTGAACGTGCTGACGTGATCGTGGACTTCTCGGCATATGCCGGTCAGACTTTGATCCTCTACAACGATGCACCCGCGGCATTCCCTGCTCGCATTTCCACTTACGACTACTACACTGGAATGCCAGATATGTACCCTGCCGCTCCTGCCGTGGTTCTGCCGGGCTACGGACCTAACACCCGCACAATCATGCAGATAAAAGTGCTCCCTAATGCACCTGCCCCAACCTATAACTTCAACGCCCTACGCTCCGCCTTCTTGCACAAAGCAGATGGCTCCGGTGTGTACGAATCAGGGCAACATCCAGTAATCGTCGGACAGGCAGCCTACAACCCGTCCTATGGTACAGACTTCACCTCGGCTGGTTGGTGTAATGGACCGATCAACCCGAGCCCTGAATGTGACGGCTTCGCCCGTATCTCTGACCAGGGTGGTGACATCTTCAAGTTTGACACCCTTTTAGGCAACCAGCTTGGTGTCAAGATTGAACCCAAGTCTATCCAGGACGAAATGAATGAATCTAATTTCGAACCCTTTGGACGCATGCAGGGTAACCTTGGTCTCGAAACGGTTCCGGCAACCCCAGGACTCCAAAACCTGGTTCTATACCCATTTGTTAATCCACCTACAGAAATGTTCGACGGGACCAACCTGCCTACTACGGCAAACGTGACACCCATAGCTACCGCTGACGATGGGACCCAAATTTGGAAAATCACGCACAACGGTGTTGATTCGCACCCAATTCACTTCCACCTCTATGACGTCCAATTGTTGAACCGGGTGACCTGGGACAACATAATCAAACCGCCAGAGGGTAACGAACTTGGTTGGAAGGATACAGTACGTGTGCACCCCCTGGAAGACACGTACTTTGCCATCCGACCGATCATACCTATCTTCCCATTCGAAATCCCCAATTCCATCCGTCCTCTGGACCCGATGATGCCATTGGGAAGTACAGCAATGTTCAATCCTACGGATCCAAATGGCAATCCCGTCGATCCGATCGTCAACAGCCTGGTCAACTTTGGCTGGGAATATATGTACCACTGTCACATCCTGTCTCATGAAGAAATGGACATGATGCGCCCGAACATTGTGGCTATGCCCCCAATTGCTCCGGATGGGTTGTCGCATACGATCAGTGGTAATTCGCTGACCTTGGTATGGCAGGATAACTCGATCACGGAAACGGAATTCGAGATCATGGCCACAAACGATGGATTCAACTGGATCAGCCTGGGTACTATTCCCTCTCCGCTGGATCAGCCCAACACTCATGGCGCGCGCAGCTTTACTGATTTGAACTACAACGGAACGCGCGTTGCTTACCAGGTTTTTGCCAAGAACTCCATCGGCTACCTGCACACCACACCGCAAAACCTGAATTTCACCTACACGACTGATTTCCCGTCACTTACGGTGCAATCTATGTCAGCTCAGTATTTCCTGACCGGTCCAATGCTCCAGCTATTTCTCCCGCTGATGAACAAGTAAAGGACCACCGCTCAATCGGGCTGCAGCTGCTCCCAACGATCACTTCCTCGCCCTGCAGCTCGTGATTTACACGAAAGAGGCTTCCCCGAAATTTGGGGAAGCCTCAATCATTTACCCGTACGGGTTTTCCCATCTTTATCACTTAATAATTAGCGGCAGGGCGGAGGCGAAGCCCGGAGTGACCTTCATCCCATACAGCACGGCAGTGCCAGTGAGGTTCGTAACGGCAGGCGTAGCTTTGATATAGATTTTCTGGTTTTTTGGGACCATTAGCCCCAGGCTGGTGCTGGTGTTCATAGCCGAGGCGGTAGCAGTCCCCAGGAGGGTGATGCCATCAGCCGCATAGACCGACACACGCACCGCAGCCCCTGCACCAATCGAGCGTGCAAAAATCCGAATATAGTTGTGATCACCCGTCCAAAGCTTGAACCAATCCGCATCTCCCAAACCGCAAATATTGCGCTGGTGTTCCACTCCAAGGCTGATAAAAATCGCCGTTGCAGCAGTGTCATCCTGCTCCGCGCCATCACCCACGCAGGTGGCAGGCGGGCTAACAGTGACTTCGGCTGCACCGTTTAATGGCCAGGCTTCAGCCTGCCCATTATTGTCAATGGCTCGCATTCGGAAGCCGTAAGTTCCCCCCGGAGCCCCGACAAACCATGATGTCCTTGCAGCTGCGGGGTAGGTCATCTGGCGAGTCGTGGACCAGGCTTCGGTTCCCGGACGCCACTGGATCTGGAATGAAGATATTCCTGCTCCTGAATTGGTTGCCGTCCAGTTAAGCTTGAAGGCGGTCCCATCGTATGTGGTGGGCGTTGTCATCTGGCTGACCGGAGGCGGGCAGGCGTGATCCACCTGGATCGTGCGTCGGGAAAGCAATCCGACCTCGTTGCCCTCGTGGTCCCAGATTTTCAGAGCGACCTCAAGCGGACCGTTCAGCGGTCCAGCCTGACATAAATTCACATCCCAGTCAAACACGCCGGCAGCAGTTGGATTACTGACCCGGGGAGCTATTTCCACCCAACTGCCATTGATCAGCCCCAGCAATACAGCTGTCTTGACGCGCACGTCATCCTGCGTGCTGGCGGTGACATCCATCAGCGGGTTGCTGCCCGTTGCCACCACTGCCCCTGCCGCAGGGCGCGTTAGCTGCCCAGTGGGAGGGTTGGCGCCAACGTTTCCCGAGACAAACCAATCGTTGTTTGGGTTGAGCGGGTCAGCCTTATTTCCAATGCACTGCGTTGCGCCATCATATATCTGCCCCAGGGACGTGACCTCGTAGCAGGTGCGTGGGATGCCGTTATTGATCGATACATCCGCAAAACGGGCATCCACTGAATATCCCCAGGGGTATCCGTCACCACCGTACCAAAATGATGGGACAACCATGAAATGAACATGCTCGGAAGTGCTGTAGCCGGTGTCATCCGTGTCGCCAATGTAGGCACCCCGAGGTACATAGGTGCCATAAACAAAGTGGTTCGGAACAGTTCCATAGGCAAGATGAAGGTAGAGCTGATTCAGCCCATTCGCATCGTACAGAACAATATAATTCGTGCAGGCTGTGTTCCCATCCGGGCAGCTATCCCGATAGGAAACTACCGTGCCCGCGCGGGAAGCAACCATCGGGAAATGACCGGCATCAGTGAAATCGTAGGCATACTGGCATTCCACTTGAGCACAGCTTGGATAACCAAGGGGTGGATAGTTGTGGAAATGTAGCACAGAGCCCTCGAGCTTGTGGGCAGTGCCTTTGACGTAGGGAAGGTAGTAGCCCCAAACAGTTTGTGGACTTGCGGCGAGAGCTTTCGCATTGGCAGGTTGGAACTCAACCGGCAAAAATCCTTCAGGCATTTGGCTCACCACCTGATCCCAGCCCGGGTCGCCTCTCAGCAGCACTTGCCACCCATCAGCGGACAGGGCTGCCAGTGCTATGCCGGGTTCAGTTCCGAGTATCCGCCCGCTGTAGTCCCGCAGAGCCAACCAGATCACAGCGGTTTTTCCATCCGCTGAGATAAACGCCTCATCCAGCACTGGCTCAAATAGGTCACTGATTGGGTCATCAGCATTTGAAGCCAGAAATTGTTCATAGCGCTGCTGGTAGGCTGTCCATAGCTCCTCCTTTACCGCTTCACTCGCGATTTGTGGAGGTGGCGGATCGGCAGAGACGAGCACGAATATGATGAGCAAGGCTAAAACAATCAATCCGATTGACCGGATAATTTTCAATGGTTGTGGTCCTCGAAAACCGGAAAAAGTAACCATGGTGACCATACTGCAATTTTTAAGCCAAACTGCCAGGCGTAAGCGATCAGGTGATTCGGTTAATCTGAAAATACTCGTGAGTTCTTTGAGGAGGGGTTGTTAGTTAGATTATACATGAGCGATAAGACAGATACAAAACGCAGTTTTGTAAGAATGCTGTAGGAATAAAGATGACACTCCATCGTGTTGCTAATTCCAGAATTCAGGCTTAAACAAAACACGATGGCTGCAGCGCAACCACCGTGTGAAAGGTAGATGAAGACCAGCCGAGCAGGCACTGCTCGATGGGAATGGCTAAGTTTTAAGGGTTCTCTTGCCCTCGTTTCACAACAAGGCAAAACAACCGTTCTGCAGAAATCAGACTATATCTTGATTTCAATATCTACGCCAGCGGGGAGGCTGAGGCGCATCAACATATCAATGGTCTTTGAATCGGGTTCCAAAACGTCGATCAGACGATTGTGGGTGCGGATTTCAAAGTGTTCCTGGGAATCCTTGTCGATGAAGGTCGAGCGGCGCACGGTGAATTTCTCGATGCGGGTCGGCAGAGGTACAGGACCAACTACTTTGGCACCGGAGCGCTCTGCGGTCTCGACAATACGTTTCGCGGATTGGTCAAGGATGCGATGATCATATGCTTTCAGACGAATTCTAATTTTTTGTTTTGCCATTTTCTACCTTTTCAATCTATTTTCATTCAGGAACTTGAGTTCCTGGAAATGTCATGTTGGACTCAGCCGTTATACCGACCAAGTATTTTTTTCATGTACGCGTCCGAAACCTGGGAGTAATGCTTGAATTCCATCGTGAACACTCCCCGACCTTGCGTCGCGGAGCGCAGTTCGGTCGCGTAGCCGAACATCTCGGACAGTGGCACTTCAGCATGGATGGCTTTGGCATTGCCAAAACGGTCTTCCATGCCAAGGATGTTGCCCACACGGGCGTTGACCTGGCCAATGATATCGCCAGTATATTCCTCAGGAATCGTGATTTCGACTTTCATGATCGGTTCAAGGATGACCGGAGTCGCTTTTTCTGTTGCTTCGCGTACTGCCAGCAGGGCAGTTGTGCGGAAAGCCATCTCGCTCGAGTCCACTTCGTGATACGAGCCGTCTACCAGTGTGACCTTGAAGTCGGTCATTGGGAATCCAGCCAGCGGACCACTCTCAGCTGCATCCAGGACACCTTTTTCGATGGCGGAGATGTATTCCTTCGGGATCGCCCCACCGCGGATCTTGTTCTCAAAAATAACTCCTGATCCGTTCTCGAGGGGCTCAAGGTCGATGACCACATGACCAAACTGCCCATGACCACCTGTTTGCTTGCTATAGCGATAATTAAAATTATTGATGGAGTTAGTGACAGCTTCGCGGTACGCCACACGCGGTTTGCCGACATTAGCCTGCACTTTGAACTCGCGCAAAAGACGGGTGACCAAGACATCCAGATGGAGCTCGCCCATACCGGAGATCACAGTCTGACCAGTTGCTTCGTCCTGGCGGATCTGGAAAGTAGGATCTTCTTCCGCCAGCTTGATCAGCGAGTCGGACATTTTATCCTGGTCGGCTTTGGTCTTGGGTTCGATCGCAATTGAAATAACCGGATTGGGGAAGCTAATAGTCTCCAACAGCACCGGATTGGTGGGATCACACAAGGTGTCACCCGTAAAGCTAAATTTCAGACCAAGAATCGCGCCGATATCACCAGCACCCAGTTCAGCAATATCCTCCCGGCTATCTGCGTACATGCGCAGCAAGCGCCCAACGCGCTCTTTTTTATCCTTTGAGGAATTGTAAACTGTGCTGTTTTGTTTGATCGTGCCTGAATAAACACGAATATAAGCCAACCGACCCATGTAAGGATCAGTTACGATCTTAAAAACCAAGGCAGAAAGCGGTTCAGAGGGATCTGCATGGCGCTGAACCTCGCTGCCGTCGCGCACCAGGGTGGCATCGACCGGGGGAATGTCCAGCGGTGAAGGAAGATAATCAATTACAGCGTCCAGCACGTACTGCACGCCCTTATTGCGCAAACTGCTGCCACAGAAAACCGGCGCAGCCTTGTTAGCAAGCACTGCTACTCGCAGGGCGCTCTTGAGTTCTGCTAATGAGATTGGTTCGCCTTCGAGGAACTTAAGCGTAAGGTCATCGTCTGTTTCGGCGATGCGCTCAACAAGAGTGGCGCGTTTTTCGGCTGCCAGCTCGCGTAATTCCTCCGGAATTTCAGTGACCAATGGTTCCACACCAAGGTCGTCAGAGAATGTGACTGCATTCTCTTCAAGCAGGTTAACAAAACCAACGAAGCTTGATTCTTCACCAATCGGGATTTGCATTTCCAAAGCGTTGGCACCCAGCCGTTCGCGAATGCTTTGCACGGTGCGTTCATAGGAAGCGCCCGTGCGATCCATTTTGTTGGCAAAGCAGATGCGTGGGACAAGGTATTTATCAGCCTGACGCCAGACCGTCTCGCTCTGTGGTTCCACGCCCTGGACCGAATCAAATACGACCACACCACCATCCAAGACGCGCAGGGAGCGCTGCACTTCGGCTGTGAAATCGATGTGTCCGGGGGTGTCAATCAGATTGAT
Source organism: Anaerolineaceae bacterium (assembly GCA_035388405.1). Taxonomy (GTDB): domain Bacteria; phylum Chloroflexota; class Anaerolineae; order Anaerolineales; family Anaerolineaceae; genus Mesolinea. The sequence goes on from DAOOPV010000011.1 coordinate 46,791, forward strand.
GCGGTATCCCTTCCACTCTGCTGTAACAGCAGCGGAAACGATTGTGATACCACGTTCGCGTTCTTCGGGCATCCAGTCGGTGACAGTGGTGCCGTCATCAACGTTGCCAAGGCGGTAAGTTTTACCGGCATAAAATAAAATCCGCTCGGTAGTAGTAGTTTTACCAGCGTCAATATGGGCAATTACGCCGATATTACGGTATCGTTCGAGCGGATTTTCGG
>DAOOPV010000012.1:0-40886 GCA_035388405.1 Anaerolineaceae bacterium
GCTTCTTCGCCGCTCAATCCGGGCAACAAGGACTTCGGTTTCTTTGTTTATGGAACTTTGCCGGTTTTCATGGTGCGATATGCCGGGGAGTGGACCGGGCAGGTGGGTTACGACCTGAACACGCTGCTGGGTCGAACCATGTCGGCGGTGATGGATACGATCACCATCCTGCTAACCTTCTTTGTCGCCAAAAAGCTGTTCAACCGCTGGGTGGGGTTGATTGCAGCCGCGCTGTACGCATTTGCGGTCTTGCCGATCCAGCTCGCTCACTTCATGACCGTCGATTCATTCACCAACACTTTTGCCATGTTGACCGTGCTGATGGGTGTGGTCATCCTGAAACGGACGCCTTTGCTGGTTAAAGATGACACAAGCCAGGCGAAACGGGTCTGGTACGAGATCTGGCCTTACCTGGCTTTTGGGGTCGCGCTTGGAATGGCGACCGCCTCGAAGATCAACGCGATATCCCTGGCGCTTTTGCTTCCGTTGGTGGAGGGGGTGCGCTACTTCAAGCTGGAAAACGAAAAGAAAGAACGAGCTTTCCCGCCAATGATTGGCAGAATCTTCCTGGCGGCAGTGATGAGCTTCATGGTTTTCAGGATTTGCCAGCCTTACGCTTTTGACGGACCTGGTTTCTTCAATTTTTCGATCAACCAAAACTGGTGGCAGAGCATGCGATCGCTGCAGGCTCAGAGTACGGGTGAAGTGGATTTTCCGCCGGCGCTGCAGTGGGCTAGGCGCCCCTTGTGGTTCTCCTTCAAAAATCTGGTGTTATGGGGTTTGGGTTTGCCACTTGGATTGGCAGCCATTGGCAGCACTATCGGGATGGCTTTCCATGTCTTCTGGAAGAAAAATTGGGATAGCCTGCCAATTTTGGTCTGGACGTTGATCTATGCTGCCTGGCAGGGACTGGCTTGGGTGAAATCCATGCGCTACCTGATGCCCATTTACCCGCTTCTGGCGATCATTGCCGCCTGGGGACTCTGGAAATTACTCTCCGCATCGCGTGATTTCCGCTGGAAAAAACTGAAAATCTCCAGCAGGAGCTTACGTGCAATTGGCATAGTTTCCGCGGCAGTGGTCCTTGCGGGAACACTAGCCTACGCATTTGCTTTCAGCCGAATTTACACCCGACCGGTCACGCGGATTGAAGCCTCGGAATGGATCTATGAGAACATCGATGGGCCGATCAACCTGATGGTGGAGACTGAGGACGGCGTTTTCTCACAACAAGGGCAGTACCGCAACCAGGTGACCCTTTCGCCAGGGCAAAGTTACCTCAGCGTCTTCGTGGCAGACCGGGATGGTACGGTGGAAGGTGTGACCTTCCCGGAGGTGCAGGACCTGATGCTGTCGGCTGAGCCTGTGGTCTATTCGCTTGATATTCGCGATGCAATTAGCGGAAATTCCATCCTGCCAGCGTTACCAGCAAGCACTCCAAGCGGTGGGAACCAGCTCAGCAGCCTTGATTTCTTCCTCGATGAAGGCGTGAAACTGGAAAAAGGTAAAACCTACATCCTGGTTTTGGGGTTCGAGAAAGAAAACTGCCAGCCATATTTAGCAGGCGTGCCGTATATCACCTACACACAAGAAAACAGCACTCTGAACAAGCAATACCTCCCCAGGATCAGTCAGCAGTTAACTGCGGAGAATCCGTTTAACATCCGGATATTGGTTACAAAGCCTGGCGCTGTAAGGCAGGTGGTGATCCCTCAACTGGTGGACGTGTCGCAAAATCCAGGTGAGAAAATTTTGCGAGTAACCCTAACCAGCACGGGCGAGGACCCACAACAGGTGGTCAGCGCAGAGATAAGCGGGACTTTCCTCGAGATGGGGCAAGGGCTTGGCAGTGAGGTGGTGTTCGACCTGCCGCAGAGCTTGGTCTTGAGCCGCATGCAGGACGTGGAGCTGACCCTGGAAATGGTTTCAGGTTCGGGGCAAATCGCGGTTAACACCGTTGGGGTGGTTCATGAAACCGTTTGGGATGACGGCTTGCCGCTGATGATGAACGGCTACATCCCCTACGATACCAACCTGGGCATCTTTCGGGGAGACCTGAACCTGGATATGTACGCCCAGGATGACCAGGTGAAGCGCGACCGCTTCTTCCAGATGCTGAGCCAGGGCGAATACATCTTCATGAGCTCCAACCGCCAGTGGGGAACCATCCCGCGTGTGCCTGAACGGTATCCGCTCAGCACGGCATACTATCGCGCGCTGGTGGGCTGCCCGGACGAAATGGAAAGCGTGACATGCTATAACCTGGCTGAACCGGGCAGGTTTGAGGGGCAGCTTGGCTTTGAATTGGTGGAGACTTTCACGTCTTACCCGAGCCTGGGAGAATGGGAATTCAACGACCAGTTCGCGGAAGAAGCGTTTTCAGTTTATGACCACCCGAAAGTGATGGTATTCCAGAAGACGGCGGATTTTGACCCCCAAAAATTGGCTGCTTTCCTTGATTCTGTGGATCTCAGCCAGGTGATTTACCTGACACCCAGGCAAGCTTCTCAGTACAAGTCCGGAAAACCGACTTTGATGCTCTCGGATCAGGATCTGCAGATCCAACAGGAAAACGGCACCTGGTCGGAGTTATTCGATAGAAATGGTCTGCTCAATCGCCATCCCGCCCTGGCTGTTCTGGCTTTCTACGGATTTTCACTGCTTCTAGGCTTGCTGGTTTTCCCCTTGCTGCGCCTGGCGCTGCCTGGATTGAAGGATAAGGGCTACGGGTTTTCGAAGATCATCGGTTTTCTGTTATTCGCTTACCTGGCATTTGTTTTGGGATCGGCAGGTGTGGCGGTGACCCGTGGATTACTGCTAATTGTGCTTGGGTTGATTGCAATCGCAGGGCTGATTGTCGGCTGGCTGACACGACACAGCCTCTTGAAGGACCTGAAACGCCTTTGGAAGCAATTCCTTGTGGAAGAATTAATCACGCTTGTGATGTTTGCTTTCTTCCTGCTAATCCGCTGGTTGAATCCGGACCTCTGGCATCCCTGGCGAGGCGGGGAAAAGCCGATGGATTTCTCATACCTAAACGCTGTCATCAAGAGCACTGTGTTTCCGGCTTATGACCCATGGTATGCCGGTGGGTACATCAACTACTACTACTACGGGCAAGTCCTGATCGGCTTGCCGATGAAATTGCTGGGTGTAGTCCCGGCAACTGCCTACAACATCCTGCTAGCCCTTTGGTACGGGATGCTTTCTGTCGGCATTTTCAGCCTGGCATGGAACATCACCAAAGCGATTTTTGGCAAGGAAGCCGGACAAGGAAAAGTAAAGGTGATTGACCTTGCCTTTTGGGCAGGCTTGGCGGCTATGTTCGTGGTCGGCTTGCTCGGCAACCTGGGCGAGGTAAAACTCTTTTCGGAAGCGATCAAAACACTCGGATCGGGAGGTCAGGCAATTGCTAATGGAAGCTTTGTGCAGCGGGTGCAGTGGCTGCTGGTGGGGATCGGTAAGCTATTCAACGGTGAGATTCTGCCAATTAGCGCGGGGAGTTGGTATTGGAACCCAAGCCGGGCTATCCCGGGGGAATCCATCACAGAATTCCCGTTCTTCACCTTCCTTTACGGTGATTTTCATGCCCATCTGATTGCGATGCCAGTGGTGGTGGCGGCAATGGCTTGGGGCCTCTCTGTGCTGATGAGTAAAGGACAGTGGCATGAAAAACCACGCAAGAATATTACAGGTCTCATCCTGGGGATTTTTCTCGGAGGGCTGATCATTGGCGCATTGAAACCCATCAACACCTGGGATTTCTACACCTTCATGATCCTGAACATGGTTATCCTGGGGTATGTGGGCTGGCGATACGTGCCGGCAATGCGAAATCGCTGGTTGTCACCCAAACTGACCAAAGTGGTTCAGATCGGGCTGAGTGTTTTGATCCTCTATTTCCTTTCCAGCTTGCTTTATAAGCCCTTCAATCGCTGGTTTTATCCAGGTTTTGGGCAAATTGGCATGTGGGATGGAGACCGGACGCCGCTGGCATCTTACTTCACACATTGGGCTTTGCTCCTGTTCCTGATCGTTTCCTGGTTTTCTTGGGAAAGCTGGCAGTGGATGTCGGAAACCAAAGTCGCGAGTCTGAAGCGATGGGCTGGCGCGAAAAGCTGGATCATAGCCGGATTGCTGTTAGTAGGCGCAATTTTGATTGGATTGCTCATCTTGAAGGTCAGGATAGCCATCGTTGCGCTGCCGCTGTGCGTATGGGCTTTGGCGCTCCTGCTCGCACCTGGGCTGCCCGACGGCAAAAAATTGCTCTTCTTCATGGCGGGAACTGGATTGCTGCTGACGATCGTAGTGGAACTGGTGCACCTCGTGGGGGATATTGGCAGGATGAACGTGGTCTTCAAGCTCTACCTGCAGGCCTGGATGTTCCTGGCGCTTGTGGCTGGGATTGGGCTGGCAATCACCTGGCGCGATCAGAGCCAATGGCGCGGAAGATATCAGGTTCTCTTCCAGGTGCCCCTCATTCTTCTTTTGACCGGTGCTCTGATGTTCCCAATTTTTGCCACACGCGATAAGGTCACCGATCGCATGAATCCGGACGCACCGCACACTTTGGATGGGATGAAGTACATGGAAACCTCCCGCTTCCAGGTGAACGGGGTGGATATGGACCTTGGGCAGGATTACCGCGCAATTCAATGGTTGCAGGATAACGTTCAAGGCTCCCCAGTGATCCTGGAAGCACAGGCTTACGAATATTACTGGGGCAACCGCTACACCATCTACACCGGTCTTCCGGGCGTGGTGGGGTGGAACTATCATCAGCGCCAACAGCGGGCTGTGACCGGCTCGGACAAGGTCCAGGCGCGTGTGGATGAGGTAAATGCCTTTTACCACAGTTTGGATGAAGATTTTGTCACAAATTACCTCGAGAAATATCGGGTTCAATACATCATCGTTGGTCAGCAGGAAAGCGCTTTTTATCCAGCGGAAGCACTCATGAAGTTCCCTGCGTATAATGGAGTCTTGTGGGACGAAGTTTATCGTGAGGGCAGTACCGTGATTTACCGGGTAAGGTGAGTATGATTGGAGTTTTTAGCTGGTACGCGTTTAGTCTGGTGTTGGCGGTTGTCAACTTGCCGCTGGCTTACGCAGCGCTGAGAAAACTACCCTCAAGGGGAGCATTTTACCTGCGACCGTTGGGACTGCTGCTTTGGGGAACCATATTCTGGTGGCTCACTTCCATTCAACTGCTGCGCAACGACCTGGCTTCGCAGGTGACATCGCTGTTTATCCTGGTTGGAATTAATCTGTTGGTGCTTTCGAAAATTGACCGGGAAAGGTTTTTTGGCTGGATCAAGGAAAACAAGAAACTGCTCATCCGCGCGGAACTAATCTTTCTGGTAGCTTTCGCGTTGATGGCAGTTGTCAGGGCGGCTAACCCAGAGATTATTAACACTGAAAAATTCATGGAAATGGCGTTTATCAATGCCATCCTGAAGTCGCCGGGTTTCCCGCCAATGGATCCCTGGCTGTCCGGGTATAGCATTTCTTACTACTACTTCGGCTACCTTTTGTCTGCCATGCTAATCCGTATTACGAGCGTCACTTCGTCGGTAGGTTACAACCTGGTGGCGGCGTTCTGGTTTGGGATGACCGCAGTAGGCGCTTATGGAATTTTGTGGGATCTGCTGAGCCTGCGTGAACAAGGGGCGAAGTTCAAACCGGCAGTGATTTTTTTGAGTAGACACAAGACAATCCTGGCTTTGCTGGCGCCTTTGATGATTCTGGTGATGGGAAACTGGTTCAGCGGTTTGGATATGTTGCATGCCCGGGTCGTCCTGCCCGAAAACGCGTGGGCGCAGCTGGACATTCCTGAGCTGACGCGCGAACCCAATGCGATGACCATCAAACCGCAGCGAGGCGGATGGTCGTGGTGGCAAGCAAGCCGGGTGGTGCAGGACCGGACCCTGGACGGAAGAGCTGTGGAAGTGATTGATGAGTTTCCGGCTTTTACCTATCTGCTGGCGGATATCCATCCCCACATGCTTTCAATGCCGTTGGTACTGCTGGCGATCGCTCAGGCGCTGAATGCCTTCATGGGAGGCTGGGAAGGTTGTGTTCGTTTAGGGAAGATAGTCATCCCTGCTTCGGGGCTGACCATTGCGCTTGGCGTATTCACCCTGGGTGGGATCGCGTTCATGAATACCTGGGATTTCCCGTTTTATTTGCTCTTGATGGGCGTCGCATTCATGCTATACCGCGCGCGAACTTCCGGATGGTCAAACAAGCGATTCTGGGAACTGGTCGGATTCGGCGTGGTTGGGGGCGTCTTGAGCATTGTCGCTTACCTGCCTTTCTACCTCAGCTTTTCTTCCCAGGCCGGCGGGGTGATTCCCAGCCTGGCGTTCTTCACCAAGGGTAAATATTTCTGGATCATGTTTGGACCCTTGCTGCTGCCGATTTTTGGCTTTTTGATCAGCAAAATCAAGCGGATTTCAAAACTTTCGTTGATAAGTGGCTTGTGGGTCACAATTTCGCTGTTGTTGGTGCTGTTCATTTTCGGTTGGGTGTTAGGGTTTGCCGGCACGCAAATCGAGATGACGAAAAGCTTGTTGCTCGGACTGCATGGGGCAGGTTCGGCGGGTGAATTGCTGAGGGACAGCATCATAAACCGCCTGATTGCACCGGGAGCCTGGATTACTTTGTTCCTGTTGATCTGGGTCGCGCTTAGCCTGTTACTCGAAAAGGTCCGTACCTCAAAATTCGAAAGTACGGCTGTGGAGGGCGAAGCATCCGCGCAAGCGACACCAGCAAATCCAATGGTCTTCGTGCTGCTAATGGTGCTGCTGGGTGGGATTTTGACCCTGGTGCCGGAATTTATCTATCTGCGCGACCAGTTCGGCTGGCGCATGAATACGATTTTCAAGTTCTACTTCCAAGCCTGGATCCTTTGGTCGCTGGCAGGTGCCTATGGATTGATCCGCCTGTTTGAACCGCGAACAGACAGCAAGACACAGGATCGATGGTGGCTATTGGCGTTAATTTCCGCGAGCCTGCTGGCTGGGACGGTCGTCCTGAGCGATTTGGGCGCGCAAAAATTGGGCAATTATGGCACTTCTGCCCTGGATTACCTGATGCTGCTGCCGGTTTTGATCGCGATTGCGTGGTTGACTGTGAACGCCTGGCGAAAAGACTGGAAAAAGGTGATGGGGGTAACGGCAATCTTCGGCGTGCTGGTGGGGATGGCTTTTCCGCTAATCGAGGGCTGGAACAAGACGAATGGCTTCAACCCGACCAGGGGATTCTCGCTGGACGGAAAGCGTGATTTCAACCTGAGTGCCGGCGACGAAATGAAAGCTGCCGAGTGGCTGGCAGATGCGCCGGTTGGGGTGATGACCGAAGCGATCTCCGACACTGGCGGAAGTTACACAACTTACAACAGCATCTCGACCTTTTCCGGCATGCAGACGGTTTTGGGATGGGTGGGGCATGAAGCCCAGTGGCGCGGAGGATACGAGGAGATTGGCAGCCGGCAGGCTGATATGAAAGAACTCTACAGTACGAGTATGTGGGAACGGGCGCAGGCTATCATCGACATGTATAATATCCGCTACATCGTGGTTGGAAACACTGAGCAGAGCACTTACCAGGTGGACCAAGGCAAGTTTGATGAACACCTCGATAAGGTGTTCGACAGCCAGACCGTAGATATCTATGAGGTTATGCCATAAGATGCGGTTGAACGAGAAAGAACCATTGGGCGAGAGCAAGCATTCCCAGTTTACCTGGTTCCTGCTGGCATTCCTGGTGGGTTTGGGGCTAAGGCTTTGGCGTTTGGGTGAGATGCGTTTCACCCTGGCGGAAGCGCAAATTGCTCAAAGTGCCTGGCAGATGGCAATGGGGAATGCCGCTGGAATGCCCGGAAACATGAGCTACACGGGATTGAGCGCGCTGTTGTTTCACCTGTTTGAACCCAGCTTCTTTTTTGCCAGGCTGTTGCCAGTTTTATTTGGCAGCTCGCTGATCCTCATCCCCTGGTTTTGGCGGAAAGAGTTGGGGCATAAGACTGCGCTCGTGCTGGCTTTTGGGCTGGCGATCGATCCAATCCTGCTGGGCTTTTCGCGCCAGATTGTAACGCCGATCTTTGTTTTGGCTGGTTTGGCCTGGGCTGTAACAGCGCTGAAAAACAAGCGACCGGTGCTGGCAGGCAGTATGCTCGCGCTGGCATTTCTGGGGGGGCACAGCTTTTGGTTGATTGCGCTGATTGGATTGGCAGTCTTTTTGATCTGGCGCAAACGTGTGGAAATTAAATTCATTGATGCCTCCTACAAGGCAAAAGCCTTTTTGCTGCCGCTTCTTACGAGCTTTATCGTCAGCCAGGCGCTGATCAGCAGCGCTTTTCTGCTCAGCACTGAGGGTTTGGGCGGGATAGGGGCTGGGCTGGTGGAGTTCTTCCAGCTTTTTAGCATAAAATTCGAAATTGCGGCATACCAGCCAACATTAGTAGCAATTGCGTATAGTCTGTTACCTCTTTTCTTCGCAATCTGGGCACTTGCAGAAGATTTACGAAACCATCGACCCCTAAAAAACCTGCCAAGCATAATTGGCTGGGGTTTTAGCGTTCTTTTGAGCGTCCTGCTTGGAAGAAGAGATTTGGGGCTGCTGGCTTTTGCTGCTGTGTTTGCCTGGTTGGGGGCGGCAGCAAGCATCGCTCGAAAAATTGACCAAGCTTCAGAACGTCGGGAGATTGTGCTCGGGGTTACCGCGTTCCAAATTGTGATCCTGGTTTACCTCCAGATGGTCATCAGGCGGTTGACTTCGGTTCCAGTAAACTCCCAGGATTTTCGATTTGCCTTGTTTGCCCTGTTGGCTGGAATATTACTTCTGGTGATTTCAACGGTTTTAGTGGGCATGGGGTGGTCGCGCCTGTTGAGCGGGCAGGCGCTGCAGAACAGCCTGTTGATCATGTTGATCGTTTTGACGGTTGGGATGAGCCTGCGATCTATCAGATCTCAACAGGAGACCACTAGTTTGAGCCTGTTGGGGGGGCCAATCATGCTGCCAAACAACGACATTGAGAACGTTGTCGATGAAATTGACCGCGAAGGACGGGTGGACAAAACCGAAATTACCTATGATCTGGGAAAATACGAGCAGCAATTCGCCTGGTTTTTCCGGGAGCAGGTCGACTGGAAAAGTGCGCAAAACGTTCTCCAGGCAGATCTGATGCTTTCCGAGAGTGAAACCGAATTTTCTGCTGCAGACACGTATCGGGGCAGGAATGTCGTGCTTTTCCGAAAAATCGACTCAAGTGTGGTAAAACCAGTTGATTTCCTGAAGACTCTGCTTGGAGAGCCCTTGCCCTTGGTCTCACAAAATGGCGTCCTTTGGGTGCGATTAAATCTCTTTACAGGAGCAAACTGACCATGTGCCAACCAAAACTACCAAGACTGCCCAAAAACATAGCGATCGATGGACCAGCCGCATCTGGGAAAACCACCATTGGAACCATCGTGGCTAACAAGATCGGATACATGTGCCTCGATACGGGCATCATGTATCGGGCGGTGGCATTCCAGGCTCTGAAAGAGGGTATTGAAATTGCAGACGAAACGGTGGTCACACGTTTGGCAGAACGGATTGCGATCGACATCCAGCCTGCAACCAGCGAGGACGGACGCCAGTTTGACGTGATGATCAACGGGGAAGATCACACTTGGGATATACGCACAGCAGCCGTGAACGCGACCGTTTCGGAGGTTTCGGTATACCCGGGCGTGCGCAGGGCGATGACGGTTCAGCAGCGCAAGATCGCTGAAAAGGGCAAGATCGTGATGATCGGGCGGGATATCGGCACGGTGGTGCTGCCCGACGCGGAGCTGAAGATCTACCTGGATGCCTCGGTGGAAGTCCGGGCGCAGCGCAGATACATCGAGGACCTCAGCCACGGCAAAGACGCCTGCCTGGAGGATGTGGTTGAATCCTTGCGCCACCGCGATGAAATCGACTCGGGCAGAGCGATCGCTCCGCTGAGAGCAGCGGACGATGCGGTTGTCATCGATTCGGACAAGATGACCGTTTATGAAGTTGTCGAGTTTGTGATGGGATTGCTGGAACGATGTAACTAAGAAGATTCTCGCTCCTTTGTCTGCTTCAAATCTAATGAGAATAATCAAGATAGCAAGAGTTGAAGGGCGGTTGTTGGTATATTTACAGTGATATAATTTTTTTTATTCATCATCTGTCTTTTCTGTGAAAGGGGTCGGTCATGTTCAAGAAACGAAGCAGGATCATTAACCTAGTTCTTCTTGTCACCGTTTTCATATCTCTTTTCCAAATTCAACAACCTGGGGATGTCGTCCAAGCCCAAAGCACTTCTTTTTCTGTATCCGGTCGTGTGACAGATGGATTTGGGAATGGGTTAGCAGGTTTGAGGGTATTTGCGGATTCAAAATATAAAACATTTCTTCCTTTGATTCGCACCGTGTCCTCAACAATGAGTAGTGAAACCAAACCCGGATCACTGATCCAGTTCTTCTATACAGCGGTAACTGATCCGGATGGGTATTACATAATTGACGCTATTCCCATCGGCACTTACATTCTGCAAGTAGATTTACCTGGCGTGACTTTCAATCCGGAGAAACGCGAGATCAATGCGGAAACGACTGGAAGCCAGGATTTTGATTTGTATATTTCTGACCCGGTAATCACCCCTGAAACGGTTGTATTCACTGACTTATCAAATCAACACCTGGATGGAACGACTTATGACGGTGAGACTTTTACGTTTTTACAAATTACTTCTGAGCTAGAGCAAGTGGATGTGGGGGATATCATCGTTAGTGGGGTTTCAGCAGTCGATCCTGATGGATACTTGCGAAAAGTCAACTCTGTGTCACTTTCCGGTCCTGGTGTGATCTTTACAACCATTCCAGCCACCCTTGAAGAAGCTATCCAGGATGGGTCTGCTTTTATGATGGACACCCTCCAACCCACCAAAGTTGTTTCAATGACGGCTCTGCCCGGTGTCACAATGCTGGCTCCTCGACCTAACGAACTACTTACATTCTACTTTGAAGTAAATAATGTCGTTCTATTTGATGAGGACGGGAATTTGTCCACTACTGATGACCAGATTCGGGCGAATGGTTCGATTGAGTTTGACATGGAGTTTGTCTTTTACCTAGATATGCAAGGATTCCAGGTCAGGCGTTTTTCATTGACCAATGAAAACACCCTCAGAGATACCCTTGAGATCTTCACCGAGGTTGAGTTGGCCGGTCTTGAGGAAGAGGCTATCCTGGCAACTCAATACTTCTCACCAATAACACTGATGGTTGGACCGCTTCCAGTCGTATTTGTTCCTAAATTGGACTTGGTGGTGGGTGTGGATGGGAGTGTAAAAATTGGAATTTCTACCGAAGTGTCGCATGAGTTTTCCATGCGTGCTGGCATTCAATACCAGTACTCCAATGGGTGGAGTCCAATTGCGGAAGTTACCAATACATTTTCTTTTACTCCCCCGCATTTAACATTTGAGATGACTTTAAAAGGCTACTTTGGTGCTCGCTTTAATTTATATTTATACGGTCTTGCTGGTCCTTTTGTAAAGATTACTCCTTACTTGGAAATCAAAGTCGAACCGCTTGAACAACCCTGGTGGACTTTGTATGGTGGGATCGATGTTCCGGTTGGTTTCCGGGCACATGATGCTCTTGAAAAAGTTTTGGATCTGGATGAATATGAAGTCTTTGCCATTGGAAAAAAGCATGTCATTGCCCAAGCTCAGGGTGTAAATCCCGGCCAAATGGTTTACGTTCCTGCAGGTGAATTCCAGATGGGCTGCGATCCAAACCACAACGGTGGGTATTTTTGCGATTCAGAAGAGCTCCCTATGCATACGGTCTACCTGGATGCCTACTACATAGACCAGACCGAGGTGACCAACGCCCAATATGCACAATGTGTGGATGCCGGAGCGTGCAACCCGCCATATTACTCAGACTCCTACACCCGGACATCCTATTACGGTAATCCTGAATATGACAATTACCCGGTAATCTATGTTTCTTGGTATGATTCTGAAGATTATTGCACCTGGGCGGGCAGGCGGTTGCCGACTGAAGCAGAGTGGGAAAAAGCAGCACGCGGTACGACGGTCAGAGCCTATCCCTGGGGGGATGAAGACCCCAACTGCAGCCTGGCGAATGCATACACTGAAGATGGTGCTTGTGTTGGTGACACCAGCGCAGTGGGCAGCTACCCATTAGGAGCGAGCCAGTATGGTGCTCTGGATATGGCTGGCAACGTGTCGGAATGGGTGAATGATTGGATGTCATTGACCTATTATTCAGACTCTCCTTACGCCAACCCGCCAGGACCTGCATCAGGATTTTACAGGGTGATGCGCGGCGGAGGTTGGTTCTACCATTGGGATTATGGCCTCTTGCGGACGGCGGGCCGCTACTATGACTATCCCGGCTACCTCAGTTACTATAGCAACCTCGGTTTCCGTTGTGCATCTTCGGAGCAGCCGTAGGCTGAGGAGAACCCTGACGAAGGTCCTCCGCCCTGTGCTCCCAGCTAGAATCGCAGGGAGCAGGGCGAAAGGGTAAGGGCTACCCAGCACCCTGATGCTATCCAGGATCGGTCGCGATATAAGCAAACTCGTAAGTTGAAAAGACCTTAATGGAAAGACGGCTGTCAGTCATCATCGCTGGCATGCTATAATTTATGCGACATGTTTCTGACAACATCGACGCTCACCAATTCCCTCAATCAACTGCCTGCTGCTGAAATGCAGTGGGTGATCTGGATGTTGCCTGCCCTGCTGACGATTGGCACGGGGCTGGCGATCTGGAAGCTGCAGAAATGGGATTTCCGCTACTCGTTTTGTGAACTCAAGTGGTTTGTTTTCCTGGCTTTGCTGGTTTTTCCGCTCAGTTTTTTGAATTTCAAGCCCTTTGACGGGCAACTCCTGACGCTCAGCGGAGAAACCGCACAACCAATCGTGATGGTGTTGAGTGCCCTGCCTGTATTCCTGGCGGTGGGGCTGGTGGGACCATTGCCGGCGGTGATCCTCGGTTTGGGCACGGGTCTGGTGCAGTACTTAAGGCTGGGTCAGGACCCGATCGGGATGTTTTTCTACGCGGGTCTCGCGATAGCTTTTGCCTGGATACTGGCACACGAGAAGTCCCAATGGCACAGCGACTGGAAGCAGCATACAGTGGCGCGAGTCCTTTGGTCCTTTTTGCTGAGTGTCGCATTTATCATTTTGACCCAGTTTACTCACTCGCTGGTTTACGGTGAACGAAGTTTACTCGTTATTTTGGAGCAAATCCTGATCCTGGTAGTGAGCCACATTCCGGAAGTGTTGATCAGTTCCTTGATCGTCTGGGCGTTTGTTTACTGGCTGAATTCCGACTGGCATCCGAAGGATTTCATCAAGGCGCGACCTTCATCGAACCCCTATGACAAAGTAATGGAACGCATCCAGGAACTGGCGAATGGAGATTACGAAGAGCAAATCGCTCCTGCGGTGCTTTCTGGCAACGAAAAAGCGCTTTTTACCGCTTTGGAGAAGCTGCGGGCGAATTTGCAGACCCGCAACGATGCCCAGGCAAGGCTGCTATCCGTTGATCCATCGCACTACTCGCGCGAAGGTTATGATCTTGTGCTTTCCTCGATTTTGCGGGCAGCACTCACCAGGGATGCTTCCTCGGCACGTCTCATTTTGCTGGACAAGTCGCCCGAAAGCCGGCGGGGCGAGATGCGCCTGCGCCTCGGGCAGGGCGAAAACACCCGGCTTTACGCTTACCTGGACACGCTCATCATTGAGAAGATCGGTGATCAGGACCAGCTGATCCTGAGCGATCTCAAGGTGGATCAATACTTTGGGTTGACCTCAGGAACACCGCATCCGCAATCCATTGCCGCCTTGCAGCTGCGCGGCGGTGGCAATTCGCAGGGGGTGCTGTGGGTCGGATTTGAACAGAACCATTGGTTTGACCAGGAGGATATCCAGTTTTACCAGCAGCTGGCATACCGCGCTTCAGCCGCTTTGAGCACGAAAGAGCAAATCTCCAAGGTGCAAAACGAAAAAGGCTGGTTGAACCTGGCATTTGATGCATTTTCGGATCCAATTTTGATCATCAACAAGGACGGGCAAATTCAGTTCAGCAATTCGGCCGCGAACGCGGCTAGCGATAAGGGTGAAGCGCTCTTTGGAAAAAAAGGCAGCGAAGTACGGATTGTGAACGAGAAACTCAACAGTCTCCTCTGCAAGGACAAGAAAAGTGGCGATCTGAAGACCTTGCAGTTGGATGGCAATAAGACTTACGAGGTGCTGCGAATTCCATTTCAGCGAGACCAGGAAAAGCAGGGCGAAGTGGTTCTGCTCAGGGACACGAGCTGGCTGCAACAATTGAACAATCAGAAAAATGAATTCGTAAGCAACATCAGTCACGATCTGCGCGCGCCGCTCTGGCTGATGAAAGGTCACACCAAATTGCTGTCCAATATTGGTAAATTGAGCCTTGAACAGCGCAAGTACGTCGATAAAATCGATGCTGGTATCGATACAATGACACGTTTGGTGGATAAGGTGTTGAATCTTGAGAGGTTGGATGGGGACGGATTGTTGGTCTACAACACCTTCAGCATCCAGGAAACCATTGACGATACCATCAAGCTTTTGGGTGTTCAGGCACAGCAGAAAAAAATTAGCCTGAACGTGGATTATGGCGGCTTGAAGAGCCCCAACATCTCGGCTGACCAGGTGATGGTCCAACAGGCACTGTACAACCTGATCGAAAACGCGATCAAATTCAGTCCCAGGGGAGAGAGCGTGCTCATCAGCGCGGAACGGGATGCGAGCTGGATGCATATTTCTGTCAAGGATAATGGCAAAGGTATCGCGCCTTTGGACCAACCCAAGTTATTCACGCGCTTCTTTCATGTGGATGATGATCTGACGTACGAGAACCGTGGTCAGGGCTTGGGGCTGGCAATCGTTAAGTCGGTTGCGGATAAGCACGGAGGAAATGTGAGCGTCAAGAGTATTTTAGGTGAGGGGAGCACCTTCTATCTGGATTTACCGCTGCATAAAATTTAGCCAAAAAAACTTGACAAATTGGCAGGTTTATTACTATAATAATCAGTTGCGTGAATTATATCGGAACGACAAACTAAGAAACACTGGGAAACCCATTTCCAGCGGTTTTTTGCGTCTTAAAGCCCTCGTCTACTTCAGGAGGTATGAGTGGAAACAACTAGTATGAAAGCCCTTCGGATCAATCTTGCGTCACCAGATGTTATTAAAAGCTGGTCTTATGGAGAAGTTCTCAAACCTGAAACAATCAACTATCGGCGATTGCGACCGGAAAAAGATGGCCTCTTTTGTGAAGCGATCTTTGGCCCGACCCGGGACTGGCAGTGCTACTGCGGCAAGTACAAGAATCCTCGGTATAAGGGAATTGTCTGCGACAAGTGCGGTGTCGAAGTAACCCGCTCTTCCGTACGTCGCGAACGCATGGGGCACATTGAATTGGCCGCCCCGGTGGCGCACATCTGGTATACCCGCCGAATCCCTTCCTATCTTGGTTTACTTTTAGACATCTCCCGCCGGAATCTGGACCGGGTTTTGTATTTCGCGCAATACATCATTACCTACGTGGATGATGATGGACGTCAGAAAGCTCTCAAGCGCCTGGAAGACGAGATCAGTCTTTCAGAGCGTGAGTTGATCGCCAAAGTCAATGGCGAAATCGCTGAAACCAAGAAGCAGCGCGACCGTGAGTTGAAGGACCTTGAAGCCCAGATTGAGCAAATTAACCGGGAATACGACGAAAAAGTTGCAAGCTTATTTGAGCCTGTCATTGAGCAAGGTCAGACCCTGGAACGGGAATTACGAGAAAAATCTGGAAAAACCATTCGCAAGGCGATCAGCTTTGAACTGGATGGCGGCAATCAGACCATTGTGGAAGCAGGCGAGGAAGTCGCAGCCAAACACATTTCCCGTGTGCAGAAGATCGTAAAGGAGAGGATGGAGATCCTCGAAGCCGATCTGAAGAAAGAGCGCGCTGAAAAAACTGAACAACACAAAATTCAGAAAGAAGAAATCCGAGCCAAGGCAGAGTTGGTGATGGAAGATCTGCGTGGTCAGTTGGATGACCCGGACGCAGTCGCCAAGACTCAAAATGCCCAGCATCGGGATGAGCTGTATGAACTGCAGCCCTTCACCTTCCTGAGTGAAGCCCGCTACCGCGACTTGAAATCCCGCTGGGGCAATATCTTCAAAGCCGATATGGGCGCGGAAGCGTTTTACGACATCCTGCGCCGGCTTGACCTTGATGCGCTTTCTGAGCGCCTGTGGCAGGAAGCCCGTACGACCAAGAGCAAACAGAAACGCAAGAAAGCGACCAGCCGACTTAAGGTTGTTGAAGCTTTCCGCCGCTCGACCAACAAGCCTGAGTGGATGATCCTGACCGTTCTGCCTGTTATTCCTCCGGATCTGCGCCCAATGGTGCAGCTGGATGGCGGTCGTTTCGCAACTTCTGATCTAAATGATCTTTATCGCCGTGTGATCAATCGCAACAATCGCCTGAAGCGTTTGCTCGAGCTCGGAGCTCCGGATGTCATCGTGCGTAACGAAAAGCGCATGCTCCAGGAAGCTGTTGACTCGTTGATTGACAACTCCCAAAGAGGGCGCATGCTCTCACGCCGCGGACGCCGCGAATTACGCTCGCTTTCAGACATGCTGAAAGGCAAGAAAGGCCGCTTCCGCCGTAACCTTCTGGGTAAGCGCGTGGACTATTCCGGTCGTTCCGTAATCGTGGTTGGACCACATCTGAAGTTGAATCAGTGCGGTTTGCCGAAATCGATGGCTTTGGAGCTCTTCCGCCCGTTCGTGATTGCCGGTCTGGACAAACACGGCTACACCTCCAACATCAAAGGCGCAAAACGCTACATTGAGCGCAATCGACCTGAAGTTTGGGAAGTTTTGGAAGAAGTGATCAAGGAGCGCCCTGTGCTCCTGAACCGTGCGCCAACGCTGCACCGCCTTGGCATTCAGGCTTTTGAGCCTGTGCTGATTGAGGGCAGTGCCATTCAACTGCACCCGTTGGTGACCACCGCTTTCAACGCTGACTTTGATGGTGATCAGATGGCTGTGCATGTGCCGCTTTCGACCAAAGCAGTGGCAGAAGCTCGCGAATTGATGCTTGCAAGCAAGAACCTTCTGAAACCAGCCAGTGGCGAGCCTATCATTAGCCCAGGAAAGGATATGGTTTTAGGTGTTTACTACCTGACCATGAATCAGAACCTTCCACAAAAGGGAGAAGGGCGTGTCTTTGGCGATATCAACGAGGTCCTGTTGGCATACCAGCTCAAACAGGTCCAAGTGCACTCAAAGATTAAACTGCGGGTTAAGACGATTTTTAACGATCAGAATGAACGCCTAAAGCAACCTGAAGTTCGGATCATCGACACCACAGTTGGTCGCGCTATTTTCAATGACATTTTGCCAGAATCCATGCAATTCACCAACATCCCCCTCGATAAAGGCGGTGTTCGTGATCTGATTGCAGATATTTACGATCTGGACGGTCAGGAAGTTACCACCCAGGTGGCTGATAACATCAAAGATATTGGTTTCCGTTATGCCTCCCAGTCTGGTTCGACGCTTGCCGTTGCCGACATCACCGTTCCGCCAGAAAAGGCAGAGATGATTCAAGAAGCCCTTCTTGAAGTGGAGCGCGTACAGAAGGAATATCGGCGCGGTTTGCTGACCGAGCAGGAGCAGAATGACCTGATTATCGAGGTTTGGCAAGGAACTACCAAAAAGGTCGGGGATGCTGTCAAAAAACATCTTGATCCAAATGGCAACTTGTCGACGATGGCAGTATCTGGGGCGACCAAGGGCGGTTTCAGTCCTATTTCCCAGATGGCTGGCATGCGCGGTTTGATGGCTGACCCCTCCGGTCGCATCATTCCGATGCCGATTCGCTCTAACTTCCGCGAAGGCTTGTCTGCACTGGAATATTTCATTTCCACACATGGTACCCGCAAGGGTTTGGCTGATACCGCCATCCGAACTGCGGATGCAGGTTACCTGACCCGTCGTTTGGTGGACGTGGCGCAGGACATGATCATCAATAACGAAGACTGCGGCACTGTCGAAGGCATTTGGGTATCTTCTGAAGACGACATCGCCGGACAGCCCTTTAATGAGCGCATTTATGGGCGCTTACTGACCGAGCGTGTGATCGATCCGGAGACTGGAGAAGTGATCGGCGAGCCAAATGATATGATCAATAAGGCGCTGAGCTTCCGAATCACAAAATTGATCGAGAAGGGCATTAAAAAGGTAAAAGTACGCTCCCCGTTGACCTGTGAACTTGTGCACGGCATTTGTGCCCGCTGTTATGGCATGGATCTCGGTCGGGGCAAGATGGTGAATCTTGGCTCGGCAGTCGGTGTGGTTGCAGCTCAGTCCATCGGTGAGCCTGGCACGCAGCTGACCCTGCGAACCTTCCACACTGGTGGTGTGGCTGGTGGTGGTGACATCACGACTGGTCTTCCCCGTGTTGAAGAGCTTTTTGAAGCCCGCCGTATGCCGCGTGGTGAAGCCGTTATTACCCAGATCAACGGTAAAGCCCACATCATGGTTTCAGACAAGAACCCAGACATCCGCACTGTGCGTGTGGAAAGCAGCGAGATGGTTGGTCAACGATATGCCATTCCTGCTGACTGGGAAATCAAGGTGGCCGACGAAGACGAAGTCAACAAGGATGCAGTTTTGGCGACCCACGAAGAGACAAGCATCACCGCTGAACATGCCGGAAAGGTTCGGATCGAAGATGGCGAGGTTGTAGTTTCTTACGAGGACCGCTTGAGCGAGGATTACGAGATCCCTTCGACTTCCCGTCTGTTGATCACCGAGGGACAGAAGGTAATTGCTGGTGAGCAATTAACTGAGGGCTCCCTAAACCCCCATACTATCCTCAAGATCAATGGAACCGATGCGACTGAGCTGTATTTACTAAAAGAAATTCAGCAGGTTTATCGCACCCAGGGTCAGAATATCAACGACAAGCATTTTGAAGTCATCATTCGCAAGATGCTGAATAAGGTGCAGATCACCCGACCCGGCGACTCTGAGTTCCTGCCACAGGATCTGGTTGACCGACTTGAGATCCGCAAGATCAATGAAGACTTAGTGGCTCGCGGTTTGCGTCCTGCACGTTACCTAAACGTTTTACTCGGCGTCTCGAAGGCTTCTCTGAGCACGGATTCATTCCTGTCAGCTTCCTCCTTCCAACACACCATCAAGGTGCTGGCTGGTGCGGCAATCTCCTCCAAGGAAGATCCCCTGTATGGCTTGAAGGAAAACGTCATCATCGGCAAGTTGATCCCGGCTGGGACAGGCTTTATTCCCGGGCGTTTTGAAGACCAGATAATGGAAGCAGAACCTGGCAATCCGGATATCGCAGTTGAACAGTTGGATATTTTTGGCGATGGATCTGATCAGACTGACGGTTTGTACGATGAACTGGAAGATGGCGAATCGAGCGGCTTTGATCTTTACGATGATGAAGACTTCGAAGATGATGAAGAAGTGACGGACGATGAAGAGTAGTCCAACGCGGAGAAAATGAAATTGAAGACCCGGAGTGGACAGTCACTCCGGGTCTTTTTATGCTATAGTTGGTGAAAATTGAAAAGAACAACGACTGAGCCAGAGAAAGAGCGGAACATGAGCACAACCGTCTCCCACAAGATCAACATCAACGCTGAAATGCAACAATCCTACCTGGATTATGCCATGAGTGTCATTGTATCGCGAGCATTGCCTGACGCTCGGGATGGACTTAAGCCGGTTCAGCGGCGAATTTTGTATGCCATGTACGACATGGGTATCCGGGATGACACACCGCACAAAAAGTCGGCCCGTATTGTAGGTGAGGTGTTGGGTAAGTACCACCCCCACGGCGATACCGCGGTCTACGACGCAATGGCAAGAATGGCTCAGGATTTCTCAGAACGTTATTTACTGGTGGATGGACAGGGGAACTTTGGCAGCGTGGATGGCGACCCGCCAGCCGCGATGCGTTACACAGAAGCCAGGCTTTCTTCGCCGGCGATTGAGATCCTGCGTCAGCTGGACATGGACACGGTCGATTACCTTGACAATTTTGATGGGACCCTGAAGGAACCGGAAGTCCTGCCTTCTTCCATCCCAAATATGCTTGTCAATGGCGCATCGGGTATTGCCGTGGGCATGGCCACCAACATCCCTCCTCACAATCTGGGGGAAGTTGTGGATGCGCTGGTGATGATGCTTGAAAACTGGGATGGCATCGAAGAGATAACCGTAGAAGATATCATGCGCTTTATCAAGGGACCGGATTTCCCGACCGGTGGTTTACTAATCCAAGATGAAGGCTCGATTCCACTAACGACAATTTACGGCTCCGGAAATGGCACAATCAAAGTCCGGGCACGCACGCGCATTGAAGAAATGTCCCGAGGACGCTTGCGCATCATCGTGACTGAATTGCCTTACATGGTCAACAAATCCGCCCTGATCGAGAGGATTGCTGAAATCTCCCGCGAAGGCGGTCTGGAAGGTCTGGCGGATCTGCGGGATGAATCTGACCGGCAGGGGATGCGGATCGTGATCGACCTCAACAAGAACGCCGACCCGGAAGAGATCCTCGCGACGCTCTACAAACGCACCCAAATGCACAACACCTTCGGCATCAACATCCTTGCTCTGGTGGATGGCAGCCCACATCGGCTCACGCTGAAACAGGCTCTGCGAGTATTTGCGGAGCACCGGTTGGTGGTTATCCGCAGGCGAAGCGAGTACCTGCTCAAGAAAAACGAAGATCGCTTGCACATCCTGGAAGCTTTGAAGATAGCGATTGACCATATTGATGAAGTTATTCGTATCATTCGCAAGTCAGCGTCAGTCGACGAAGCACGCACGAACTTGATGACCAAGTACAAGCTGGACGAAATTCAAGCGAATGCCATCCTGGAAATGCCTTTACGACGTTTGGCTTCCTTGGAGCGGCAAAAAATTGAGGATGAGTACAAAGAAGTTAGCAAAACCATCGCTGACTTGAAGGCTTTGCTGAAGTCACCAAAATTGATGCGAAGTGTGGCGATCGAGGAACTCAAGGCGATCAAACAAAAATATGGGGATGCCCGACGAACTCAGATCATTCAACTCGGCGAAGGCGAAAAAGCCTCAGACATGTACACAATGACAGACGTCATGCCGGTGGAAAATTTCTGGATCGAAGTCAGCGAGAACGGACTGCTTTCGAGGACAGACGGGGATAAGCCGAACCGGTTGGGTGGCGATGGCGCACCCTGGAGCATGATCCGGACAAACACACATCAGACCGTTTTCCTGGTGACCACTGAAGGAAAGGCTGCGGCGATTTCTTCCTATTCGGTTCCGGTGCAGAAGGCTGAAGAAGAAGGCGTGCCAGCCTCAAAGGTGGCACCGCTGCATAAAGATGACATTTTGCAAGGCGTTTTTGCTGTTCCAATCAACGGCGAAATTGATAAAGATCGCTACGTCGTAACCGTTACGCGACAGGGGATGATCAAACGCTCTGCGATCACTGATCTCCCAGGTGCTTCCGCAAGCACGTTTACACTGGTGAAAGTCAATGAGAACGACGAATTGTTTGAAGTGCTGCTTACCAGAGGCGATCAGGATCTTTTGCTGGTCACAGCCGCAGGGATGGCAATCCGGTTCAATGAAAATGAAGTACGGTCAATGGGGCTTGTCGCTGCGGGAGTAAACGCGGTCAAGTTGAAGACTGGGGACTATGTGGTTGGAGCCGCGGCGATTGATGACCGGGATGAGGTTGCGCTGCTCACCCAGAAGGGTCTGGCGAAACGCACCGCGGGTTCGGAATATCCTCTGCAGGGGAGGTATGGGCAGGGCGTAATTGCGTGGAAGCTCGATAAGGACGACCAGGTAAGCGCGGCCTTAGTGGGTAAACTGACCGACCGGGGCATTTGCCACTTCCGAAAGAGCGCGAGCAAGGTGTTCACGATCACCAATGCCATCAGCCGCAAGCGGGCTTCAAGTGGGCAGGCGATCTTCACGCTTAAGGCAAACGACGAAATAATTGGTTTTACCAATTTGGATGATTACGTTCAATTTTGGGAAAAAGCTTAGTCGGTCACGTCCTGAAGCGAAAGAGTGCCTTCAAGGTCCAGATCTTTGGCAATGATGCGCATAGCTTTGATTGCAAAATCAACATGCTGCCAGAGATCCACGCCAAATTCCTGGGCTCCCTGGGTCATCACATCCCGATCCGCGCCAGCAGCGAAGGACTTGTCTTTCCACTTCTTGCGAACGGACGAGGACTGAAGGTCGTAGAGCGATCGGGAAGGTCGGACCAAGGCAACAGCCGTGATCAGTCCGGTGATTTCGTCGCAAGCAAACAGGGCTTTTGACAGGAGGGTAACGCGAGGGACGCCAGTGTGGTCAGCATGACCTGCGATTGCTTCAAGAACAGATTCTGGGACTCCAGCTTCCCTCAGGATCGGCAAACCTGCCAAGGGATGCTCTTCACTGCTCGGGTGTATTTCCCAGTCGAAATCGTGCAGCAAGCCAGCTATTCCCCACAATTCCACATCCTCGCCTAGCGTTTCGGCATACGCGCGCATGACGGCCTCAACGCAGAACATATGCCTGATCAGGGCTTCATTTTTGACGTAGGTTCTGACGATTTCGAGTGCTTGTTGACGCTGCATAACCACCTCAGGGAGTGAAAATGGGTTCGGGTGAACCAAGAATGGGTTCGGGTTTCAGGATGTAAATATCCAAATAGGCTGCAAAAGTGGCGAGTACTTCACGTGCTTTCCAGAATACATATCGGTTGAGCAGGTAGTCGGATTGGTTGACCGGCATGCCATAGGTTTTGAGCCCGAATTGTTCGCAAAGGAAAACCATACGGGGAAGGTGATATTTCTGAGTAGTAATAATGACTGATTCCAGACCAAAAATTTCTTTCGCCCGATAACAGGTGTCATACGTACGCCTCCCGGCGTAATCCAGGACGATGTCTGACTCGGGGATACCCTGTTCCATGGCGTAATTTGCCATTACACCTGGTTCATTGTAGTAAATTGTGCTGTTATCGCCTGACATGAGGATCTTCTGGACTTTTCCAGCACGGTAAAGCTGAATGGCACCGTCGATACGATCGCGCAGGGCAAGCGTGGGACGACCATCAGCCGTGATCCCTGCCCCGGGAACGAGCGCAACCTGGGAAGCGGGAACGGAAGCAACATCAAATGTGTTCTTAGTGGAGCCTAAGATCATGGCTATTCGTGAAAGACCAAGCAGACCGAGGGCTATACAGGCACAAATAAAGATGAACTTAACAAATTTCTTCATGGGAATTAGTTTGTCAGCAAGTCCGCGAGGCGGACACCGCTGGCAGCCAAAAGATCACGCAGAGGAGCGTAAGCAATATCAGGCAATGGTTCAAGCGCCGCAACTTCGTAGTCCAGCGCAATGCTGAGCTGTGCTTTGCCTGAATCAGAGCGGGCATGCTCGCGCAGATAGTCCGAAACACGTGATTGCATCGTCAGGTCAATCTGGGGGGTGAAGGACAGGTTGAGGTTGGGTATGACCGGTGGAGACATCCAGAGTATTGGCAGTTTTTCAATCGCTTGGGGCAGGTCGGTGATGACCTCGGAGGAGGTGCGTGGATCTGCCGCGATGGCATACGTGGCGGCGAAACTGCATATCCCTTTGATGTAGAGGGCGCGGATGCTGGCGCTGTAGGAGAAGGTTTGTACTGGTTCGAGAGTTGGGATATTGTTCAGGTTTAAATAGCCCAAGGGAACCCAATAACCGGCTAAGGAGTTGTCTTCCGTCAGACAGCCGCGCAGTCCGGAGAGTTGGGCGAGGGCAACCTTGGCTTCAGCCGTTGAGCTGTGAGTGCCGACATCGAAAAAGGTCTTAAAATCGCTGTCATCATGCCCAAGATATTGCACACCATATCCGGTAACACCCAGGTGGTTGGTAACAAGCAAAGCTGTGGCAAGCCCTTTTTGAGAAGCCAGAAGATATTCGATCGGCTGAAGCCAGGCAAATTGCACTTGCTGACGCTGCAATGCAAATTCGAGTTCGAGATAGGTGTTGTAATACCGCCCAACGACCGTCAGTTGGAGATGCCCGCCTAAGAGTGATGCCAGATCGCTGAACGCTGCCTGCTGCTCCGCTGAGGGAGAAGGATCAACCATTGCAATGACAATAGGATTCTCAACAGATCCGAGAGCAGCTGGAGTGGGCGTGAAGGTAGGCATGGCTGTCGGGTAACTGGCATCAGGGGTGGACGTGCTGAAGTCTTGTGAGAGGGTTGGGATTGGTCTGACCCCCACGCCACAGGCTGTGACTGCCAACAGTCCCAGCAGAACCAATACCAGAATAGATTTGCGCAGGTCAGGCATTTCTGAATTTTACCTTATTTCAATGATCGAGTTTGATGGTTAGAATATCTATGTATTTGGTGTGTAGTTATTCAGAGTGGGCAAATGAGGCACATTCCGTCTGGAACTTATCCATTGATAGCAGGTAGCAGGTAGGGTGGGTTGGCGTCACAAAGCATATGTAGGAGCACACTGGGTTATAGCCTACCCACCGCAATACTGCAGAATTAATTCATCAATGCTACGCAGACAGAAGGTTGGTGTTTTTGGTGGGTTGGCTATCTCGATGTTAAGATAGGTCGAGATCCTGTGACGCCAACCCACCCTACCAAGAAATAGTGTTTATATCAAAGAGTTGATCTGGTCGCTATAATTAGCACCATTTTTTGGGAGAACCATTTTTGCACACGATTGATTTCATATTCACAACAGGCTTGTGGTGTTGTTATAACGCTATGCTAGAATCAAGAAAAAGTCCGGAGGTAAAGATGGAAATTACCCTTGTGAAGATTGAAAAGCCCGAATCGATCAACTTTGTGCTCGGGCAGTCGCATTTTATCAAGACGGTTGAGGATGTACACGAGGCGTTGGTGAGCACAGTGCCTGGGATCAAGTTTGGGCTGGCTTTTTGCGAGGCTTCAGGCGCTTGCCTGGTACGCTGGACCGGCACAGATGAAGAGATGATCCAACTGGCGAAAGAAAATGCCCTGGCAATTGGCGCTGGTCACAGCTTCATCCTCTTTTTGGGAGAGGGGTTTTATCCGATCAACATTCTAAAAACCCTTCAGACTGTGCCGGAGATCTGTGGATTCTACTGCGCCACAGCCAACCCGACCGAGGTGATCGTCATGGAAACTGAACTCGGGCGCGGCATTATGGGCGTGGTGGATGGCTTCGCGCCGAAGGGGATTGAGGACGAAGATGGGATCGCCTGGCGAAAAGGCTTCCTGCGGATGATCGGGTATAAGTCGTAATCTAGGCCTGACGTAAGGGAAGCTTCAACTGCGTAATCATTCCCAAGACAGCTTTTCCCCGATGGCTGAGGCGATTCTTGGTATCTGGGTCGAGCTCAGCCATGGTCTGATTGCTGCCATCCACTAAGAAGATTGGATCGTAACCGAAACCATTCTCCCCGCGAAACTCGGGGATGATCTCACCCGTGCAGATCCCGTGACTGGTAAGGATCTCACTCTCCCTTGTGAGCAGCACTACTTCGCAATGAAACTCGGCTCGCCAAGGACGGGGGAAATCTTTTAGGCGATGTAAAAGATACAGGCAGCGATCGTGGCTGGTGGCGTTTGGGTCCGGCAGGAAGCGGTGCGAGTGGATTCCCGGTGCTCCTTCGAGCGCTTCAACTTCCAGCCCGGAATCATCCGCCAGGATCATGTTCTGCCCATCCAGCCAGTAAGCTTCAGCTTTTAGGCGGGCGTTTTCAAAGTATGTGCTGCCACTTTCCTCCACATCATTGACCAGACCGAGATCAGCAGGCGTCTGGAGAATGACCTCGTAAAGCTGGAAAATCGATCGGAATTCTTCGACTTTGTGGGGATTATTGGTGGCGAGCAGCAGTGTTTCGGTCATGGTTTGTGAGTAAGGTTTTTAGAGCAAATCAATTCTGGAATGATATAATAAAAGTAAGATTTGTGAATTGTAACTTACTATGGAAAAAAACCATCATCCCCTCCGTACTAACATTGGATACTTTTTCAACAAACCGATCGGTTTTTCCCGTGATTTCACGGTGGAAAATCCCGAGGTTTTCATCGAACCCGACCTGCAACTTTACAACTTAAGCGGTCGATATACTTTTTCGCGCACGCGCGAAGGACTGCTCTTGCAGGCCACTTTTAAAGCTGAGGTCGACAGCCAGTGTAATCGCTGCCTCGATCCTTTCCGCGCGAAGCTCTCCACCGAATTCGAAGAGCTTTACGTTTTCGAAAGCCGAACGCAAGAAGAGTTTGACGAAGAAGTCGTGCCTGAGGATGGCTACGTTGACCTTGGAAAGCCGATCAGGGATTATCTCCTGCTGGATCTGCCGATAAACCTGGTCTGTATGCCGGATTGCAAGGGGATTTGCGTGGAGTGCGGCGTCAATCTCAACCGGGAAACCTGCGAGCATACTGACAGCCGGATCATTTTCGATTAATCAAGACTGACGTTTGGTACCTTGCGATGGATGATAAAATTATCCATCGATTTTTTTGTGAGGAGTTTTGCCATGACTGAGAACATTTTGATCGCCATTGCCTGGCCTTATGCCAATTCGGATATCCACGTGGGGAATATCACTGGTTCGCATCTGCCGGGAGATATCATCGCCAGGTATCATCGCCTGCGGGGGCGCAATGTGTTGATGGTCAGCGGTTCCGATTCACATGGCACAGCTATTACCATCAAAGCAGACCAACTCGGAAAATCTCCGGAAGAGATCTACAAGCACTACCATCCGCGATTCATCGAACTCTTCAAGAAACTCGGCATCAGTTACGATCTTTTCACCTCCACCCACACGGAAAATCATTTCGACGTGGCACAAAAGGTGTTCTTAACCTTGCTTGAAAATGGTTATCTAAAGAAGGGCGTGACGAGGCAGTGGTTCAGCCCCACCCTCGGCCGGTTCCTGCCGGACCGCTACGTGGAAGGCACCTGCTACATCTGTGGCAATACCGACGCGCGCAGCGATCAATGCGAAAAATGCGGTAACGAGCTCGAAGCTGAAAAACTGATCGAACCGCGGTCAAAGGTGGACGGTTCCACGCCGGAACTCCGGGAAACCGAGCACTTCTTCCTGGATTTGTCTTCTTTGGAACCTCAAATTGAGAGCTTCCTGAAAGCGCGCGAAAGTTATTGGCGTCCGAACGTGCTCAGGCAATCCCTGGGGACGATCCAGTCTGTGGGGCTCAAACCAACTTCCATTACCCGCGACCTCGATTGGGGTATCCCGGTGCCGCTGGAGGACTGGAAGGGCAAGAGCCTTTACGTGTGGTTCGAAGCTGTGATGGGTTACCTTTCAGCAGCGATCGAATGGTCCAAATTGACTGGGAATCAGGATGCCTGGCGCGATTGGTGGATCAATCAAAGCGCGAAAGCGTTCTATTTCATCGGCAAGGATAACATCACCTTCCACGCGGTCACCTGGCCGGCAGAATTGCTGGGCATGGGAGATGGCTTTGACCGTCGCATGGGGACGGAGAATCCGCAGCCGCTGGTGCTGCCCTACAACGTGCCGGCAAATGAGTTTATGAACCTGGAAGGCAGAAAGATCAGCGGCAGCCACAACTGGGCTGTTTGGGGTCTGGACGCGCTCGAGCGGTATGACGCCGACGCGATCCGCTACTATCTGACAAGCGCCATGCCGGAACAGCGCGATACCGATTGGGACTGGGAGGAATTCTTCCAGCGCAACAACAACGAACTGGTAGCCACCTGGGGTAACCTGGTTAACCGGGTTTTGTCCTTTACATTCAAAAACTTCGAGGGAAAGATTCCCAACCCCGGGCAACTGCGTGAGACCGATGAAGGCTTGTTGCAGGTAATCAGGGCGGGTTTTGACAGCGTGGCAACCAAGCTGGAACAGGTTGAGCTCAAATCAGCCCTGGCAGAAGTGATGGCGCTGGCTGCTGAGGTGAACAAGTACCTGGATGTGCACGCGCCATGGTTCGAGATCAAGACTGATCGTGACCAAGCCGCGAAATCGCTCTATACTGCCATCCAGGCAATCGAATGGATCAAGTTCATGAGCGCGCCTTTCCTGCCCAATACCAGCGAAACCCTGCACCAGCTGCTGGCGCATGGCGAGCCGTTGTTTGGGAAACAGTTCTCACGCTTTGAGCAGGACGCGCTTGGCGAACACGAAATCCTGGGGCTGGACAATAGCGAGCTTGGTCAGGATGTTTGGAAGCCAACAGTTCTTGAAGCGGGCAGGAATTTCAACCAGCCTGTGCCGTTGATCAAGAAGCTGGACCACAGTATCGTTGAGGAAGAGCGCGCGCGGTTGGGCAAGCCGAGCGATTAGTCAACAAAAGAGTCGGATTTTAATCAATAGTTCTGCCTACGAAATACTTAAACGCGCTGTCATAACTGGCAGCGTGTTGCTTTTAATTTCCGATAAATATAGAGGCATGCGTAGGTCAGGTTCTTCTGCCTGCCCCTGAGCGAAGCGAATGGGGTTGAACCTGACATCACGAAAACTGGTAAAGAAAGCCCTCAAAAAAGGTAGTTTCCGTTGTCAGGTTGAACTGCGCAACCTGACCTACGCAATGATGAATTTTTGGTCAGGAACGAAGAGACCTCTGGTAAACATATCGTGCTCGGTCAGCCCACACGCACGAATTTCTGCCTACGAAGAGACGTTTTTATTAAATTCCGTAAAGTAAAAAGGCAAATCCGCGAGGACGTTTCGCATCAGCTGATCGAGGCGGGAACGCCAGAGATCAACGCCGTTATCGGTTTCAGAGCGTTCGGGTGAAACAAGGTCGGAAACTGCCCTTAGGGCAAGCCAGGGAGTTCGATTTCTCGCAGCCACCCAGGCGAAAGCACCCGTTTCCCAATCCGCGGCATCCGCCTGGTAAGTCTTTGTCAGAAGGTCAAAAGCGGTGTAGTCTATATCCTGGTCGGCAGAAGCAATGCGAGCCCGGCGCGTTCCTTCAGGCAGCGCATTGGTAATCCAGGAGGTATCGTTCGCTGTTCGGTACTTGCTCAAGGCCGCAACGGGGTCTCCCATTCGTTCGACGATGTCGTAGATCAGCGTTTCTGTGATCAGGAGTATATCGCCAACCTGGCTCATACCAAAAAATCCGCCACAGGTACCAATATTGATGATCAATTCGGGTTGGTAATTGTCAATAACGTACTGCGTTGAAGCTGCCGTTGCTACTTTTCCCCAGCCAGAATGGAAAAAGAGACAGGACTGACCTGCAAGGTCGATCTGGAAAAACTCACCCAACTGGCTCTGCTGAATCACCGTTGGTTGCAGTATGGCGACGACCGCATTCCACTCACCATTGGCGCTAACCAGGACAGGAACGATTTTAAGGGGCATGATCAGGCTGGGGGTAGTTTCTTGCCAACGGATGCCATGTAAGCCATGAAGCGTTCTTTGCCATCCAGTTCAAACACGGTAGTGGCCAGATTGTCGTCAAAAGCGGCAATGGCGCACACCCCGTATCCGATCGATTCGGCAGCCAGGTAAAGATTCTGACAGACATGCCCTGCGTCGATATAAATGTAGCGGTAGGCACGCATGCCGTAACGCCATGAGGTTCGATAGACCTCTGCAGCCCAATAGAAGGTAACAGCCGAGTTAGTGACCTGTTTTTGGTAGTAGGTGGCTGCATGGGCAGATTCGAGAACTTCCAAACCGGATTTCCATAGTTCAAGGGCATGCTGCTCGGGTAAGTAGTGATAGATGCCAGGCTCAAGTCCCTCGACCTGCTGGATGGCAAGGTAAGTTTCGAACGGGTGACGCGAACCAGCTGAGGGCACATTGCGGCGGGTGAGCTTCTGGATTTGAGAGCCTTCGCGCAGACCCTGCGTCATTTTTAGCAGATAGCCCAGTTCAGCCAGGTTGAGGATTGCTTCGGTATCATACCGGCGGTGGCTGCGGCGGTTGAGTGCCAGCTGCTGGAAGTCATTCTGAGGGGGAGTGAACAAAGTCGGGTCAGGCAGTTGGATTTGCGAAAGATCTGGATTGGGCTGAGAAAGGTATTGGGGAAATGGTTCGCCAAGTTCCTCTGGAGAAGGACCCATGTTCGCATCACTGCTTGCCTGCTGGAATGCATCGCCGGCAAGTTCATACTTTGCCATGCTGCCTCCTAAAAACGAAACATGGAAAGGATCATGGCGAGGACGATGATGATCGCCAGGACAGCCATCAAGATATTGTAAGTTCGACCGGTTTTATTCGTGTTTTTTGCCATTATTACTCCAATTGTGCTTTGATTGCCTGGGCCATTTCCATGGAAACGCCCTTGATTTGCGAGATTTCCTCCACTGACGCGGCAAGGATGCCATCGATCGATCCAAAGCGATTAATAAGCTCTTTTCTGCGCGCAGGACCGACCCCACCGATCGCATCCAAGCGTGATGCCAGACCGATTTTACCACGCTG
Organism: Anaerolineaceae bacterium; assembly: GCA_035388405.1. Lineage (GTDB taxonomy): Bacteria > Chloroflexota > Anaerolineae > Anaerolineales > Anaerolineaceae > Mesolinea. The sequence continues at coordinate 30,542 of DAOOPV010000012.1, forward strand.
GTTGCGATGGGCGGTAATCGCAAAACGATGCGCCTCATCGCGGATGCGTTGGATCAGGTAAAACCCCTGGGAATGATCATCCAACCTGACCGAGTCTGATTTTCCCGGCAGAAAGAGTTCTTCTTCCTGTTTAGCCAGACCCGCGATGGTGAATTGACCCTGGAGCCCGAATTCCTCGATGATCTCGATAGCCTGGCGCAGTTGCCCTTTGCCGCCGTCGACAATCAATAGATCGGGCAGCAAAGAAAAAGCGAGGTCGGGTTTGTAACCGGGTTTTTCTTTTTCCTGCTGTTCGGTGATGTAGCGCGCAAGGCGCCGCTTGAGCACCTCGCGCATCGAGGCAAAGTCGTCCGGCTGGTTGACAGTTTTGATATTGAAGCGCCGGTAGTTCTTTTTTGCCGGCACTCCCTGCTCGAAGACGACCATGCTGCCGACGCTGGCAGTGCCCTGGGTGTTGGAGATATCGTAGCATTCGATCCGGTTTGGGGCTTCGGGCATGCCCAAAACTGCCTGGATTTCGCTCAAGGCCTGATGCTGGCGGTCTTTGTCCGCTTTCCAGCGAATTTCGAGGGATTTGAGCGTCTCGCGGGCATTTTCAGCCGCCATCTGCACCAATTCCTTGCCCTGACCGCGCTTGGGAACTGTGAGCTGGACCTTCTCGCCGCCTCGGCGCGTGTTGAGCCACTCTTTGATGATGCGGGCTTCTTCGACTTCCTGGGGGAGCATGACTTTGTTCGGCACATAAGCTGCCTGGGAGTAGAACTGCTTGATGAATTCTTCCAGGATTTCGGAGTTTTCTTCGGCTTCGGTTCCTTCGAGGATGAAGTATTCCCGTCCGATCAGCTTGCCCGAACGAATGAAAAAGACCTGCACGCAGGCCTCGCCCTTCGAGCGCGCCATGGCGATCACGTCGGAATCTTTGCGTTCATCGGAGATGATCTTTTGGCGTTCCACTACCCGGTCGATCGCCTGGATCTGGTCCCGATAGACCGCGGCTCTTTCGTAGTCGAGTTTTTCCGAGGCCTCGTCCATAGATTCTTTGAGACGGCTCGTGATCGGGTCCGTACGCCCTTCAAGGAATTTGCACAGGTCATCGATCATCTGGCGGTACTCTTGCTGGTTGACCGCGCCAATGCAGGGGGCGGAACACATCTTGATGTCGTAATACAGGCAGGCGCGTTCGTCTTTGCCGGTGATCTCGCGGGCGCAGGTAAGGTAGGGGAAGATTTTTCGCAGAATGTCGAGCGTCTGATGCACCGCCCACACGGAAGTGTACGGTCCAAAGTAGCGCGAGCCGTCATTGGCCATATTGCGCGTGACCGTCAGCTTGGGGAAGGGGTCCGCCCAATGCACCTTGATGTAAGGATAGCGTTTGTCGTCTTTCAGCCGCACGTTGTAGAACGGTCGGTGCTGCTTGATCAGGTTCATCTCAAGGATCAGCGCTTCGAGTTCCGAAGCGACCACGATCCATTCGATGTCCCGGATTTTGCGGACCATCTGGCGGGTCTTGTAGGTGTGATCTGCAGATTGCTGAAAGTAAGAGCGGACGCGGCTTTTAAGGTTGATGGCTTTGCCAACATAAATAATGGTGCCATCGGCATCTTTCATCAGGTAACAACCGGGTTTATCCGGCAAGGTAGCCAGGATGCTTTTGATCTTCTCAGAATCTGTCATGGGCAAAATTTTAACCGATAAAGATTAGCAAAGAATAGGAGAATGTGTAGTGGGTTGGTATAATCCTGAAAAGAGGAAACATGCCAATAAAAATCCTGCCTGATACGATCGCTTCACAAATTGCCGCTGGCGAGGTGGTGGATAGACCTGCCTCGGTGGTCAAAGAGCTGCTGGAGAACGCGATTGACGCTGGCGCGCAGCAAATCGAGATTGAGATACTCCAGGCTGGCAGGCGCCTGATCCAGGTGACCGACGATGGATCTGGCATCCCAGCGGATGAGGTGGAGCTGGCAGTCTGCCGGCATGCCACCAGCAAGTTGAGCAGTGCTGAGGACTTGTTTAACATTCGCACGCTCGGTTTTAGGGGCGAAGCGCTTGCTTCGATCGGGTCTGTTTCCCACCTGACCATGATCACCAACACGCACGAAAAACCCATTGGTGCCAAATTGACGGTGGAAGGGGGCGAGTCGGCTGGAACTTCCACGATTGCCGCGGCTGCAGGCACGCGCGTGAGCGTGGAGGATTTGTTTTTCAATTTGCCGGCAAGGCTCAAATTCCTGAAATCAGACACAACAGAAAATCGTCACATCACCGGCTTGGTCACGCGCTACGCGCTGGCATATCCGCACATTCGCTGGTCCGTGACCCAGGATGAAAAACCCATCTTTCAGACTACCGGAAGCGGTGAGCGCTTTGAGATCCTGCAAGCGCTTTTCGGTCCGACTGAAGCTGGAAAACTGATGCCGGTTTCCTTCGAGGAGCGCCATCTCAAGGTGGAAGGCTTTATCAGTAGTTTGTCACTGACCCGCTCCAATCGCAAAGACATCACCGTGTTTGTGAACGGACGCTGGGTGCAGGACCCGATGCTGACTTCGGCGGTGATCCGGGCTTACAACACCATGCTGATGGTGGGGCGCTACCCGGTCGCGGTGCTGTTCATCAATATCTCACCGGAACTGGTGGACGTGAATGTCCATCCCGCCAAGGCAGAAGTGCGCTTCAGGGATCAGGATGCTGTTTTCAGCGGTGTGCAGCGGGCGATTCGGCGGGGTTTGCTGGCCTTTACCCCCATCCCCGATTTGAACGCAACCCGCTTGTGGGGTAGGAGTCTGCCTGAAACGGAGGGAGAAAGGTCTTGGCAGCAAGGCAATTTGAACGTTGCAGGTGGGCAGAGTGAAGGGCCTGGTGGGGGAGAGTTTGGGACTGGATCTGGATTTGAAACCACGAAACCGCAGCCATCCTTGCCGGGCAGCCACTTACCTTTGCTGCGCCTGGTGGGGCAGGTGGCATCCACCTACCTGATCGCTGAGGGTCCGGACGGACTATACCTGATCGACCAACACGCCGCGCATGAACGCGTGCTGTTCGACCAGCTGATGGCGCAATTCAACGCGAAGAGCATCCCCTCGCAGGCACTGCTGGACCCGGTCACAATCGAACTTACCCCCGAGAAGTCCGGAATTTTGGAGCAGCAGCTTGAAGTTTTAACAACTTTGGGCTTTGAAATTGAAAATTTTGGACCTAACACCTTCGTGATCCGCTCAGTCCCAATCGTTGTGGAGAGAACTGATCCGCGGCTCGCGATTGAGGCTGTGGTCAATGCCTTTGAGGAAGATGAAACCCCATTGATGGCGGAGGTGGAAGCACGGTTGGCGGCGCGTGTTTGCAAGCGCATGGCAGTCAAAGCCGGGCAGATTTTGTCCGAGGCGGAGCAGCGCAATCTGCTGTTGAACCTCGAATCCAGCCAGTCGCCACGCACCTGCCCCCACGGCAGACCGACCATGATCCACCTGAGCGTTAATTTGCTTGAGCGGCAATTCGGCCGTCAGGGAGCGCTTTGATGCAAACGACCATGAAGGGTCTCTGGCTCGAAGACAGGAAAATGACTTTCCGCGAAGATCTGCCGCTGCCAAAATTGGAAGCCGATGAGGTCCTGATCAAGGTACTGCTCGCCGGCGTGTGCTCCACCGACCTTGAGATGCTGAATGGGTATTACGATTTCACAGGCGTGCCAGGGCATGAATTTGTGGGTCTGGTCGTGGATGATAACGGGCACCCTGAGCTGCAGGGAAAACGCGTCATCGGAGATATTAACATCAGCTGCGGGGAATGTGAGCGCTGTCTCCGCCAGGAAGCGAGCCAATGCATGCATCGCAGGACCCTGGGCATATTTGATTATGATGGCGTTTTTGCGGAATACTGCAAACTGCCGGCCAAGAACCTGACCTTTGTTCCTGATTCGGTCTCGGATGTTCTGGTGGTGTTTACTGAGCCGACGGCAGCCGCGCTGAGAATTTTGGACCAAATCCAGGTGAAACCCAGCGACCGGGTGATCGTGGTTGGAGCCGGAAGGTTGGGTTTGCTGATCGCGCAAGCACTGAAAAATACTGGCTGCGATTTGAAAGTGGTGGTTCGCCGCCCGGAGCCAGCCGCTATATTGGCAGGGTGGGGGATCAGAGCAATGTATCCTGAGGACATCAAGGGTGAGCTGGCGGACATCGTTGTGGAAGTGACTGGCTCGCCGGAGGGCTTTGCGCTTTCAAGGTCGCTGACACGGGCGAGAGGTACCCTGGTGCTCAAGTCGACCTTTGCCGGGGATGTTAGCCTGAATCTCTCGAAATTGGTTGTCGACGAGATTACTTTGGTTGGCTCGCGCTGCGGCAATTACCCGGCAGGCTTGCGCGCGCTTGCTTCGGGCTTGATCCAGGTGGGGGACATGGTCGATTCGATCTATTCCCTCGACCAGGGGCTTGAGGCAATCGCCCGCGCCGCCCAACCGGGGGTGTTGAAAGTGCTGATCAGACCTTAGTTTTTTCTTGTTCTCGCCGGTCTCCAGATACCCTCCACTCCATTGCGGGCACAGGCCGTGCGAGGTGGTTGACCGCAAGGTCTCACAAGGTAGTGGTAATCCCTTGGGTAACCACCCTCTTGAGGGCTGTTGATACCCTATGAATCTACGCTCGATTGTGGGTTTTATTCACAGCTCAGCCAATCTGAACTCGATAGTAACCTAATTATGTCAATGAACTTTCAACGGCCTATCTCATTCCACCAGTAGAGGCGACGCATGCGTCGCCTCTACTTAGCTAGTTTTGCCTACCTGAACGAGAACGGCACGCTGTGCCCCTACCAGAATTAAGAGTCCATATCGAAATCACTTCGTTTTCATTTGCTATGGAGTATTGACATCGCGGATGGACACGAGGCCCATCCCTACATTGGGGTCTCTCGTTCTCGCCGGTTTCCATATACCCTCTGTTCTCGCCGGTCTCCAGATACCCTCCACTCCGTTGCGGGCACAAGCCGCGCGAGGCTTTTGACCGAAAGGTCTCCTGTGGCATGGCTACCCCGGGCAGGCACGGCATGCCGAGCCCTACCTAGACCTCCTCCCTTTGCGTACCTCACTTCAAATGAAAAGGCTTTGATTAGTCACAAAGGAAGATTTGGCTTAATCCCATCCGTGGGAAATGTGCATTGTGATCTCAGGAATGTTGTTAGTTTTGGTAGGAAATAATGGTTTTGTCATTTATAATTAACAAATATCTTTAAAAATAATGATCATTTGGGAGGAATGTTTTCATGGATAAAAAACCTTTATGGAAAGCAAAGTTAATTTATAAGATAGACACCGTATTTTCTAAAGGCATTCGTGCAATGATATTTTTTTTAGGAATTGCATCGATCTCCATAATTATTCTTGCTTCCATAATTGCTGTCTTGTTCCATATTGCTCCGCAAAATTCAGATTCACTTTCTTTCTTCGAAGCGTTTTGGGCAAGCCTGATGAGGACATTAGACCCTGGAACCATGGGTGGCGATGACGGGTGGACTTTTAGAATCTTAATGTTATTTGTAACCCTAGGTGGAATCTTCATCATTAGCGCATTGATAGGAGTAATAAGCAATGGATTAAATAACAGATTGGAAAGTTTAAAGAGAGGACGCTCATTTGTTGTTGAGGAAAATCATACTGTAATTCTAGGATGGAATGAGAAGGTTTTCACTATTGTAAAAGAATTATGTATTGCTAACCAGAATAGGCAAGATGCGTGTATTGTTATTATGGGGGAAATGGATACGGTAAGTATGGTAGAGACTATTAATGAAAAGCTCCCCTTAAATTGTTCCACTAGAATAGTTTGTAGAAACGGCTCACCCATCGACCAAATCTCATTGAATTTACTGAATTTGAATAGTGCTAAATCAATTATTGTGATATCGCCTTTGAGTGACGACCCAGACGCTGAGGTGATAAAGACCTGCCTGGCAATTATTCGTAACCCAAATCGACAAGACAAAGATTTCCACATTGTAGCTGAGTTACGCGAGGCGAAGAACTTATCTGTAGCCAAAATTGTCGGTGGAAGTGAGGTTGAATGGGTTTTGTCAGAAAACATAATCGCAAAGATGATTGCTCAAACTTGTTTTCAACCAGGCCTATCAACAATTTTCACAGACTTCATGGACTATAGCGGTGATGAAGTGTACTTTTATGCTCATCCTGATTTGGTTGGGAAAACGTTTGGGGAAATTCTTGTTCTATTTGAAAAGAATGCTGTACTTGGAATATTGAAAAACAATAAATCCCCAATTCTAAATCCACCAATGGAAACCATAATCGAGGATAGTGACCAAATCTTCCTACTTGCTGAAGATGATAATAAGGTATCCCTGAGTGACTTTAAAGAAGACCTTATCAGTTTTGAAAGCATTCGGAACGCCAATAGTGTCTATGATAAACCTGAGAAAATACTAATCTTAGGTTGGAATTCGCGGGCAAATCATTTATTGTTTGAGATGGACCATTACATTCCTAAAAAATCGCAAATTCAAATACTTGCAACCGATTCTCTTGTTGGAAATTCTGACGGCATTGAAGAACTCAAGCTGGAAAATGCTGATGTGAAAATTCTAAACGGTATCACTACAGATAGAAAGCAATTAAATAGTTTAGATCCCTCTAATTTTGACCATGTAATATTGCTAAGTTTTAGCGACCGCTTATCCCAACAAGCCGCTGATTCCAAGACGCTAATAACATTGCTACATTTAAGGGATATTGCCAGTAAAGTTGAAGGCTGTCATTACTCAATATTAACAGAAATGTTGGATGTTAGAAATTTAGAACTTGCAGAAGTGACTAAAGCCGACGATTTTATTGTAAGTGATAGATTTATTAGTCTATTGATTAGTCAATTATCAGAGAGAAAAGCTCTTGCTGGTGTTTTTGATGATATTTTCAATTCAGAAGGGTCAGAAATTTATTTGAAATCAGCTCGTAATTACGTTGAACTAAATAAAGAAGTAAACTTTTACACGATTGTAGAATCAGCAAGAAGAAGAAATGAAGTGGCTATTGGTTTTAGAATAGGAAAAGACTCGACAAACCAAAATGCAAATTATGGAATTGTTCTTAACCCCCAGAAATTGGAGATGAAATCATTTTCAAATGATGATGAGATAATTGTTCTTTCTGAAACATTCAAAGGTTGAAGGATAAGGACTTGAGCGTGAATCTACATTTAAGTCCGCAGGTAAGGGTAATCCTTGCGCTTACCCGGGCAGGCACGGGGGCTTGCCACTACAAGAACAGGCGTGTCATTTTGAGTTTAGCTGAAATAAATATTCCATAATTTGTGAGGAAAGCATGCTATAATAGGCATCCGCGGGGCGTGGCTCAGCCCGGATAGAGCGCACGGTTCGGGACCGTGAGGTCGGCAGTTCAAATCTGCTCGCCCCGACAAAAACTTCTGGATCAGCTTATGATCCAGAAGTTTTCTTAATGGTAAATCCATACAAATTCTATCTGTTGATCATTGGCAGAGCATTGAAGAAAATTGGAGGGGGGGTATATTCCAGATTTACACCACACAACTCCTGTTGCATCTTTCCATCCCAGACCAGGAAATAAGAATAATTGTTATTATCTACTAATGCATTTATCACAGTATAGGTAGACTCTGTATGGGCACCAGTTTCGGGGTGAGTACCAGCTACATGGAGAAGCATTTCGTAAGAACCCCAATAACCGTAACGCATCAGATAAATCTCCGAATCAGGAGGGTCTACTATCTCATTGTTATAATTAAACCACATCCCAACAATGGTGGACCCATGTGGCACATTAACCGATTCGCGCCAGACATCATAATCCGCACCAGTATCCACACACCCTGCAGCACCGTAAAAATAGGTGATGGTGCTTGCACCTGGAACAAAAGAATAGCCACTGGTTGACCAATACGTGTTCGCTGCATTGATACTGTTTTTACCGCCATCCACCGTAGCAAGTCTGCGGTCACTGATGGCATGGTCAAAATTATGGTCTTTAGGGATTTCATCATTCTCCATGATTCCAGGAGGAGCAGGCGTCTGAGCTCTGGTTTGGCTCGCGCTGGAAGCTAGGAGAAACGTAATCAACAAGACCAAAACAAAGAACTTACCAAAATTGGGTTTCATTTTTCTCCTTTATGAAGTTGTAAGGGTTGGAAGCGTAAGGAGGTAGTCTGAATCCGCTCCTTTGTCACAACATCGAACGGTAACTCCAGAATTACCAAAATTCCTATTTAGGACTATTATCAGTATAGTTGATAGAGAAAATTATTCAAGAATATGAAGCGAAATTCAGCATAATGGACAAATGATACTTTTCCAAACTCCGCACTTCATCGATTTGTGGAGATTGGGCAAACAAATATCTTTGTTACAATTCACGCATCAAAAAGCGAGGTGAAGCAATGCCGTCAGATACTCAGGTAATCTATTCAATGATGCGGGTGGGGAAGATCTATCCCCCGAACAAGCAGGTACTGCGGGATATCTCGCTGGGGTTTTACTACGGCGCAAAGATCGGCGTTTTGGGCTTGAATGGCTCGGGTAAATCGAGTCTGCTGCGCATTATGGCTGGAATCGACCAGGATTACGTCGGCGAAATTGCCATGTCCAAAGGCTACTCTGTGGGCTTGCTTGAACAGGAACCACAGCTTGACGATTCCAAAACGGTTATCGAGATTATCCAGGAAGGTGTTCAGCCGATCATGGACCTGTTAGCTGAGTTTGACAAGGTGAATGAAGGGTTTTCGGATCCTGACGCGGATTTTGACAAGTTGATTGAGAAACAAGCCCGCTTGCAGGAAGAACTCGACCGGGTGGATGCCTGGAACCTGGACAGCAACCTGAAGCTGGCGACGGGCGCGCTCAATTGCCCTCCAGCTGAGGCTAAGATCGCAGTTTTATCAGGAGGGGAGCGGCGGCGCGTGGCGCTGACACGCCTGCTCCTTACCGAACCGGACATCCTGCTACTGGATGAGCCGACCAACCACCTGGACGCGGAATCGGTCGCCTGGCTCGAGCATCACCTGCAAAACTACAAAGGCACCGTTATCGCAGTAACACATGACCGTTATTTTTTGGATAACGTTGCCGGCTGGATCCTGGAGTTGGACCGCGGCTATGGCATCCCCTGGAAGGGGAACTACTCCTCCTGGCTGGAACAGAAGCAGGAACGCTTGCGCGTAGAAGAAAAGACCGAGAGCAAACGCCAGCGAACCTTGCAGCATGAGTTGGACTGGATCCACATGTCGCCTAAAGCCCGCCAATCGAAGGGGCAGGCACGCGTGACAGCCTACGAGAAGCTGCTTTCACAGGAACACGAAAAAGTACGCAAGGATTTGGAGATCTACATCCCGTCTGGTCCACGCCTGGGGGATATCGTGATCGAACTCAGCGGGGTCTCGAAAGGCTTTGGCGAGCGCACGTTGATTGAGAACCTGAACCTTTCCATTCCACCTGGCTCGATCGTGGGCGTTATTGGTCCTAACGGTGCTGGCAAGTCGACCCTGATCAAGATGATAGCGGGACTGGTGGGACCGGATGAAGGCAGTGTCAGGCTGGGAGAGACGGTCAAGTTGGGCTATGCTGACCAGTCGCGCACGCTCGACCCGGAGGCAACGGTTTTTGAGACGATCACCGGCGGCGCGGACAACCTGCAGCTGGGGGATATGACAGTGAACAGCAGGGCTTACTGCGCCTCGTTCAACTTTACGGGCTCGGATCAGCAGAAAACCGTTGATACCCTGTCTGGCGGGGAACGGAACCGTGTTTTCCTGGCAAAGACCCTGACGGTTGGGGCGAATGTGCTCCTGCTGGATGAGCCGACCAACGATTTGGATGTCAATACTTTGCGTTCACTTGAACAGGCATTGGAGGAATTTGCCGGCTGTGCTGTGGTGGTGAGCCATGACCGCTGGTTTTTGGATCGGATCGCCACGCACATCCTGCCGCTCGGGCATGACGAAAAGCCGCGCCTGTACCTGGGGAACTGGTCAGATTACGAAGAGGGTCAGCTCAGCAGGGGAAAGAATGTGGGCGTAAGCCGCAAAGATTCGCGCCGGGAATTGAAACGCGATTAGGTTTTCAGACCGCTTCGCGCTGTAGCCTGATTCCATCGACAAAGAGGAAGCTAGAGGGCAGAGGTGTAAGATCCTTCGTTCCTCAGGATGACAGAGATCAAAGTGTCATTCTGAGCGTCAGCGAAGAATCTGGATGAAAACGGGTAAGATCCTTCGTTCCTCAGGATGACAAAATACTTCGTCTTGTTGTTGTCATTCTGAGCGCCAGCGAAGAATCTGGATGAAAACGGGTAAGATCCTTCGTTCCTCAGGATGACAAA
>DAOOPV010000012.1:40986-46925 GCA_035388405.1 Anaerolineaceae bacterium
TTCTGAGCGCCAGCGAAGAATCTGGATGAAAACGGGTAAGATCCTTCGTTCCTCACGATTGCATTACAAAAAGAAACAGGCTGAGCATGCTCAGCCTGTTTACATATTGTACCGTTACGATTTACTCGAGAACGCGAACGTCCTGAGCTTGGGGGCCTTTGGCTCCGTCTACAACACTAAACTCGACAGCCTGGTCTTCTTTCAGACTTTTGAAACCGTCGCCGATGATGGCGCTATAGTGGACGAAGACGTCCTTCTCACCACTCTTGCGGGCAATGAACCCATAACCTTTTTCGCCATTGAACCACTTAACGGTTCCGACTTCTCTTGTTGACATGCTCGTATTCTCCTCTGAAATAACTCTTAAAATTTTGTTGTTCTGGGGGTTTACTATCGAGAAAGTGTTGACTTTTCCTACTGCAAACTACCACATACACGCAATATATTACACCTAATTCCAGCACTTGTCAATATTTACTGGATGAATTTTTGTGCGGGAGAATTCGGTAAGCTCCTGCCGCCGGTGTGATTTCGCCCGAGTTATCTAACTGGTTTTGTCTTCCTTGCCGCCTTCAAGCAGCTCAACCAAGCCAAGCAGCACCAGGAAATATGCAAGTCCCTCATCCAGGTTTCCGATAATGGGGAGGTTATCCGGGATGAACTCGAAGATACCGAAGGTAGGATTGAGCACATACACCAGACCAACCAGTGCCAGCCCAAAGACGAGCCAGCGCGGCCAGCCTTTGCTTGATAGCGGTTCAACCATACCACGCGTAAATGCAGAGCGCAGATCTTCCGCGTTGCGGGGCGCATCGCCAATATCAACTATTTTGGGATCTTTCATGGTGTTTCCTCTTTAACAAAAAATTGTGGTAGAAAATGGGCTGAATTGAACAGGATTTGTTCGAGAACGTCTTCGGCCTGGTCGAGATCAGTGATGTTGGGGTCAAGAAGGAGGCTCTGCAATGCCAGGGTGCGATCGCCCTTTACGACAGCATCAATACAAAGCTGGCTGGTGACCACTTCGCGCTGCAGCAGCGCCGTTATTCCTTGCGGCAGAGCGCCGATTGACTGGCCATGAATGCCACTGCGGTTAATAATTGCCGGAACCTCCACGATCGCATCGCCAGGCAATCCCTCGAGCAACCCATTGTTGGGGATGTTGACTGCTTCCCACAAGAAGTTGGCATCGCTCAGGATGGCTTCGATGATCTCAATCGCGCCTTCTGAGTGGGTGTTGGCGTAATCGTCCGAAGGAGCACCCGCGAGGATATCCTGCTTGAGTTGCTGCCACATCACATCCCGATGATCGGTAAAGTATTTCCAATCGTAAAGCGAGAGATCAAATTTCTGCCATGGCTTTTGAGCTGGATCAGACATCCAGGGCAGGTACTCGCAGAGATGTTCATCGCCTGGGATCGGGAAGAGACCAAAGGCGTCAAAGATGCGCCGGGTGAGCGGCTCAAAGTTTTCCGGGAGCTCTTTCCACGCCTTACGAAAGCGCGGGTAGAGGTCCTCACCGGTTGTGCGGTCGTGAATTTCGAGCAGCCAGGTGAAGTGATTGAGCCCGGCGGCTTTGATGGCAAAGCGCTCAAGCCCCTGGACAGCCATGTGTGCCAGCGGCTTGTCATTGGCAGGGTCAGCATGGCTGCTGAGGAAGTCATCGGCTCCTGAAAGCTGGTATTGCGGGGCAAGGGCTTTGGCAACCATCGCGTAGCCCACTGCCAACTGGTGGCAGAGCCCAACCACATTTATTTTGGAATATTTGTGGATCAGGTAGCAGATGCGGTGCATGGGGTTGGTGAAATTGATAAACCATGCATCGGGGCACTGCTCTTCCATGTCGTGGACGATCTCCAAAATGGTGTTCACGTTGCGCGCGGCATGAGCAAAGCCGCCAGGTCCGCCGTTTTCGGCGTAAGGTTGGCGAACGCCCAGCGGCAGTGTACGCTCGTAATCTTCCTGCCAAAGCTGCTCACGGGGCTGCACTTCGATCGCTGAGATCACAAAATCCGCATCTTTAAGGGCGGTTTTGTGGGATATATGGCTGGTGATCGTTTTTTGGCAGTTCCAGGCGGAATTTAGCCAATTTGCGAAATCGGTCATGATGGCAAGGGATCCCGGATTGGTGTCCACCAGGGCGATCTCAGCGTTTTTTAGCACGTCACTGCGCAGGAGGGTGATGAGGGTGCTTTGCCCAAAGGAATAACTGCCGGCGCCCAGGCAAACAATGCGGGTCATGCCTGCACCTCCAAGCCTAATTGGCGCAAGATGCTCGCCGCTGCTTTGCGGCCGGCACCCATAGCCTTGATGACCGTGGCACCGCCAGTGACGATGTCTCCTCCAGCATAAACGCCAGGGATTGATGTCTGAGAGGTCTCAGGATCAACCACGATGTGCCCCCACTTATCTACATCCAACCCGGGGGTTGATTTGTGTATGATGGGGTTGGATCCATTCCCGATCGCCACGATGGCAACGCCGAGATCGATCTCATATTCCGATCCCACCAGTGGGACAGGGCGACGACGACCGGAGGCGTCAGGTTCGCCGAGCTCCATTTTTTGCAGGCGGACGCTGGTGAGACGACCTTCCTGGTCGCCATGGAACGCCAGTGGGGCGCTCAGGTAGGCAAAATTGACGCCTTCAGCAACCGCGTGTTCAATCTCTTCTTTTCGTCCAGGCATTTCGGCTTGGGTACGGCGATAGATGATGTAAACTTTTTCAGCTCCAAGGCGCAGAGCAACGCGGGCAGAATCCAGGGCGGTATTGCCACCACCGAAGACACCCACCGTTTTGTTGAGTATGTTGAGGATGGGCGTGTCGACGTACGGATATTCGTAGGCCTTCATGAGGTTGACACGGGTCAGAAATTCATTGGCAGAATAGACGCCAACCAGAGATTCCCCTTCAATCCCAAGGAAATTGGGCAAACCTGCGCCGGTGCCAATAAAAATGGCGTCGAATTTCTCAACGTGAAGCAACTCATCAATCGTGAAAGTCGCCCCGATAAGGGTGTTTGGCACGAATTTCACGCCAGCTTGGGAAAGCGAATCGACTTCCTGTGCGACGATGGATTTGGGAAGACGGAATTCAGGAATGCCATAGCGCAGCACGCCGCCGAAGTCATGAAAGGCTTCAAACACGGTCACCTGCACGCCTGCATGCGCAAGGTCCCCAGCGCAGCTCAGGCTGGCTGGTCCGGAACCTATCATGGCGGCTTTGAAAGGAGTTTGGTTTGGAGATTCCTGAACTTCGGGCTCAGCAGAGGCAAGCGCGTCCGAAACATAACGTTCGAGCGCACCGATGTTGATCGGTTTGCCTTTGCGCAGGAGGATGCACGCGCCTTCACATTGATCCTCTTGCGGGCAGACACGCCCACAGACGCGTGGCAGGGCATTGTCGGTTTTGATCAGCCGACCTGCGCCAACCGGATCACCAGCCTTAATAAGCTGGATGAATTGTGGGATCTTGACAGAAACTGGGCAGCCATCAACGCAAAGGGGTTTGCGGCACTGCAGGCATCTTTCCGCTTCAATGAGAGCTTGCTCTGGGGTGAAACCCAGCGCAACTTCCTGGAAATTGCGCACGCGTTCATGGGCAGGCAGCTCAGGCACGATCTGGCGGTCCTTGGCAGATTGAGGCGTTTGCTCTTCAAGCAAGGCAATTTCAATGTCAGCGACCTGGGTGTCGAGCCGGCAGTCTTCAGGGTGGTTATATGTGCGATTGCGGTGAATGACCGTTTCGAAATCCACCAGGTGTCCGTCAAACTCGGGACCATCGACACAGGTGAACTTGACCTTGTCGCCCACCTGCACCCGGCAACCGCCGCACATGCCGGTGCCGTCGACCATGATGGTATTGAGGCTGACCGTGGTCGGAATTCCATACGGTTTGGTAAGGTCCGCCACAGCACGCATCATGAAAAGTGGTCCGATGGCGAGAACGTAGTCAAAACTCTCGCCAGCTTCAATAAGCGTACGCAGTTGATCGGTAACAAATCCATGCAAACCGTAAGAACCATCATCGGTGGTGATGAGCAAACGGTCACTGACCTTCTCAATCTCAGATTTGAGAATGATAAGGTCCTTGTTGCGGGCACCAACAATCGACGTAACGTGGTTGCCAGCCAGTTTGAGCGCTTTAGCGACCGGGTAGGCAACCGCCGCGCCGACGCCGCCGCCGATTACAGCAACCCTGCCGAAATTTTCAATTTCGGAGGGATTGCCTAGGGGTCCCAGAACATCATGAATGACCTCACCAGGCTGGAGAGCGTCGAGCATCATAGTGCTCTTTCCGACCGTCTGGACGATCAGGGATATGGTGCCTGCTTCGGAATCATGATCAACAATCGTTAGTGGCACTCGTTCACCGCCATCGCCAAGGCGCAGGATCACAAATTGACCAGCTTTGGCTTTGTGAGCTATGGGAGGGGTGTAAACGATGTACTGGTTGATCTTTTCAGCGAGAATTTTCTTTTCAAGAATCGTATTTAATGCATGCATTATGGTCGCCTGTGGGGGATGTAGTTTTGACTTTGCATCTGGTTACAGTTAATCGATCACTTTCAGACACCAGTAAAGAGCTTCTTTTTTGTCAGGGTTGAATTTCAGAACTAGGCAGTACCGACCTGGAACAAGTTCTTCGGTTGGCTCAAGCACCTGCATGTTTTTCTCCGCGGCTGTCGCAGTGTAGGGTACTGGCTCACCACTCTCATTGACAAACTGTAACCGGTCGAGGGTTACCATAAGGTCATTGATGACCACAGAGGGCTTATTGTTCTTTAATTGTGGAATGCCTTCTTCCGTTTCCGGGATATTGTAGAAAAGTCCCATCTCTGCGTACAGGCCTTCATTGAGGGCAAAGACGCCATTGGAGGGAGGTTGCGTTGAGAGGATTGGCGTTGGGCGGGTTAGGAAGGGAATCTCCACGTTCAGCAGGGTGGTGCCAATCAGAATGCCGATGATGATGAAAACCGTCAGGGTGAGACCGTATAACATGATGTCCAGCCATGCGCTGCGTCTGACTGGCGCGGGGGCATTTTGGGGGGCGGAAACAGGTTGGGGACTGACTCCGACATGTGGGATTTGAGGTGCAGGTCGGTCCGCGTAGGCGGAAGCGGCAACGTTTGCGGCTGCCTGGGATGGGGTCTTGAATACGCCGATGGGCTTGGTGTAATCTGAAAGCTTCTCACCAGGCTTGGGCGGGATGTATTTTTTGCGTTCAATGAATGCCAGCCCACGCTGGGCAGGGCGGTTGGCGGGGTCAATTTCAAGCGCTTTTTTAAGGAAAATGACCTGTTTTTCTTCATCTTCAATGATGGCAGAGAGCCAGACCCAAACATTGGCGTTCTCGGGCTCCTCAACGATCGCATCCTTAAGATGCACCAGGGCTTGCTCCATCATGCCTGATTTTGCAGCGTCGATACCTTGTTGAAGTGATGAAGTCATGTCGGGTTCTCCTGTTAGACTTTTGGATTGCACATTCTATACCAGATAAAGTTTACCACAGGGAGTTGGCACATGGCAGATTATAATTGCCTCTCAGAAATGGAGAATGACATGCTGATTGGATTAATGAGCGATACACACAACAACCGACCCGGTGTGCGTTACGCACTCGATATCTTCGATGCACTTGGGGTGGAAGTAATCCTGCATGCCGGCGATTTGATCTCGGCGGAGATATTGGAAGAGTTTTCTGACTTCTCATTATTCCTGTCGTTTGGGAATGGTGATGATCCTTTGTTGATCGCTTCGAGAGCTGGCCGAATTTCGGATCGTTTTGTGTGCGATGAAATGCTCGATCTGAGCCTGGCTGGAAAGCGTATATTCATGATCCATGGCGACCACAAAACAGAATTGGATAAACGCATTGATAGCGGGGATTACGATTTTGTGTTGCATGGGCATACTCATCGCTATTGGGATGAGCGGATT
>DAOOPV010000013.1:0-46778 GCA_035388405.1 Anaerolineaceae bacterium
CATCGACAATCGGGTGGTCCTTAAACATGATCCCTGCCATCTTGATGCCACCTTCAACCCGTGAAGGATAGATCTGACCATACCACTCGTCAAACAACGTTTTCATCAGTTTTTCCTGAGCGATGATCTCGGTGTTCTCGTCAGCAAAAACAGAAGCCCCGTGGATGTGGCAATCATGATCGTGGGTGTAGATGATCGCTTTGACCGGTTTCTTATCGAAGATATTATCAAGGTGGGCATTAAAGGCTGCCTTAACAATTTCAGCTGCGGGAATGCTTTCCCCAGGATCAACTACAATCAGGCCATTGTCTCCCTCAATCAGCGTTGGATTGTCCCGGTTGTACCCTCGAGCTACGTAAACACCTTCCGTAACCTCAATCACAGCCGGCGGGAAGAATTCCTCGAATTTTTCCTGGAGGATTGGATTAACTAGCACGTTTTCAGGTATTAGCTCATGGGCAGAGGCAGAAGTTACGCTGAGCACCAGGAATCCGACAAGTATTACTAAAATTGATTTTGTTTTCATGGGTTTCTCCTTTTATTAGACTCTCAAATAAGGCGCTTTAGGAATTGTTATTACTTGTTTGTGGAAAATCAGCTTGATTCTTGTCTGTTTGACTCCTTTATCCTTCCAAAACTTCTCAAAAATTCCCTTTGTTCAATCGACTCACAGCCAAATAGGCTTCAGCTTCAATTCGATGTACTTTGAGTCTATTAAAAATCTCATCGATAAGATATGTCTGAACGTACAGTCTGCACAAAAAAAAGGTACAGTCTATTCTTTTTTGTATGTATGAAGGAAAAAATATCGAAAAGATTAAAAGCTAGGTCGGGTTAAGCCACTTCGGGCTGCGAATGCGATCACCTGGGCACGATTCTGCAGGTGCAAGCAATAGAGGATCTCTCCCATGTGATACTTGACAGTGCGCTCAGAAAGATTCAATGTGTCGGCTGCTTTTCGATAAGTCAGACCCTGGGCGACCAAGGTCAGGATCTGCATTTGCCGGGGCGTCAGACCGCATTCATCCACTGGTTTCTCTGAGGGATCGTCCGATCCACCACTGGCGTCGGGTTGCACTGGTTTACTGGTTTGGAGGGAAAATTCGTTGAGGATCTTTTCAGCCAGACCTGGTGAAAACGGCGGATGACCCTCTTGAAGATCCATTAGATAATCAAGAAACTGTGCCGCATCCAAGTTTTTAAGCAGGTAGCCCGAAGCACCACTACGCACGGCTTCAAACAGATCTCCCTCATCATCGGACATGGTCAGCATCACAATTTTGATCTCAGGCATCTCTGCTTTGATCAGGCGTGTGGCAGAGACGCCATCACAATTTGGCATGTGAATATCCATCAGGATCAGACCTGGCTTGCTTTGTCGTGCTTTTGCGAGTGCCTCAAGCCCATCATGCGCGGTACCAACAACCTGGATGCCCTCTGATTTAAGCAGATTGGTGAGCCCTTCCAAGAAAAGGTTGTGGTCATCCACCAACAGTACGCGAAGCCTGAATTGGGGGTTCATGCCACCTCTTCTTTCATGGCTGGCACCATGATCCTCACCCTGGTTCCCTGCCCTTTTTGCGAGTCCATTTGGACACTACCGCCAACCACTTCAGCTCTTTCACGCATCATCTGCAATCCGAAATGGTTACCTTGCATAGAGCGATGCTTTTCCAGATCAAAACCGTACCCATTATCTTCAACACAAGTGCTCAGAAATCCGTCTACTGACTCAAAATTTATCTTGATCCGGGTTGCATTGGCGTGTTTACGGACATTCGTCAATGTTTCCTGGATGATACGGAATAACTCGATCTCAACCATTGGCGATAAGCTTTTCTCGCGAATAATTTTTGAGTTGATGATCTCCGTTCGAATTGCATAATCCCTTTCAAATCTTGTAAGATACTTTTCCAGGGTCAATAACAATCCATCCTCCAAAATCGTTGCTCGCATACCTTGAATCGAATCCCGGATATCTACATCCACGCTTTTTGCCACCTCAACCAGCTTTTCCAGGTAGTTAGCAGCTTGATCCGTATCTCCCTTTTTCAGCAAACGGCAAATGGTTTGGCATTGCGTGTTCATGAAACTGAGCACCTGCGCGAAATCGTCATGCATTTCCCTGGCCAACTGCTCGCGCTCGTTCAAGGTTGCCAAAACCCGTTGCTGATCCAAAAACTGTTGCTGTACTTTGCGCTGCTCAGTGACATCTGTAATCAACAGGAGCTTGCCGATGATTGCACCGCGCCAGTTTCGTAAATTCGAGATGTCCATCTCAAAAAATTGAGTTCTCTGGTCCAATTTCTGGCTGAACTCAACTTGTTGATCCGGTACTCCTTCAGGCAACTCCCGCGGATAAGCTAATAACAGTTCTCTGATCAGTTTGCCCTTCGCGGTTCTATTACTGGCTTCAATAATTACTTCTGCAGCAGGATTAAGACTTCTTATCCTTTCTTTCTCGTCCAGAATGACGATCCCAATTGGAATTGTCTCATGCAACACCTGGCGTGCCCGTGAAAGCGGTCCAAAAATGCGAAAGCGAAATAAAACAATAGCATACACAATGGATATGAAAGTAATGCCTAACGCTGAAAGAGGGATATCTGAGCCAGCTTGGTTGGATAACTCAAAGAAGTACATAAATCGCATGATCACTTGACCAATGATTATGAACGCAACCGGCCAACGGTTTTGGGGTGAGTGGATGAATATCCAAACCAGGGTAACCAGGTTCAACAGGAAATTGATGTAAACATAAGCAACAAAGTATCTTAGCAGTGGACCGGGAACTGCTACGAGCGTGTCATCAAAAAAGAAGCTTTCCCAAAATTGGTGATGGTATTCATTCGTGAGGATTAGGACCGCCATCAGGATCGGCGGAATTGATAACAAGACCAAATTTCTGCGCGTGCTCCAACGCCTGGGCTTAGCATATTCCAGGAGGAAGACGGTAACAGCGGTGGCGGATGGTAACTGCCACACCGTCTGGAACTTTCTCCAGAAGATTTTCGCGTCAATAGCTGGAGTGATATCTTCAAAGATCATACCGAGCAGCCACAATAGTCCCAGGGCACAGGCAACCGAAAACGCCATCGCACCAGGCACATCACGCTGTCTGAAACTGTACGCTACTAATCCAGCAACGATCAGGATCGCGACAATTGAGGACAATATATGGGACGAGAATAATAAATCAATATTCACCCCATGCTCCAATGAAAAATAAAGGGATTGCTAATAATCAGTATAACGATTTAATAACGATTATGCAATTTTTTGTTGTTGTGCCGGATCTAAAACCATCAATCCAGCCAGAGAATTGTGTTTCGGTCGTCGCAAGGCGCAACGCGACGCGGCAATCTGTAGTTGATCAATGATCGTGCCGGTGTCTTAAATGTGAAGCCTACCTGTGGGACCGGGCATGGGATTTAATCGTCAGGTCTCCAGCATTACTGATCGTGCTGGTTTCTTGCGAAGCACCTCAATGCGCAGGTCAGGTTCTTCTTTTGAACCTGACGTCACGATTGCCGGCAAATAATAGTCCTCAACTTAGTTAGGATTCCGACGTCAGGTTGAACTGCGCAACCTGACCTACAAAGAAAAAAATCCCCGTAAGTCGGAATGAGACCACCCTGTGCTATTAATCTCCCAACAAACCATCGCGGGCTCACTCCGGGTAAGCTTGCTTTCAAGATCGTAAAAGGCAGATCGCCACGCAAAAGAGCTCGCGATGACGGAATCAAGAGCACGTCGCCAGACCCTGAGTTGCGGTCACAGGTGCAACCCTTGTACAAAGACACATGAACAGGACAGGCTCGCAATACCCATAGGCCACGATGTGACGGAGTTAAGAAAATAGCCGGGTTCACAATCCGAACCCGGCTTCCGAAAAGTAAAAAACTCACTTCAATATCAACGGCAAGTACAAGTTCCTGGTGACCACCTCGACTATCCCAGTGCATGCACTGGTGTTATTCTCAGAGAACGGATCCAAGTCAACTGCAGGCTGGTCACTCGTGATTACCAATTGGTTGGTTAACTCCTCACCATCCTGCACATCATCTGGGATCCTGACTGTCAATCGGATCTCATTCCAATTTCCAGTTCCGATCGGCCAGGTTTGCCAGGTCAAGGTCTGACCGTCTATTACAGGCGGAAAATCCGACCACTCCGGTTGATCATCATCCCAGTGTAATTGGGCTGAAACGAATGTCATCCCTGCAGGTAAGGTATCAGTGAGAATGGCATTCCCGACCATATTCCACCACCACGCATGACCTGGTTGAGCATTCCCAAATTTCAGCAGGTATGTGATTTCAGCACCCGGATGAAATTCACCGGTCAATAAGGTTTTTTCCACGAACATATCCGATCCACTCCCCAAAAGATAGAGCGCGCCATTATCATCTGGATATGTATCAGCAAGCTCGCCCTCAACAGTTGAGTAGTTCAGAAATACTTGTCCCTGTGGAATTGGGTCGCTCCCCGGAATAACAACGTTGTAATTTATCCCCACACTCCAGCCAGGTTCCATTCTTTGCAATAAGACAGTGAAGCGATGCTCACTTGGGAAATCCTGCCATTGCCACCACTCCCCAAAACCAACATTTACTTCCCCATCAAGTGACATCTGCATCGGATAGTAATCTGTAACCTCTACATTTAACATCGGTGCATCCCCGACATTTTCCAACTGAAGCTGATACCAGGCATTGTGTCCTTCGCCATGTCCGTGCCAATCTCCCCATTTTGAAATCCGAAGGTTAGGACCATGTTCAAAAACGGTTTCGGTCAGACTGGCTGTGTTGTTATCAATATTCTCTTCCCCAGTTAGCGGGGTGAATACCACGGTTTGGATAAGTTCTGTTCCCGGAGCGACACTGGGGTCAATATTGGCAAAAACTTCTATCGTGCCATAGTATCCCGGATCAAGATCATCCACCAGCCAGGTGACAGTGTTTCCATCCACAAGCGGTTGACCGATGTAACTTGCCCAATCCCAATAGCTCCAGCCGCCAAAATGCACACCGGGTGGAAGCGTTAGAACAAGTGGAATGGGTCCTTCTACAGGTATATTTCCATCGTTGTAGAAGTGAATTCCGAAGCGATATTGTCCGCCAGGTGTCAGGACGCCCCAGTGCCAGGCGAGACTAACTGAAAGGTCCGTGAAAGGAGAGCCGACATTGTGGTGAAGCCAGGATTCGTTATCCTGCTCATCTGGATTATCGTTACCCGCAGAGATGTTGACCACATTTACCAGTTCATCATTAGGTTGAGCGTTCGGATCCAGGTTCACCTTGATAAAAACTTCCCGACAAGTTCCTCCAGGAATGGAAGGATACTTCAGGGTCAGAATATTGCCCGTGAAAGAAACCTCGCTCCAACCAGCTTCCCTGCCCCACCAGTCGACCAGGGTGACGACGCCAGGAAGAGTTTCTGTCAGGGTCAGTTCCGTGCTGCCAGTCGGTCCGTTGTTGCAGACGTTGATGTTGTAGACATAGTTTTGACCCGGGGCTGGCAGCCAGGTCCAGGTGCCTTTACCCACATTTACGTGGGTGTTGTTTGCGATAACTGTGCCTGAACTGGTTCTGGTTCTATCCTCCGGATTACCCGAGTCAAAACCGTCCGAGCTGATCACAGCGGTATTGATGATCTCATTTCCGGCGGTCTCTTCGACGTGCGCGAACACGTAGAAATTGACCCAATCCCCAGGTGGCAGATTTCCCAGCTGCCAGATCACCTGGTTGCCAACCTCGGTTTTTGGCAAGCCGGAAGTATCACTGATATACGTCAATCCCTGCACAAAGGTGTCTGTGATGATGGCGTTGACCGCGTTAGCATTGCCCTCGTTGCGGTATTGAATGTTGAAGGTGACATTCCCTCCTTCGCCAGGTTCGCCTCCCTCCAACCACTTTTCAATGCGTAACCGCGGAGCAGGATATCTGAATTCACCAATTATGTGGTGGCCAGCCGATTCGTGATAGGCAACCATCAGGTTGGAGGCTTCATTCAAGTCGTAATCAACGCCAGTCCAATCGCAAAGATATGGATCCTCACCAGTTGGAAAAACCCAATCTTCTTGGCTTGGAGGGGCATTCATATCCCAGATTTCACAGACGACTTTTATCTCCTCGCCCTGTGGCAGCCACTCGGCGTCAACAAATCCGCTGAGCTGATCCCCATCAAGATCCAGATCCGCAGTGACTGTGCCGATAATGACCTCTGCTGTAAACGTCCCGCCATCCACTTCGCCATAGATGGTATCCCCAGGCTGAATGTCAGGATGGTTTAGCTGCCAGGTTGCTCCTTCCATGTTGGTGGAAAAGCCTGTGTTACTTCCCCAACCATCAATGTAGCCGGATATCAACGTGATGTGCGCTTTTTCAACCCCAAAGCTGTCAAAAACGCTCAAGAAGATCTCGTGACCTGCTTCATAGGTTCCATCGATCCAGTCGTGGTCATACTGGATGTTCAGTATCAATTCATCGGTGTAGGCAACTGGTACACTAAAAACCCAATGCCCGCCAGGATCTTGATAGAGTACAGCGATTTCCTGGACGGGTTGCACATCCCATTCCCCTGTCCAATCGCAGGTAAACTCGCTTATCCCGTCTGGTAAAACACTCGTATCCTTCATGGGTGTGCCTTCGGGAGCTCCCCAAGGGTGACATTGAACTGGCACAGGCACTTCTGGATCCAATGAAGGTCCTGAAAGTTTGCCCGTGTAAGAGTCCGTCTCTGCCGATAACTCACCCACGAATTCACCCAGTTGGACTTCGGCGTAATAAGTGGTTCCTCCGACAGTCACCTCCCCAAAAACCCAATCACCAGGTTGAATGTCGGGACGTTCTGGAGGATCCCAAACCACCCCTTCCACGTTGGTCGAGAAGCCGGTTTGCCCTCCCCACCCGGGGATCTCAAAAGTTGTCACGGTTGTTGTCGCTTTTACGGTTTCTCCGTCACTTTCAGTCACTGTAAGGACAACCTCGTATCCTGGTGGATAATTACCCTCGATCCAGTCGTGATCGTAGTTGACGTTCATCAAAAGATCAGTTGTGCGATAATGTTGGTTCATATCCACCAACACGTCATTAACAAAGTCATTGAAATAGATGTGACCTTCCCCACCTTGCGGCACATCAATAGTCATCTCAGGGGTGGATTCAAGGATGAACGTGCCATCTGTGGCAGTATTCAGCTGGTATTGCGCGCCATCCCACCATGTGTTAACTTGGACCCAGTTTTCCACCCTTCCGCCAATCTGACCTGTTACTGTATTTGCAACAGAATCAGCAATCGATGTTAACGGGTTGGGCACGAAATAGGTCACTGAGTAATCGGGATCCACAAAAACGGAAATCGAAGAACCAGGATTTATGTCTTGAGCTTCATGAATACCCCAGCAGGTTGGGCAGTTGGGATCTTCGAAGTAAGCCTGGATAGGTTCGCTGCCGTCGATGCTGATAGTAATATTCGACCCAGCAACGGCTTCTCCCCACATCCAGTCCTGACGACCATCATTCAACCAGTGACCAAGCTTATAGAGATCCCCAAATCGCCACTCCAAACGGGCTCTGTTGCCATCCGGTGCCACATAAGTCAAAGATACGGTGTCACCTTGACGCAAATCATAGCCGTAGTAGTCCGTTTGCAAGTAAACAGCCGATGAATTATCAGTCGGAATGGAAAGACTAAGAGTCTGGTCCTCGCGCCATGCTTCCAAATACAGCATTCCCTGAGGACCTACTCCGTTTATCTCATTGGTATCAAGATCTACGCTGTAATTAAAGACTGGCACGATCATCTGCGCATTCCAGCCGCTTGCGCTGCTAACTGCCACCCGCATGCCGGGTTCAAGCGTAAATCCTCCAAAATCATCAATCCAGAATTGGTATGGATCTGCTTCATTGTCCTGGGTGGTTGTGACCAAGGGTATAGTCGCGCTCTCGTTTTCGTAGAGGCTTACAGTAACCAGGTCATCCGCGATCTTAACCCGGCCTGCAACTGTATTGTGATGTAACAGCAATTCAAAATAGGACAGCGATGGAGCACCCCAAGTGTAGTAAGTATTGCCATTTCCAATTGTGCTGTGGTGAGTGAGCTCAACTGTCTGCCCATCACGCACATCAAAGTTGGAAAAACTAGCCGAAAAATCTCCTGAAGCAATGTCATCCATGTAAGTCGCAGTTCCATACAGGGGATATCGATCATAATAATACTGGATGGGATTCACCTCCATCTCACCATCAGGAAAACCTTGCCCACTGATAGTGTCTGTGATCGTGTCATAGCCCCAATCGAAACTGATCACCTCAACAGATTCCGACCAATCAGTTCCATTGAAAAGTGTCGCGATATCGCCAGGGTCGATATTGATCGGTCCCCATTCGTAGTTGGGATGCCTGATCAGGAAACAGAACTCAAGATTATTACCGGCGTCAGATACGAAACCTGTCTCGCGAACGTAATCCACACTCCCGTCACCGCCCTTATCCAAGCTGACCGATATCGGTGCATAAGGGGCATTCAAACGTCCCCCGACGCAGTCCATATTTGAAAGCCCATCCTGCTGAACACCCACATAAGCTGCGCCGCTAAGAATCTGCGTCTGGTTGCCTTCTGGGTCTGATACACTAACCAATACATCATCATATGCTTTCAAATCTTCCGGAGAAAAAACAATCGAAAAGCCGGAACTATCAGCAATGTCAATTTGCAGTGAATAAAAGTGGGATTCACCCTGCCACTGCCACAAACCAGCACGGATGTATGCGCCTTCCTCAGCTTGACCAAACAAGGTGTTTGCTTGATCATCAAAGATAAAATTACCCAGTGAGGCAACTGTTGTGGAAAGCGTCGGTCCCCCCGAGAGTTCCACAGTTACAAGATCCCCATAGGACATTAGTTCGGTCGAAAATGAATAGTATCCAAGCGGCCAGGTAGCCTGCATCTCGCCACTCCAGCGGACATCAGGACCACCACCTACATAAACAGTTGCAATGACAAGTTGACCTGCCGAGGTGAAGCCCTGGATGCTGTTCATCTGGTGTACCATGAAGACTTCCTGGGGGATCACATAATCGCGAATGTTGACGCCTGACTGAACGAAATCGAGCGCTGCGACACTTTCGGCACCTAAATTCAAAAACATGTTGATCTCAAAAAAACCTGCTGAATCAGTGGTCCCAGAACTGGTTGTCGCGCCTTGTGCTGGCGGCAAACTTCCAACATAAGGACTAAATTCGCCCAGGCTCGCGTTGATCAATAAGCCCTCGCCAGCACCCGAGAGGGTGCCCCGAATTACATCCTCCAGTACAACAACATGCGTGTCTGAAAAGCAATAAGGCGTCAAGGTTGTCTGAGGCGCGCCTTCCACACTGATACTCAACGCGGTTCCACAGTCAATCCCCACCTGATGCCCGTCGGTATTATGCCAGATTGGCGTCCAGAAGAAGCCGATGCCGTCCGACACTGCCGAACCGTAGCCTTCTGAGCCATAAGTAACCTGGACAAGCTGTTCCGGTTCCACCCATCCCATCACCGCATCATAAGCCATGTCGATGGTGATCATACCTTCAGGCAGACCATTAATCATGTTCTGGATTGGGATATTTATGCCTGAACCAACCATAGGGTGTATTAAAGGGTCATCCACTTGGGGTGAAGGACTTGTCGGATCAACACGTTCCATCAACTTTGGACCACCAAGCGGTTGGATCTGCTGTACCATGCTCGTTTTCGGTACATACCGCTGGGGCAAAGTTGGTGGTTCAGAAATTTCCTGGATAAAAGTTGCGTTAGTTAGTTGGGGATTTTCAAAAATAGGTGGGGTTTCTGGATTTTTTGTGGGATTTGCGGATACTGAGGTCACCATCATTCCAGCAACCAGGAATAAGACCAGTAATTGTTTAACTGCATACTTTTGGATCATGGGGAGCTCCTTTTTTTTCTTACTCGATCATAAAATTTTACCTCTAAAACAGGTCAACTGATAAGAAAGTTGGTTTGATAAGAATGTAGGGAGGGACTGCGTTGATATCGTAGCATAACCTGAACAATGATTTAATCGCTCGCTCTTCAAGTGGTCCCGCCTGTCAATGATTTTTTGGATTAATCTCTTGTGGATCCCGGAGAGATTGTTGCCGGAACTTCTGAATACTTTGATTTTTAATTGTCTTTACACAAACACATTATACACATTTAATACTATCAATACAACATTCTTATTTGCTTTCAGAGAAGCCGTCATCGGAAATGAGAACTTCGAATGTTGTCATCGACGGTTTGACTACCTCAGGATCAGGCTCACCGGGCAGTGATCCGAGCCCATGATATCGTCGTGGATCTCAACCGCTTCCACGCGAGGCATCAGCTCAGAGCTGACCAAAAAGTAGTCCAAGCGCCAACCTATGTTGCGCGGGCGGGCACCGGTGCGGTAATCCCACCAGGTGTAGCCGACCTTCTCGGGGTAGAGGCTGCGATAGGCATCGACGAAATTGTGCTCCAGATACTTGTCGATCCAGGCGCGCTCCTCCGGCAGGAAGCCAGTGTTCTTCTGGTTCGACTTCGGATTAGCCAGGTCGATCTCATTGTGGGCAGTATTGAAATCCCCAGTGAGGATGACCCTCTCACCCCTGGCATGATGCTGGTCACACAATTCCAGCAGGCGCGCATAAAAACCCAATTTGAAGGGCACGCGCTTGTTCTCCTGCCCCCCGTTGGGGAAGTAGATGATGTAAAGGAAAAAATCCGGATACTCCAGGCGGAGCGTGCGCCCTTCGTTATCGAATTCTTCCATGTCCAGCCCGGTGTGAATGGAAAGCGGCTCCGGTTTGAAGAGAGCTGCCGTGCCGCTGTAGCCAGGGCGCTCCGCGGAATGCCAAAAGCTCTGATATTCAGGATGTTCCACGAGCAACTGGGGGACCTGTTCGGGCTTGGCTTTGATCTCCTGCAGACCCAGGATGTCGGGCTTGACTTCATCCAGCCAGGCAAAACCGTCCTTGTTGACTACTGCTCGGATTCCGTTGACATTCCAGGTTGTGATTCTCATCTTTTAGCGCCCTTTCAAAGCCTATGGTAAACTAATGATTTGATTATGGCAGATTATACCAACCTCCAGCAGAGAATTTCAGCAAGACGTATCCTGCTAACCATTCTCTTTTTGATTCCATTGCTATTTGGCACAGGGATTCGCCCTGCCCAAACCCAAGGGATTTACCCAACTTACATCGTGGAATATGGCGACACGCTCTCGTGGATCGCGCAGCGCTTTGATACCACCCTCGACCAGCTGATGACGCTTAACGACATCCAGCCAGACGATATGCTGCGCCCGAACGACCGGTTGCTAATTCCGAGCCTGGAAGGAATGCAGGGGATTCTGACGACTGAATACGTGACCCTTGGTTCGAGTCTAACAAGCTTGAGCCGGCGCAGTCAGACCGACACAGCGGTTTTGGTGAAGGCCAACCGCCTGACCAGCCCCTCAGAGCTTTTCATCGGGCGGGAGATCATCATGACCACCCAGGAAAACGGGTCTTTCATGACCATCCTGCCGGCAATCAAACCCGGGCAGTCCTTCCTGGAAGCGAGTGTGCTGAGCGGAAAGAACACCTGGCTGCTGACTGAGATAAACGGCCTGGCGAGCCCGACTTTGGGCATGCCGATGGATACCTACTATATGCCTTCTGCTGAGGCAAACAGCAGCAACCTGGCGCTTCCCGGCATCAGGAGCATCATCATCGATAACCTGCCTCTCTACCAGGGCGATACCTTCCTGATTGAGGTCGAAAGCGATCAACCTGTGACGATCAAGGCTGACCTGGCTTCCATCCAACCAGCCTTCGTGGACCTTGGCGGAGTGCAGATGGCATACGGCGGCATCCACGCGCTCACTGAGCCGGGTGTGTATCCACTGACAATGACAGTAACTTACCCTGATGGAAGTGAATACCGGTTTGATCAATTGGTAATGATTAGTTCTGCGAATTATGTCACCGATAAACCCCTGCAGGTCGACCCGGAATCGATTGGAACCGAAGCCGAAAAGGCTGAAAATGCCAAGTTCAAGAGCATTATTGCGACCGTGACACCAACACAGCAGTGGGATGGGCTGTGGTATTCACCTGCGCAGGATGCAGACTGTATCATCTCGGAATTTGGCAGCCGGCGAACATACAATGACGACCCGGGCGTTTATTATCATACCGGGCTGGACCTGGGCTATTGCAAAGGAACAGACGTCTATGCCCCAGCAGGCGGCACGGTTGTTGGGGTCTTCCCCGACCAGGTAGTACGCGGAAATAGCATCGTAATCGACCATGGACTGGGAATCTACACGACCTATATGCACCTGAATGAGATCCTTGTGGAACAGGGTACTGTAGTTGAATCCGGACAATTGATTGGGATTATTGGTACGACCGGTCGTTCGACTGGTCCGCACCTGCACTTTGAAGTGGATATCCAGGGCACGCCTGTCAATCCATTAACTTGGCTGCGCCGGGCATTTCCTTAAAACAAAAAGAGCAATTGCTTGCTCTTTTCGAATGCGCTGAGAGGGAGTTGAACCCTCACGCCTTGCGGCACGTGGCCCTCAACCACGCCTGTCTGCCAATTCCAGCACCAGCGCAAACGTGAGATTGAATTATACCGATTCCGCGGTCTTTGTCAAGAAAGCGGCATCAGAATCTGAGGTTAGGTTGAAGAAGACAATTGTTTTAGACGCGATGGGAAGTGACAACCGCCCCTTTCCGGAAGTGGAAGCGGCGGTAACTGCCAGCAAAGAATTTGGGATCAACTTGATCCTGGTCGGCGATGAGGTTCAGCTTACTTCTGAACTAAAAAAACTGAACCAGGACCTCTCTGGCGTGCGGGTGGTGCACGCGCCTGAGTGGCTCGAGATGAGCGACCACATCCAGGAAGCCCGCGCCAAGAAACAGAATACCATGGTGGTCGGTATGCAATTGGTAAAGGATGGCGAAGCTCAGGCTTTTGTTACTGCAGGTAACACCGGCATGGCGATGTATTTCGGCACAAAAATGTTTGGTCTTATCCCCGGCTTGAACCGACCTTGCCTGGGCTCCACAATTCCCGTAAAAGGCGGTAAAAGTGTCCTGGTGGACATTGGCGCAAATGCGGACTGCAGACCTGAATTTTTGGTGCAATTTGCGCAGATGGGGGCAGTTTATTCGCGTTTGATGGTCGGTGTAACGGAACCTCGCATCGGTTTGATTGCCAATGGGGAGGAAGAGGGCAAGGGTAACGAACTTGTCAAGGCGACACATCCCCTTCTCAAGGACAAGATGCCTGGTTTTGTGGGCAACATCGAAGGCAAGGAGCTCTTCGGCGGCTCAGTAGACGTAGCAGTGACAGATGGTTTCACTGGCAATGTGATCCTCAAGTCAACGGAAGCCGTTGCCAAACTGATCATGGGCACACTCAAGGAAGAATTAATGAGCAGCACGCGCACAAAAGTGGGTGCTTTGCTGGCAAAACCTGCCTTCAACAAAGTACGGCAGTTGTTGGATCCTGCTGAAATCGGCTCTGCGCCCCTTTTGGGGTTAAACGAGCTGGTGTTTGTGGGGCACGGTCGCTCGGATGCGAAAGCCATGGTGAGTGCAATCGCACGCGCAGTGCAGGCGATTGACGCCGGCTTATTGCCGGGACTGAAAAATACTATCTCGAAAAACGGAGATTCAAAATGAAATTAGTCAGAAACGAAAAACACATTAAACAAAACAAACTTATCGGTAAGATCCTGACTTTCGCAAGCCTGGGTGTCCTGGGACTTGGGCTTTATTTCGCCTTTCAGAAAGAGGGGTCGATGATCCTTTATTCCTATATCTGCCTGATCGTGGGTTTTCTTCTGACGCAGATTGGTTTAAGTTTTGTGAATCGTTACGGTCGATCTCCACGTTATGATGAAATTTTTGGCACAGCCTTTGAAAAACTGCGCCATGAATACACTTATTACGTATACAGCTCGCCACTGCCGATGCTATTGATGGGTCCCTGCCGCATTTGGTTGCCAATTCCCGTCAACGCTACTGGCGAACTCAGCTTTCAGTACGGGAAATGGGTTCACAAAACGAGAAATCGCATCCAGAAAATGATGGGGCAGGACAGCGTCGGCAAGCCGGAAAAGGAAGTTGCGGAAGCCGCTGCAGCGCTGAGCAAATACCTGACCGAAAAAGGCATCCCTGTGGATATGCATCCGGAACTTAAACCAATCCTGGTCGTTTACCTCAAAGAAACCCAGCTTGGAGATGTCTCGAAAGCCCCCTATCCGGTGGTAGAGATGGAAGACCTGAAGCGCTACATCCGCCGTGTTGATCGGGAAGAATGCGCGGATCCAATCAACCCGGAAACAGCGGCAAAGCTAAAGGTCGCATTAGCCAACGGGATTGAAGAGACAACAACTGCTGGCGCGGAATAGCCATTCTTGATCGATAAAGGACGGCTTCCCTGCCGCCCTTGCTTGGTCTTACTGAAAAGTTATCCACAACAATCCTGCTAAAGTGGCGAACAGTGACACAAAAACAGCGCGGAATTCGCGCTGTTTTGTTAAGTGTCCTATAGACGGATTACTTCTCGTCGTCTTTAATCAGTCCAGCGAACTTTCTCAGCTGGTAAACTTCGCGCTGGGTCAGGTTACGCCATTCACCAGACTTAAGCTTACCCAGCTTTAAATTGGCTATGCGCACACGCTTGATCTGGGAAACAGGTAAGCCGATACGGGCACCTACCTTGCGGATCTGGCGTTTTTTGCCTTCGTGCATAATTATCCGCAGCCAGGCACCATTGCTGTAACTGCCCATGATCTCCACCTGCGCGGGCAGTGTGCGGGTGCCGTCCTCCAGCACCACACCACGGCGCCAGATTTCCAGCTGTTCCTGGTCTGGGGTTTTGATCACCATGACCTCATACTCTTTTTCGTGGTGGTAGCGTGGGTGGGTCAGGCGGTTTGCCAGCTCCCCATCATTTGTCATCAGGATCAACCCTTCGCTATCCAGATCCAGCCGCCCCACCGCGAAAAGTGGCTCGGAGAGGCCAATCAAATCGTTGACAGTGGGCCTTGGGTGGGTCTCATCGATATCAGAAAGATAACCTTTTGGTTTGTTTAACGCGATATAAATTCGTTCAGTTGAAACCCGGATTGACTTACCGTCAACCGTGATCGTGTCTTTGGAGGGGTCAGCTTTATCACCAAGATGGATGACTTTCCCATTCACCTTGACTCGACCTGCCTCAATTAATTTTTCACAAGCTCTGCGCGAGCCCAAACCCGCAAAAGCCATGATCTTTTGAACGCGTTCTTCCATCAGTCTTTCAAAAGCCTCGTTTCTTCGGTATCGGGCGATGGTTTGGGCGTCAAAAGCCCCTCAAGGTCCACCGCTGGGAGTTGATCAAGCGATTCAAGACCGAAGTGCTGGAAAAACTCGTTTGTCACGCCGTAGAGGATCGGACGACCAATTGCCTCTGAACGCCCCAGTTCCTCAATCAAACCCTTTGCCAATAAACTTTTCACCACCCCATCACTCACAACGCCACGAATGGAGTCAATTTCCGGTCTGGTCGCAGGTTGTTTGTATGCCACGATCGCCAGCACTTCCAGCGCAGCCTGGGTCAGGCGGGAAGTGACCTCCAGCCCGAGAAACTTTTCGATCATCTCTCCATGCTCGGGTGCGGTGATCAATTGGTATTGGTTCTTAATCTTTTGCAGCCGCAGACCATGTTCCAAAGTAAGGTGAGCAGATAACGCTTCCAGTGATTTTTCGACCTCGGACTTTGAAACACCCATCGCCTGGCTTAATTGCTCCACAGAGCTCAGACCAGGTGCGGCGAAGAGTAAGGCTTCAAGCGTCTTTGTGGTTGGGTTCAGCGAATAGTTGGTGTCATCTTTGGGCATGCTATAATTCTCTCTTGTTCAGGGTCATGATTATACCCGAAACCCTGGCAAAAACTGAAAGGGTACTTATGCTTATTTTACTCACCGGTGCAGCCGGTTTTCTGGGCTCACATCTAACGGATCGCCTGTTGGCTGAGGGTCACCAGGTTATCGGTCTCGACAATTTTGTCACGGGCGATCGGGCAAATTTAAGTCATCTTGAGGGCAATCCCAACTTTAGATTGATGGTACAGGACGTGTCCGCATTTATCCAGGTTGATGAACCGCTCGATTACATCCTGCATTTTGCCTCACCCGCCAGCCCAAACCCCGCTTCCCCCCTGGGCTACCCCAACCTGCCGATTCAGACGCTCAAGGCAGGCGCTCTGGGAACCTACAACAGCCTGGGCCTGGCCAAAGCCCACAAAGCCCGCTTCTTACTGGCATCGACCAGCGAAGTCTATGGCGACCCCACCGTGCACCCTCAAAGCGAAGATTACTGGGGAAATTGCGATCCAATTGGTCCCAGATCCGTCTACGATGAAGCCAAGCGTTTTGCTGAAGCTCTGACCATGGCATACCACAACGTGCACGGGGTAAGAACACACATTGTGCGCATTTTTAACACCTTTGGTCCCCGAATGCGGCTGGACGATGGCAGGGTTGTGCCCAACTTCATTCAACAAGCCTTGCGGGGAGAGCCACTGACTATTTATGGCACAGGCGCACAAACCCGCAGTTTTTGCTATGTCAGCGACCTGATTGAAGGCATCTACCGCCTGATGATGACCGATGAGCACATGCCAGTCAATATTGGCAATCCGAATGAAACTTCCATCAAGGACTTTGCCTTGATTATCAATGAGCTTTGCCAGAACCCCAGTGGAATTAGCACACTATTTACTGACACTCTTGGAGATGATCCACAACGCCGTCAGCCAAACATCACGCGTGCAAAGAACGTTTTAGGCTGGGAACCGCAGGTTGAGATGCGGGATGGGCTAAACCTTACAATCGATTACATGCGGGAAAAACTCGGCTTGCCCGCCCGGCAGGATTGAGCGCCTAATGGGTATGCTGCGTGTTGTCGGGGGTACTGCCAGGGGGCTTAGGCTTAAACATGTGCCCGGGGATACCACCCGCCCCATCACCGACAAAGTAAAAGAAGCATTGTTCAACATCCTTGGGGGTGAAATCCTCGACATACGGATATTGGACCTTTTCGGAGGTACAGGCGCGGTTGGGATCGAAGCTCTGAGCCGGGGCGCGAAAGAAGTGACTTTCCTCGATACCAGCCGCCTGGCAGTCAAAACTATTCGTGAAAACCTCTCCACGACGCATTTCAGTGAGAAAGCCAACGTATTTCAGGTGGACGCGTTTACCTGGCTCGCCAGCCAAACCAACCCGCAATTTGACCTGGTTTATGTTGCCCCACCGCAATACAAAGGGATGTGGGAAAAAGCTGTTGATCTGATCGATCAAAATCCACTGTTGCTAAGCGATGAAGGTCAGGTGATTGTTCAGATCAACCCGTTGGAATGGGTTGACAAGACTTACGTAAATCTTCAGGTTTTCGATTCAAGAAAATATGGGGATACCCAGTTGGTTTTTCTGGAAAAATCAACTGGTGAATGACATTACCAATTGACCTTCGTCGTCGTAGTGGTAATGCCCCCAGAAAGGTCGCCCGCTCGTCCGCTGCCGCATCACCAGCGGCAATAGTGTGTAGAGGTCTTCGACCAAATTCAATTTCAGAGCACTTTGAAGTGAATGCCAGGCGAGTCTGCCTTCGACTGAGGCTCTCAGCTCCGCTTGTAAACGTTTTGCCTTAAAGACAAAGAAAACAATGCCAGGGCTCTGGGCTGTATCCACCAACACCTGACCACAGAAGATCAGTTTTTCTGCAACCAGTCCACTTTCCTCGAGGAGCTCGCGATGTGCCGCACACAAGACAGACTCGCCTTGTTCCACATGCCCGCCCAAACCATTCCAATATCCAGCCCAGATCTTCTTATCCTGCGCGCCTTCCAGTAAAAGAATTTGACCTGTCTCGTTGACGGGAAAGATCAACACTCTGGGGATCAGTGCGTAGCGTTTATCAGTGGCACCTTGTGATTTTGCACTCATAATCTTATTTAAGAGCCTGCGGCTTGCTCGCAGGCTCTTATCCTTTTCCTAGTGGAGGAACATCGGCAGTCCAAGAATATTCCTGACTTTTGGCCGATAATTTTCCTTATCATAATAAAGATCCACATCCACATGACGTTTACCGCTGATGACTGTCTCGACCGGGACCACAGAATAGTTGCCGTCCGTAATGCCCACTAAATGACCATAGTTATTCTTCATCGTCAATTGCATCGCCAAGGCACCGTAATTCATAGCAACCATACGGTCAAGCATGTCGGCTGCGCCGCTGCGAACCAGGTAGCCAAGTTTCTGATACATCGTGTTGTAACCGGTAAGGGTCTTGATTTGGTCCGAAAGCACCTCACCAATACCTCCGAGTTTGCGATGGCCGTAAGCATCCGCTTCGCCTGATTCCACAATCTCGCCGCCATCTGTGTGAGCACCTTCGGAAATGACACAAAAAGAATAATAAGACTTGCTGTTGCGTTTATCTGATGCCAGCAGTTCAGCAATTTCATGAACGTTATAAGGAACTTCACAGATGATCGTGCGATCTGCATAGCTTAGATATCCTGTGATCAGGGCTGTTTCACCTGAATTACGTCCGAAGAGCTCCACCACACCAATGCGTTCATGAGAACCGATTGAGGTTCGAAAATTTGTGATCAGGTTGACTGCCTGGGTAACTGCAGTGGAGAAGCCAATGCAGTATTCGGTGCCGAGAACATCATTGTCCATCGTTTTGGGGATAGCATTCAGTTTGATGCCTTCCCTGACCAGGCGGGCGGAATAGCTGAGAGTATCATCACCACCGATGGTGATCAGGGAATCGAGATTGAGGTGATCGATCACGTTGAGGATATGGTCGGTGTAGTCTGAAATCTCATATACCTCATCCACGACCTTGCCAAATTTGCTATCACGCAAAAATGCCGGGGTATCCTTGGCACGCACTTTGGATGGATTAGTACGGGATGTGTGCAAAAAAGTACCCCCTGTGCGATCCACGCGGCGCACCACGGTAGGATTTAAATCCCTGATGTAAAGTTCATGTGTTGATGGGTCGTTGATGTCGTACCCTAACAACCCTAGCCATCCCCGGCGAATACCAACGATCTCATAATCACCGTCCAGGCTGCTCAGCAGAACTGACTTTATTGCGATATTTAAACCCGGAACGTCTCCGCCTCCGGTAAGAATTCCAACTCTTTTCTTTGCCATTTTCTACTTCTCCTTAAGTTTTATCGAGTCAATCAGCGCTTTAGGGCTAACGGTTGCCCACCACCTAAACCACTGTAAGCCAAACAACGTTATCAAGGGCATCAAAAGAATCACCAGAGCTGATTCCTCTGGCAGCCAGTTTTGAGTCAGTTGAAAACGGCGCCAATGAATGAAAATCAAGGCAAGGTATGTTGCCCAGGCAATTATTTTACCAGAAACGCGCCATTTCTCTGTTAAATACTTGTAAACGCTGAATAACGGAGCGAATAACCATAACAGGTAAATGCCATCTGAAGTCAAATTGAACAGGTAAAGCAGATTCAAGGAGAGCATTAGTTTCCAATGAAACCCACGCCCCTCACGTTCTCCAATTCCGTACCATTCAACGAGCATCATGATCAGCGTCACCAAGCTGAGTGTGATGGCTATCTGCATGCTCGCTCCAGGGAAAAGCTCTCCAACCACCACTAAAGGCGTCCTAACCCAAGAAAAATCAGGAAATATGCGCAGATACGTTGCGAACCATTCCGCTGTCCAGCCTGGAAAGAGGATCAGAGATACAACCATCAAGAATGCTAATGTACTGAAGTAAATCTTTGCCAGGGAACCTTCCCTGCGTGCGCCGAGCCATATCAGGAACAGAACGAACAGGAAAAAGCTTAGCGGAACCATCCATAATGAAAGCGCAAAGAGCAAACCTGCTATCGTGCCCTGTCTTTCGCGTGCCAGGTACACCCCCAGGAGGGTCAGAAAGACATACGGCGCAGAGACATTGATTGTCAATACTGACTTGAACAGGGGGTAAAAAACCAACGCCAAAAAAGACATGATCAGAATTTCAAATACATGTAATTTCAAGCCCACCATTCGGATGGAAACGAACACGCTGAGCATCAAACTAAGCTCCACCAGAGTCATCCAGATAGCCCGTGCAACAGGATAGGGGACAAAGCTGATGGGCAGATAAAAAAGCACATACCAGGCAGGGTCAAAAAAACGACCTTGAGTCAAGCTGTTAGGTTCGTTACCATTAGCGTTCAACAAATCGACTGTGGCATTGTGAGTGGAATCACTGTATGGAGATGCGCCAGTCCGCATCCATTCCCTGGCAGCCATCCATCTTGGAGCAAAATCATCCTGAAGCTGAAAAGTGGAAGCTAAACGAAGGTTAACGAACGTTGCTCCGACCAGTGCAAGTATGATCAGAATGGGAAACCAGATATTAGCGGTTTTCTTTAGGAACAAATGGAATTTTCCTTTCAGACAATGATTCTATCTTTATCGACCAATGCGGTCAAATGGCACATTGTCCCCAGCAAGGATTTTATCCTCAAATTAATTGCAGTTAACATTTTTCCCAAAGCTCTGAACAGAACAGAAAAAAAACTCAACCTGATTGAATTTTTGTTATAAATGTAATCTTCTATGCGAATACAGTATTGTATTTAGGAGTTAACTTTTATTGTTTCTTATCATAGACGGTCGATTGTGAAAATTTTCCTTGACAGTTGATTTTGCAAATGATAATATCGAAACAAGTGGGCAAAAAGATCTGCGCACTCAATCGGTTGGCTTTTCGGACATATCAGACTGGTTATGTGGAGAGCTGGTCGCAATATTTTCCTATTAGCAAGCCAATTTCGCCATATCCTTAACAAAATCGAATAAGGAGTAATAGATGAAAAGCAAGAAGTCATTGGTTCAACTGGTACTGTTGATAATGTGCTTTGTGTTGATTTTCTCAACCACAGCGTGCCGTTCAACAGAAGCCCCTCCAGCAGAGCAACCCGCTGGGGAGACCGAGCCCGTAGTAGAAGAACCGGAAGAGAAACCATACAAAATTGGTATCATGACCGGAACTGTCTCACAGGGTGAAGAGGAATATCAGGAAGCGATGAATCAGATCGCCAAGTACGGCGATCTGATCGTCCACGCAACTTATCCTGACAATTTCTCAACTGAGACCGAGACGACCATTTCGCAGGTAGTGCAAATGGCGTCTGATCCTGAGGTGAAGGCGATCGTTTTTGTCCAGGCTATCCCAGGCGCTGCGGCAGCCATTGAGAAGGTCCGGGAAACCCGACCCGACATGCTGTTCGTAGCCGGTGTACCTGCCGAAGATCCTCCCATCATCGCAGAAAAAGCTGACATTGTTTTACAGGTCGATGAGATTTCCATGGGTCGCACGATCCCCGAATTGGCAGCCCAAATGGGAGCTAAAACCTTCATCCACTACTCATTCCCTCGGCATCTGTCCTATGCGACCATCGCCCGACGGCTTGAGATCATGAAGGAAACCTGTGCTGAATTAGGGATCGAACTCGTGGAAGTCAACGCCCCCGATCCAACTGGCGACGCTGGTGTCTCCGGTGCACAGCAGTTCATTACTGAGGATGTTCCACGGCAGATCGCTACCTATGGTAAAGACACAGCTTTCTTCTCCACGAACTGTGCCATGCAGGAACCTCTGATCCGCACCATCTGGGAAAACGGCGCCATTTATCCACAACAGTGCTGCCCCAGCCCCTACCATGGCTATCCCGCTGGTTTGAACATTGATGTCTCGGGTCACGAAGGCGATGTGCAATATATGCTCGATCAAATTGCGATCAAGCTGAAGGAAAAAGGCCAGGAAGGCCGCATGTCGACCTGGGGTGTTCCCATCAATATGCTCATGATTGATGCAGGCGTTCGCTTTGCGATCAAATTTGCAGAAGGTGAAATCACCGACCCAAGAGACACAGAAGCTTTCATTGCAACATTGAATGAAGCCTCCGCTGCGCGTGGCTTAGGAAACCTGACAGTGACATCTTTCAATGAAGATGGGGTTGATCTGCCCAACTTCCTGATGCTGCTGGCTCCTTTCTATGATTTCTCACAGAACACCGCAGCCGCGGTAGTTGAAGAAGTTGAACCCTATAAGATAGGCATCATGACCGGAACTGTCTCACAGGGTGAGGAGGAATATCAGGAAGCGATGAATCAGATCGCCAAGTACGGCGATCTGATCGTCCACGCAACTTATCCTGACAATTTCTCAACTGAGACCGAGACGACCATTTCGCAGGTAGTGCAAATGGCGTCTGATCCTGAGGTGAAGGCGATCGTTTTTGTCCAGGCTATCCCAGGCGCTGCGGCAGCCATTGAGAAGGTCCGGGAAACCCGACCCGACATGCTGTTCGTAGCCGGTGTACCTGCCGAAGATCCTCCCATCATCGCAGAAAAAGCTGACATTGTTTTACAGGTCGATGAGATTTCCATGGGTCGCACGATCCCCGAATTGGCAGCCCAAATGGGAGCTAAAACCTTCATCCACTACTCATTCCCTCGGCATCTGTCCTATGCGACCATCGCCCGACGGCTTGAGATCATGAAGGAAACCTGTGCTGAATTAGGGATCGAACTCGTGGAAGTCAACGCCCCCGATCCAACTGGCGACGCTGGTGTCTCCGGTGCACAGCAGTTCATTACTGAGGATGTTCCACGGCAGATCGCTACCTATGGTAAAGACACAGCTTTCTTCTCCACGAACTGTGCCATGCAGGAACCTCTGATCCGCACCATCTGGGAAAACGGCGCCATTTATCCACAACAGTGCTGCCCCAGCCCCTACCATGGCTATCCCGCTGGTTTGAACATTGATGTCTCGGGTCACGAAGGCGATGTGCAATATATGCTCGATCAAATTGCGATCAAGCTGAAGGAAAAAGGCCAGGAAGGCCGCATGTCGACCTGGGGTGTTCCCATCAATATGCTCATGATTGATGCAGGCGTTCGCTTTGCGATCAAATTTGCAGAAGGTGAAATCACCGACCCAAGAGACACAGAAGCTTTCATTGCAACATTGAATGAAGCCTCCGCTGCGCGTGGCTTAGGAAACCTGACAGTGACATCTTTCAATGAAGATGGGGTTGATCTGCCCAACTTCCTGATGCTGCTGGCTCCTTTCTATGATTTCTCGCAGTAGAATATGATTTTTAGTATCGATTAAACTCCACAAAGCGCCGGCTTGCAAAAGCGCAAGCCGGCACTTCTTTATGAAAATTGAAGAAGGAGGTACAGCATTGGACGATCAATACTTGCTGTCATTGAACAATATCTCCAAAGAGTATTATGGCAATCGGGTTTTAAAAGGCGTCAACCTTCATATAAAACCGGGTGAAATTCATGCCCTGGTTGGAGAGAACGGCGCTGGTAAATCAACCTTGATGAATATTCTCTTTGGAATGCCTGTAATTTTTTCCACAGGCGGATTTGAAGGCGAGATTCTGATAAATGGAAAACCAACTTCCATTGATTCTCCCCATACTGCCATGGAATGTGGAATTGGCATGGTTCACCAGGAATTTATGCTCATCCCTGAATTCAACGTGACAGAAAACATCAAGTTGGGCAGGGAAATTGGTGAGCCTACGGCTTTCAGCAAAATTTTTGGGAAATTACTTGACAAGATGAATTGGACCCAAATGTCCTCAGAAGCCCGGAAATCGCTGGACAGCATCGGGATGATGAACATAGAAGAATATACCAAAGTAGCAGGAATGCCGATTGGTTATAAGCAGTTTGTTGAAATCGCCCGCGAGATCGATAAAACTGGAATCAAGTTGCTGGTTTTCGACGAACCGACCGCAGTTCTGACCGAAGGAGAAGCGGACCGCCTATTGGAAATCATGCGATTGATTGCCAGTAAAGGCATCGCAATCATTTTTATCACCCACAGGCTTACTGAAGTGATGGCTGTGGCTGATAGCATGACAATTCTGCGGGATGGGGAATTTGTCGCGCGTAAAGAGGTTGAAGAAATCAGCCTGGCAAAAATCGCTGAACTCATGATCGGTAGAAAGATTGATAAACTGGTCGATGAAAGTATCTTGCAAAGCCGGGACCTTTCAGAAGAAAAGATTGCGCTCGAATTCAAGGACTATCACGTGGACATGCCTGGAGAACGCGTCAAAGGCATGAACATAAAAATCCGGGAAGGTGAGATCTTTGGCTTTGGCGGTTTGGCTGGACAAGGAAAAATTGGCATCGCCAACGGCATTATGGGTCTTTTCGACACCCAGGGGGATGTCTATGCTTTTGGAAAACGCCTTGAGCTCGATAAGTTGGGCGAGGCGCTTCGGAACGACATAGCATTTGTTTCGGAAGATCGCAGAGGGGTGGGCTTGCTGCTTGGAGAATCAATCGAACGGAATATCACCTTTTCAGCGATGCAGATCAAAGATGAATTTCTCAGGCGCATTGGTCCGATGAAGATTTTAGACAAAGCTAAAGCCGATCAGCATGCCCGGGATATGATTAAATTGCTCGACATTCGCTGCACGGGCACCTCACAGGCTGTTGGAAGTCTTTCGGGAGGTAACCAACAAAAAATCTGCCTTGCCCGGGCTATCACGATGAAGCCAAAGATATTGATTGTCTCAGAACCGACTCGCGGTATCGATATCGGCGCGAAAAAATTAGTTTTGGAGTACCTCACGAAAATCAACCGCGAAGAGGGCACAACGATCGTGATGATAAGTTCAGAATTGGTGGAACTCAGGTCACTCTGTGATCGCATTGCCATCGTTTCTGAAGGTAAAGTTTTCTCGGTAATGAAACCCGATGATCCTGACGCGGCGTTTGGTTTAGCCATGGCAGGTGTTAGGGAGGAGGTATCCGCATGAAAACCTTAAAGAATATTTACGACAATATTGGATTGCCAAGATTAATTATTGGATTGTTTTTCATCTTCCTCGTTGTAGCATCCATCGTTTTGGGTTTTTCACCTGCTGCCATATTCAGCGATGTTGTCAGGCGCTGGTTGATGTACGGAACTTTGGTATTAGCTATGGTTCCAGGTATTCAAAGTGGAATCGGATTGAATTTTGGCGTTTCTTTGGGAATTTCTGCAGGTTTGCTGGGTTCTGTTCTCGCAATGGAAATCAGTTTTGTCAGGAACTGGAATGAAGTTCTTGGGGCTGCGGCACCCTGGTTAACGCTTTTATTGGCGCTTACGTTTGGCACCATCATGGCGGCAGTTTTAGGAACGCTTTACGGATTGCTCTTAAACCGGGTCAAAGGTTCGGAAATGACAGTCTCCACCTATGTGGGCTTTTCAGTGATTGCCTTTATGAACATCGTTTGGCTATCCCTCGCCTTTAAGAACGGGGAACTTAGTTGGCCTCTGCAAGGGCAAGGTCTGCGCAACACAGCTAGCCTTTCTGGCAGTTTTGGAGGTGTATTAAGTAATCCGGACGTGGTTCAATCAACGCAACCGGCATGGCTTCACTGGCTGGCCTTCAAAATCGGCGACTTCACTTTGCCGCTTGGATTGATCCTGGTGTTTACTCTTTTGTGCATCTTCGTCTGGCTCTTCTTTAGAAGCAAGCTCGGTATCGCCATGAGCGGCGCTGGTGAGAATCAACTATTTACGACCTCTAGCGGCATCAATGTTGATAAAAAGCGCATCCAGGGAACCGCAATTTCTACCGTTTTGGGAGCAGTCGGTATCATCCTCTACGCTCAAACATACGGCTTTTTGCAGCTCTATAATGCACCACTCATGATGGGATTCGCCAGCGTAGCCTCAATTCTGATTGGTGGTGCCTCGGTCCGGCGGGCAAAAATCTCACATGTGCTGATTGGAACGTTACTTTTCCAGGGAATACTTGTGACGGCCTTACCTGTCGTCAATGAAGTGATTGAGATAGGCACTCTACCTGAAGTGCTGCGGATAATTATTTCCAACGGCATTATTCTCTATGCGTTATCCAAGACGAAAGGAGGTAACCAATGAGTCAAAAAACTAACGTTTTCCAAAAAGCTGGTTCCTTCCTCTTTGACAACAAGGTTATGATAGCTTTTGCGACGATTTGTGTTGCTGCTATTGTGCTTTCCGGCAGTCCTATGAGCTTTATCGTGGATGGTGTTTTTAACCGAATAACCCGTAACACCTTTACAGTGTTGGCTTTGATTATTCCGGTACTGGCTGGTTTGGGTTTAAACTTTGGAATTGTTATTGGTGCTGTCGCAGCTCAAATTGCAGTTTTTTGGGTAGTCTATTGGGGCTTTGGCGGTTTTGGCGGCATGCTCCTGAGCGTGCTGATAGCCACCCCACTGGCCGTGCTGTTTGGTTTTCTGGTTGGTAAACTATTCAACCGTATGAAAGGCGCGGAGATGATTGCCGGGCTTATTCTGGGCTATTTTGCTGATGGTCTTTATCAATTGTTCTTCCTGGTGATCATTGGCGGGATTATCCCGGTAGACAATCCAAAATTGATCATATCGAGCGGAGTGGGAGTAAAAAACACGATCGATTTGACAGGTAATCTGAAATACGCGATCGATTCTGTGAGGATGGTCGACATCATTACGATTTTGTTCTATGCAGTCCTCGCGATTACCGTAGTCAAAGTCATCCTTCATCTTCTCAAAAAGTATCAACTCAAAAAGGGAGAGTTGATCTTCTTTGGAGTTGTTGCGATCTTATTTGGCATCTCCTACATTCCTGTGGTTGAGCGGTTCCTTTCCACAGATCGCCTGGGTTTGTTGGATGCCCTGACTGCGGTGTTGATCGTTCTGGGTGTCATCCAATTAGTAAAAATTGTGAAGTCGCTGTTTTTCGAAAAAGAAAAACCGAAGTATTTGCTAAAGCCAATTCTTGCCATATTGGTTTATGGTCTGATCTACGGTCTGACCTACATTCCTCAAATTGAGGAAGTACTTTTGTTCGTCAAATTGCCAGTTTTACCGTTTCTCTTGATTGCAGGTTTGTGCTGGTTCAATCACAAACTCCTTTCCACGCGCCTGGGTCAAAACATGCGCACTGTAGGCCAGAGTCAGAGTGTGGCGATGGCTTCGGGAATTGATGTGGATAGGACTCGTGTGATCGCAATGATCATCTCGACGGTTTTGGCAAGCTGGGGACAATTGATCTTCCTGCAGAACATCGGTACCTTTTCGACCTATGGCGCCCACACCCAGATTGCTCAATTTGCCATTGCAGCTTTGCTGGTTGGAGGTGCCTCGGTACAGAAAGCCACGAACAAACAGGCCATCATTGGCGTCATTCTGTTCCATACACTGTTTATTGTTGCTCCACAAGCTGGCAAGCAACTGTTTGACAACGCCCAGATCGGTGAGTACTTCAGAGTCTTCGTGTCCTACGGCGTAATTGCATTATCACTGGCGATGCATGCCTGGAAGCAATTCAAGAAAGAGGATCAACCCCCA
Organism: Anaerolineaceae bacterium; assembly: GCA_035388405.1. Lineage (GTDB taxonomy): Bacteria > Chloroflexota > Anaerolineae > Anaerolineales > Anaerolineaceae > Mesolinea. The sequence continues at coordinate 27,458 of DAOOPV010000013.1, forward strand.
ACGATGGGACCCAATCAGGAGAATTCCTCCCTGCCGTCAGGGACTGCGGAACAACAAGTTGGTAAATAAGAACAATTACCGGTTCATTTTCGACAATGTTTACACAAAAACACCTTGTCTTGAAGGTGTTTTTGATTTTTTGTTGATTTGTGATGATCAAATAACGTTTTGGAGCTGCAATCTCTTTAAAATTGATTACCAATTTGCTCTTGAATTTCGTCTCAAAATATCGTACTCTATTGAAACGTAACTTAACCTTACAGAAAAGGCCCACTGCTATCTATGGCAAGATTGAACAACCAACCTATTATTGACGAAGAATCCCCCTCATCAGCCCTAACTCGCCTTCTGGATTTTGCTCGAAAAAAGTCATTCGTAACCAACGACGACATCCTGCATTTCTTCCCCGAAGCCGAGCAAGACATCGACCAACTTGAAGGTGTCTACAATGCTCTCGGTAATGCTGGCATCTCCATCACCGATGATGATATTACACGAGATGAACCCTCAGAGGAGGAGTTGTCTGATACGGCTGATGAGGAACCAGCCGTGGACGACCTGGCAAGCATCGATACCGACGACACCATTGGACTTTACCTGAAAGAGGTCAGCCGGGTGCCTTTGCTGAATGACATCGAGGAAGAGGTCATTTTGGCGCAACGGATCGAACGCGGACGCATGGCCAGATCTGAGCTTGCCCTGGGAAATCTGAGCAACAAAAGACGCCAGGAGCTTCGACGACTCATTGAGGATGGCACCAACGCCCGGGACCACCTCATCACCGCCAACTCCCGTCTGGTGATCAGCGTCGCAAAGAAGTACATGGGGCGCGGCGTTCCCTTCCTTGACCTCATCCAGGAAGGAAATATCGGTTTGATCCGTGCAACCAAGAAGTTTGAATATCAGCGCGGACACAAATTTAGCACTTACGCCACCTGGTGGATCCGCCAGGCTGTCACCCGCGCCATTGCGGACCAGGGCAGGACTATCCGTGTTCCAGTACACATGGGCGACCAGATCAACAAACTTCTGCGCGTACAGCATCAGCTCACCCAAAAACTGGGGCGGGAACCATCGGTTGAAGAACTGGCTGAAACACTCGAAGTTCTCCCAAAGAAGGTCGAGAACATGATCCAGGTAGCCCGCCGACCTCTCTCGCTGGAAACGCCAACGGATGACGAGGAAGATTCAGTGCTCGGTGACTTCATCGAAGATGACGAAGCACCACCGCCGGATGAAACAGCCACCTTTAATCTGCTTCGCGAACACCTCGTGGAAGTGCTGGATTCACTTCCCCCCAGGGAAGTGCGCATCTTGCAGCTGCGTTATGGTTTGCTCGACGGACAAGCTTACACCCTCGAGGAAGTCGGGCGCAAGATGGGCGTCACCCGCGAACGTGTGCGCCAGATCGAAGCCCAGGCTCTCACCCGACTGCGACACCCCAGCGTCAGGCGGAAATTACGTGATTATCTTGGAGATTAACTGTGTCTGAGCAAGAAAAAGAAATTACTCAGCCTGTTGTAGTGAGTGAAACTATCGCAACGCCGACCCCCAAAGAAGGCACGCAACCGGTTAATGTTACCCCGGATGTACCCCAGGCAGAATTGCCGGAATGGTTGCTAAAGTTTGCAGCCAGCCCAGAGCCGTCTGCTGAGGTAACCGAGCCTGGCACCACCCCGAATCTTGAAACCCCTTTCCTGGATGATGTGGAAGATGGCCAGGAATTTGTCCCTCCAGAAATGCCTGGTGAGAACGAATGGCAGGAATTAGCTGAGTATCAGGACCAGGATGAACTTGATTTGGAACCAGTCCATGAAGCCCAGGAAATCATCGCAGAAACGGAAGCTTTCGAAGCTCCTGAAGTCGGCTCGGAAACAAAACTGGTCGATGATTTCGTGGAAGCTATCGCCATAGACCCCCGGGTTGAAGCAGCTCAAAGTTTTGGGCGGGAAGTACGCGACCTGCTCAAACAAGGACAGCGCGAGAAAGCCCTTGCGATGATCCGTGAGACTAAGGCCGATCCTTTGATGGCAGAAGCCTCAAAAAAAACCTTACGCTCCCAACTGATACTCTCCCCTGGCACGGGCGACTTGTGGGACGTCTATGATGAACTAAACAGTTCATCGCTTTAACAAATTCTCTAACTGGAGTGTGGAATGGAACGTTCATTAGTGTTGGTCAAACCCGATGGTGTACAGCGTGGATTGATTGGTGAGATTATCTCGCGGCTGGAAAACCGTGGGTTGCGGCTTGTGGCTGCAAAATTCCTGCAAGTCAGCCCGGAACTGGCAAAACAGCATTACGCCGTGCACGCGGGAAAACCATTTTTTGATGGCTTGATCACTTTCATCACATCCTCCCCAGTGATGGCAATGGTCTGGACCGGACCGGATGCGATTGCAGCAATTCGCCAGACAATGGGCAAAACCCGCGGCACTGAAGCTGACCCAGGCACAATCCGAGCTGATTATGGCATTCAAAATCAGAAGAACCTCACTCATGCCTCTGACTCGGTTGAAAATGCCGAAGTTGAGATCGCGCTTTGGTTCAAACCCGAGGAACTGGTCGATTGGAAGCGCTGCACTGAGGACTGGAGTTATTAATGGCTCATGAAGGTTTGGATTCGTACATAACGGTCTACAGTGCCCATGGTCGATTGGATGCTGAGACTATAAAGGCTTTTCTTGAGGCGCAAGGCATCCCTGTATATATCGACCAGGATACTCTCGGTCTGATCTATAGCTTTACCGTTGGGGATCTTGGCTCAGTGGGAATCCAAGTACGTCCGGAAGATGCCGATAAAGCCAAAGCACTTCTGGCGGCGATGGATGAGGGCGATTTCTCAGATGAGATCCTTGTTGAAGATGAAAACGCGACAAATGCGCCGCACATTGAACCCCTCGATGCTGAAGATGAAGAGTTGAAAGGCAGAAAGAAAGTTCTTTTCCTGTGCACCGGCAACTCCGCTCGCAGCCAAATGGCTGAGGCAATTGTAAATAACGATTGCTGGGACGCATGGGTGGCGTTCAGCGCCGGCACTGAACCCACCGGAAAAGTCAATCCTTTGGCAGCACAAGTGATCGATGAAGCGGGTATCTATCATCAAGGGCGTTCGAAATCGACTGAGGAGTTTTCCGATCAGGTCTTTGACCTGGTGGTAACCGTATGCGATCATGCCAATGAGACTTGCCCGCTTTGGCTCAAACAGGGTGAGAAGATCCACATTGGTTTTGAAGATCCTGCTGCTTTTGTGGGCACTGATGAAGAAAAACTAGCTGTCTTCCGCAAGACCTTTGACCTCATCCGCGCAACCATCCCATCCGTGCTCAGCAAGTTCACAGGTTGATCGTAGGTTTGATTACAAAACAAAAACTGCTCTGAAATCAGAGCAGTTTTTTTGTCCTACAAGTTGCGAATTCGGTAGAAGTACTTATCCACCAGAGCGTCATTATGGAGTTTGATGCTGGGGTCTTCATACGCAAGGTGACCGTTGTAGTAAACATCTGGTTGGATACCCAGTTCCAGGAGGTTCTCACAGGTTTGAACCAATAATGCGGATACGATGAATGCGACAGGAATGGTGGAGGTAGCTCCAATTTTCTGTGAAAATCCTGCCAGCGCAACCGCGGCATCGCCAAATAGCGAGCAATTGTCGATCACAACATCTGCCACATCCTTCAACTTCCTGCCGCTGCTGTGGTGCGTGGTGAGCTGATCGGCATAGGTAACGTTGGTGATCGCGATCACGGGCACTCCCCTTTCCTTGGCAGCCAGTGCCACATCCACTGTGGCAGCATTATTTCCTGAGTTGGAAATACAGATTATGGCGTCCGGAGGTTGGACGCGATTGTATTCCACGATAACCTTGCCGATACCTTCAAGTTTCTCAATCTTGCTGGTCTTGGTGACTTCATTAATGCCAGCCACCGCCGACTCAAAGATTGCATGAACGTTTGCCAGTGTGGCAGCCCGCCAGAACACGTCTTCAGCAATCAGGCTCGAATGTCCCGAACCGAAGAGGTGAATGATGCCATTGTTCTTTGTTGTGTTTGTTAGAATATCAGCCGCAATTGTGATATTTGCATCTTGCGTGTTCAACACATCCTCAACAACTCCTTGCATAACTATAAAGTAACGCTGCCAACTTTTCATTCGAACCTCCAGGTGAGTTTTCTGTGATTATATCCACCCTTGTCGGTTATTGTGTGTTTGTTAGCAAAAAGATCGAAGTAACAGGATGCTTCGCGGCAAGATTTTTAGCAAAGGTGGTTATTTGACAAGCCCTGGTCTTTAGTTTATAAGTCAGGAATGAAATCTGCTTCCCGTTGGTTATTTCTTTCTGTCATTTTCAGTGTCCTGCTCGCCAGTGGCTGTGGTCCGGTCAAAACCCCGCCAATGCCTACGCAAACAGCTGCTCCCACACCCATGGTTCCAGTTTTTGAGCCAACTGAAATGCCAACTGCGATCACAGAACTCGCACCTGCGCCGGAGGCAACCCTGGCGGATGCTGATCTGGCGCTTGCTTTCGGTGATTATAAGGAAGCTTTTAAGCTATACACAGGCACCCTTCCAGAAGACTCAGACGGTTTCAAAGCCGCAGCGCTTTTTGGGCAGGGTTTGACTTTCTTTAAACAAGAAGATTATTACCAGGCTATCCGCACACTAAAAGACCTGGTCAATAGATATCCCACAAGCTTGCCTGCTGCCAGAGCTCACTTCATCCTCGGCGAGGCCGCTCTTGCAGAAGACCGCAAAGATGACGCGTTGGTGGAGTTCCAGGCTTACGCAACAGCGCGACCCGGCGTGATTGACCATCATGTCTATGAACAGATTGGCGACTTGTTGAGTGAATCTGACCAGACCGAAGCAGCCTTCGAAGCTTATAAAACTGCCTACCTGGCAGCCCCATCGACGGACAATCTGACCCTTGCTCAAAAGGTTGCAGCAGGATATGCATATTTAGGGGAAAACCAATCCGCAATCGATATTTTCAAAGAAATCTATTTTCAAACTGACAATGATTACACGAAGGCACAAATGGACCTTCTGATCGGTCGTCTTTTGATCAGCAATGGACAGGTAGATGAAGGCTACGGATATTACCAGGACGCGGTAAACAACTACCCTTACACTTACGACAGTTTCACTGCCTTGCTGGCACTCCTGGACGCCGGGCAGGAAGTTAATGAATTACAGCGCGGATTGATCAATTACTACCGAGGGCAGTATCTGCTTGCCATCGAAGCGTTTGACCGCTACATCACAGACAACAACGTGGATCTCGACAAAGCACTCTACTTCAAAGGTCTGGCAACCAGAGCTCAGGGATTAGTCCTGGCAGGTTTTGAATCGAACGAACGCACACAGGCAAATTTCGCAGGTGGAACCGCTGAGGATAAGGCAGCGATTGAGCTTTGGAGCGAGCTGATCACCAGTTATCCAACCAGTTCTTACCGGCTGGACGCAATCCAAGCCATCATTGAAACCCAAAACAGTTACCTTGGGCAAATCCAACTGGCAATCGACACAGCCCTCAGCCTGGCAGCAGAGCTTCACTCCGAGATGGAAGCGCCAGATCTGCTGTATACGGCTGCAAGCTATCAACTCTTTGACAATCAGAAGCAAGCCGCAGCAGAGTCCTGGACCCGTATCGCACTCGAATTCCCGACCTCGGAGAAAGCCTTCAACGGTTTGTTCTTTGGTGGGTCAGTCTACTTTGAACTCGGTCAATATGAAAAAGCAACGGAAAACTTCAACCGAATAATCCCCATGAGCGCTGAACCGTTTGAACTTTCCGCCGCGTATTTCTGGCTGGGCAAGATCAACCAGGCACAAGGAAACGACGAGCAGGCCAGTCTCAACTGGCAAGCTGCCATGAATCAGGCTCCCTATGGATATTATGGCATCCGCGCTGCCGAATTGCTTGAGAATCGGTCACCCTTCCAGGAACCTGCGCGTTACGATCTGGCTGTAAACCTGCCCGATCTGCGCATCCCCGCAGGAGAGTGGCTTAAGACTGCATTCGACCTCCCAATGGGGACCAATCTGGATTACAGCTCAGAACTTTTCAACCACCCAACTTTCATTAGGGCAATGGAATTCGACCGGCTTGGGTTATACGGTAAAGCTTCAACTGAATTCAGCACATTGCTCAGTGAAAACCAGGACGACCCGTTGGATATTTTCAGGCTCATCAAAGTATTCCTGGAAAGAGGCAACTACCGCTCTGCCCTGGAATCCAGCAAGATCATCGCCAAACTTTCGGGTTATGCCGATTCACCTTTCTCAGCAGCTTACCCGCCCTATTTCACTTATATCGAATATGGTGCTTACTACCTGCCATGGATCCAGGCTGCGGCAGAAAAATACAATCTCTCGGAGTTATTGCTGCTGAGCGTCATCTACCAGGAAAGCCACTTTGGAGCACAGGCTGCTTCGGGGGTAGGCGCGCGTGGGATCATGCAGCTTTTGCCTTCCACCGCGGAGCAAATTGCGACTGAAACCGGTTTTTTGACCACTTTTGAAGCGTCAGACCTGGATGTGCCCTATTACAACCTCGAGCTTGGCAGCAACTACCTGGCGAGGATGTTGTATGTATTCGAGGGAGATTATTACAAAGCTCTAGCAGCCTATAACGCTGGTCCACTAAACACAATGAATTGGGCAAAGCTGACCGGCGACGATCCAGATGTTTTCCTTAACACCATCCGTTTCTTGGAACCAAGAGTTTACATTCGCAACATCGTCGAAATTTTCAACCGCTACTCTCTGATTTACGGACAATAGCCTTACCTCCGAATTAGAACACACCTCTTAACTGCGAAATTAGCGAAAAACGGCTCCTCGAAAGGAGCCGTTTTCATTTGAACTAAGAAAATCTAGCCATGCTTCAGCGCGGACTGGGCAGCTGCCAGGCGGGCCAAAGGCACACGGAAGGGTGAGCAGCTGACGTAGTTGTTGCCAATCATATGGCAGAACTCGATCGAACTTGGGTCACCACCGTGTTCACCGCAGATACCAACTTCCAGTTCTGGACGAACAGCACGGCCATCTTCAACGGCGCGCCGCATCAACCGACCGACGCCATCACGGTCAAGCTGCTGGAAGGGGTTCTTTTCGAGAATACCCTTCTCAACGTAAACACCCAGGAAGGTGCGTTCCGCGTCATCGCGGCTGTAGCCGAAGGTCATCTGGGTCAGATCGTTTGTGCCAAAGGAGAAGAATTCGGCATACTCGGCAATCTCAGCAGCAGTCACAGCGGCACGAGGGATTTCGATCATAGTGCCGAACTTGTAAGCGACCTCAACACCCTTCTCAGCCATGACATCCTTGGCAATCTTGACCAAAGTCGGCTGGACTTCCTTGAGCTCGTTCACGTGACCGGTCAGAGGGATCATCACTTCAGGATGTGGATCGAAGCCATTGAGTTTGGCGTCGCAAGCGGCTTCAAAGATGGCGCGAACCTGCATCTTCATGATGTCAGGATAAACGATGCCCAGGCGGATACCGCGCAGGCCCATCATGGGGTTACTTTCGTGCAATCCCATCACAACATCGAGCATGTTCTGTTTTTCTGCCAGACCTTCGGTGATACCCTTGGCTTTCAGGGTGGCAACTTCGGTCAGCAGGTCTTCCATGCTGGGCAGAAACTCGTGCAGAGGAGGATCGATCAGGCGGATGATTACGGGTAAACCGGTCATGGCCTCAAAGAGCCCGTAGAAATCACTGCGCTGCAGCGGCAGGATCTTCTCGAGAGCGCCAAAGTAAGCCTTGGATTTCGGTGAATTCTCGATTTCGGCTTTTTGAGCGTCGATTTCAGCCTTGAGAGCTGCCTTATCTTTCTCATTCAGGGTGCGGCCTTCAAGACGACCAGCAGCATAAGCCTTCTCGAGTTGTTCGAGGTTGTTCAGCATGTGCTGAGTGACTTCAGAGTTCATGATCATCTTCTGCACGTCCGGCAGACGGGTAACTTCAAAGAACATGTGCTCAGTACGGCAGAGACCAATACCCTTGGCGCCGTAAGAGCGAGCGCGTCGGGCATCCTTGGGATAATCCGCATTTGCCCAAACCTGCAGGCGCGAAACTTCATCCGCCCAACCAAGGAGGGTCATAAGTTCTTTCTGCTCCGAGAGGTCAGGAGTAGTAAGACCGAGTTGACCAACAAAGACCTCACCGGTTGTGCCATCGAGGGAAATCCATTCGCCCTCTTTGACGGTGATGCCACGGCAGGTCATCTGGCGCTTGTTCATGTCGATCGCGATGTCGGCAGCACCAACCACGCAGGGAACACCAAACTGGCGGGCAACCACCGCGGCGTGCGAGGTGGCACCGCCCTCACTGGTGAGGATGCCTTTGGCTGCGAGCATGCCGTGCACATCATCCGGCTTGGTGAATGGGCGAACCATGATGACATCCTGTTTTTCAACGTTGTGCATCTTTTCAACCAGGTCGGCGTCGAAGTAAATCCGTCCAACAGCGGCACCCGGAGAGGCGTTGACGCCCTTGGCGTAATAACGTCCTTCAGTGCGGGCAATTTCCATGTCCTTGCGGGAGAACTGGGGATGCAGCATTTGGTCAATTTGTTCGGTTGAAACCCTGTTGAGGGCGGTTTTCTTGTCGATCAGACCTTCCAGAACCATATCATGCGCGACCTTGATGGCAGCTTTCGCGGAACGTTTGCCGTTACGGGTTTGGAGCATCCAGAGTTTGTTGTGCTCAATGGTGAATTCAACATCCTGCATGTCCTTGTAATGCTGCTCAAGGCGTTCTGTGATGTCCGCAAACTGCGCATAAACCTCAGGTAATTCGTCCTTCATGCCTGAAATCTTGGAGGTGTTGCGAATGCCAGCAACAACATCTTCGCCCTGGGCGTTCATCAGGTATTCGCCAAACATGACGTTTTCGCCTGTCTGGGGATCGCGGGTGAAGGCAACGCCGGTACCGGAGTCGCCGCCCATGTTACCAAAGACCATGGTTTGAATGTTGACAGCAGTACCAAGAGAATCAGGAATGCTCTCGCGTCGGCGATAGTCGATAGCGCGCTTGGAATTCCAGGAGTCAAACACGGCTTTTGCTGCCAGTTCGAGCTGCTTGTAAGGATCCTGTGGGAATTCGAAACCCATCTGTTCGTGAACAACCTGCTTGTATGCTTCAGTAATGGCTGCCCAATCGGATGCAGTCATTTCGGTGTCGCTCTTGTAACCTTTTTCCGCTTTGAGGGCTTTCAGGGGTTCTTCGAAATGTTCGTCATCAATGCCCATCACGACGGTGCCGAGCATATGAACAAGACGGCGGTAGGAATCGTTTACGAAACGTTCATCACCACTCTTAGCGACCAAGCCTTTTGCAACTTCGTCGTTCAAACCGATATTCAGGACAGTGTCCATCATGCCGGGCATTGAGAATTTTGCGCCTGACCGGCAGGACACCAGCAAGGGATTGACGGAGTCACCGAATTTCTTGCCTGCTTGTTCCTCAACTGTTTTGAGGGCTACCAAAACCTGGTCCCACGCCCCCTCCGGGAATTCGCGGGTAATCTGAAAAGCGTTGCAGGCTTCGGTTGTGATGGTCAGTCCGGGGGGCACTGGAACACCAGCGCGTGTCATATCCCCAAGGTTGGCACCCTTACCGCCCAGCAGGCCGCGAACGCCATCCCAGTCACCAGCGTAAGCTTCAGCTTGATCAACTTCATTGAATAAATATACCCATTTTTTAGACATAGATCCTCCTAACGATCTTTATTGTTATGTAAGTCCACAATCTTAAATTTTACCATACTCATTTTCCAGGATCCCCAAAACAAGGACCTGTACAATCTACTCAGTCACCTAAATAATAATTGTTAAGATTTTCCGGCAAAACCCGCTTGTCAAAGGTACAAATACAAAAGATGACCCTTTCAAAAATTGTCTATAAGATTAAGGTGGTTCTCAAGTATTAATCTTAATCTTTACCCACTTGAGTGGAAGAGCAACATGAGTATTTCCTAAATTATCAAATTAGAGATGGCAAAACATGACTTGGGGCTATGACATGAACAATCGAAATCAGCAATAGAGAACTACTACGAAGCAGTACCATTGAAGGGGTACTGAAAAAACGAGAAAGCCAGGGGATGGGTTGACACAGGCAACCAAACTTTGCGGATTAGTGATACTGGCAAAGTCCAACAAATTGTGACCAATTATCCAGCTAAATATTACGCTGATCAGGAGGTTTTGGTCACTTGTAATGCTTCCGGTTCTGTCTCAGCCTGGTTCCACGTAAACTGCGATTGTCTCTTCCAAATCAAAGCTTACAAAACCCTGGCCACCTGCTAAAGACCACCCTTGGAGGACCTACGGAAAAATGATGAATGGGAAGCCGGTTCTTTCAACTTTACCAACACCTAAGGATATCTCCAAATTACATTGACACGAGGCACCTGAGATAATACCTGTGTCTCCTCTAGTCAATCAGCCTTGGAGATCCTATAAAAAAAGTGAATGGTCAGCCTACCGATGTAATCGAACAGGATATTCCTTTTTCGCAAACATAATTAACCTTGACAGAATTGTCTGTTTATAAGTAAATGATAGTGATATAATTCACTAATAATAATTAGATCAAGAGGGAGACTGGTCATGAAGAATCTTACTAAAAAAATTTCGTCTAGTATTTTAATCTGTATCGTTTTTCTTCTCATTCTTTCAAGTATTCAAGTAGCCGAGGTTAATGCTCAATCCCCAACAGAAACGCCTGTCCTCTTTGGCGATCTAAGTGGGACGGAGCTAGCCATAAACCAGGTGAACAGACCAAGCGTAGTACGATCACGTTTTGTTTCGATGAACCTGGGTGTCTTGATGGATGCTTCAAAAATGGATCCATCAAAATCATCAGATCAACGGATAGAGTTTAATCTGTTTGATGATGCCATATTCACGGGTAAGATCCAGGGAAAGGAAGAATCCGGAGCAGGAGTAACATGGACAGGTGCTCTTGAAGAGGTGGAAGGTGGTTACTTCTTCATAACCTTAGTTGAAGACATAGCAATTGTGCATGTGGCATCAACCGAAGGAGTTTATGAAGTATCTAATGTAGCCGAAAATGTTTATAAAGTGATCGAGATCGACCAGACTCAGTTTGTCGACTGCCCACCCGGGGAATTGCCAAGTTACTGGGAAGAAGTGGCAACTACTGATTTTGGGCCGAATGCGGACACAGGCGCTATCCTCGATATTATGGTCGCCTATACTCCGCAGGCGTTGGCGGCGGAAGGCAGTGTTGCAGCAATAAATGCTAGAATAGCACTTGCTGTAGCTGAGACTAATACCGCGTATGCAAATGTTGGTGTGACCCCTCGACTCAGATTGGTTTATGCCTACAAAACCAATTACAACGATACTGGGAATATATCTACGGATCTCAGCCGGTTAATATCGACAAATGATGGGTATATGGATGAGGTTCACGGGTTGCGAAATACTTATGCCGCGGATATGGTCACGTTATGGGTCGAGGATGGTGGTAGTTATTGTGGTCTTGCAAGTTCGATAATGGCTAACGCGGCGAATGCCTTTCAAGTCACCGCGTTATCGTGTGCGACAGGTTACTACAGTTTTGGCCACGAATTTGGCCATTTGCAGGGATTAAGGCACGATATGTACGTTGATCCTAGCTTAACGCCATATTCACACGGACATGGTTACACGAATCCCCCCAAGCGCTGGCGAACAGTGATGGCTTATAATAACGCTTGCACAGATCTTGGCGTAAGTTGCACCCGATTGCAATATTTCTCAAATCCAACAAAATATTACAACGGTTCAGTTTTGGGAGATAGTTATTCTGAAAACTATAGGGTTTTAAATAGCACTGCTTACACGGTAGCTAATTTCCGCGTACAATCGCAAACGCTGACCACAATCTCTCCAAAAGGTAACATAAAAGTCTTAACCCCGACTTATCGTTGGTACGTTTTCCCTGGCGCAACAAAGTATCAATTACAATTGCTAAAGGAAAGTAACATATTTGTCTACTCAAAAGAGGTCTCAACAAGCGCCTGCTCGTCTACAATCTGCACTTACAAATCTCCCAGCGCGCTTCCTCTTGGTACATACACTTTCCGCGTGCGACCATTTGTCAACGGTGCTTGGGCCAAATATTCTGATTGGAAAGAATTCACCAATGGTATGTTCTCCGATTTCTCCACCCAATCCTACAATTGGAGCAGTGTGACAGGTGTGTGGGGTTTAAGTGCTAACTCATATTCGAGCACTGGGGTACCTGACAAATGGGCTTCAGCCGTTTACAAATCAAATTACTCAAACTTTACACTCACCACAAGATTTCTACGCACCCCAATTAGGAATAGTGGTTACGCTAATATTGTTTACTTCCGGGGCAACCCAACCACCTTAGACTCAATGTCGGCTTGGAAGAACTCCTATGCAATTGGACTTGCACAAAATGGTGCTTTCTGGATCGGGAAGTATGTTAACGGTACTTTTACATTCTTGACTGGTGACTGGATTTGGACTGATCGGATTGTCGATGGTTGGAACAACATTAAGGTGATTGCAGAAGGAGGCTTCATTGATCTCTACATAAATGGCTACTACATGGGTTGGGTCTACGATACCACTTTTACCTGGGGTAAGATAGGTGTGGGGTTCTATAGGTCTTCAACCGTCACTGGAGACAGAATGTATTTTGACTTTGTAAAGGTGACGCCGTCTGGTTTGGTCTTGGGTGACCTCCCACAACGTGAAGGACATGACCTAAACGCGACTTCACCCAGCAATCAGTCTCCAGAACGGTCAAATTAGTATTAATTTATATTATGAGAAAAATGACAGGTTGGTAATTACCAACCTGTCACTCCTATTAGACTTCCTCTCGTCAATTTTCTCAAAAATGCTATGCCACTAAACATTAATATCCTGAAAAGGATTAATTATGATCAACACTAAAATTCTCCCGGAAATTCTGTTTGGTCAATTTGTTGGATTTCATAAGTTTGTTCCTCTAACTGGTGAACCTCGTAGACACCTTCAGGAGATGCAATTTTGAAGAGAAATACTCCACTCGTGTAAACGATTGTAAAGTTACCATATTCGATATCCTTCAATTGTCCAGTCCAAACCAAACCAAGTTCTGTTTTCTCCACTAAATCTAGAATTCCTACATATTGTGCGTCTTCAAACAAATAAAAAGGGATTTCTGCTCCAGAGCTTAAAGGAACAAATTCCCCATCTTCCGTAATTAAAACCTTCGGATTAATTGTAACCTGGCGAGTTCGAGCTACTCCTGCAGGTAGTCCATCAACCACGACTGTTTTGTAATCGAAAAATGGTGAATTGCTGTCTCCATCAGGAGTTGTTGGTTTGGGTGTCTGAGATACAACAGGTGAAGGGCTCACTATTGAGGTTTTTCGTATAGGAGGAGTACTTGAGACAATCAGAGAGGTAGTTGGTTGGGTCGATTTTACACAGGAAGTCAAAATTAGGATCAACAATCCCACTTCAATAACTAAACCGAATTTATTTGATGACATATGGAGCCTCCGAAGGGTGTAATAATCAAGACGATTAGTTCGATTACGTAAATTTTAACACATCAGCCTATACCTGCAATGAGAGGCTTCTTCAAAGTTAAGAGCAACATGATAATGTCCTAAAGTAGCAAAATAGAAATGTCCTAATTAACATTAGTCGCTATGAAAAGGATAATAGAAATGAGCAATGTAGAACTACTACGAAAAAGTGTCATCGAAAGAGCGCTGGAAAAACGATTAAGCCAAAAAGAAGCGACAGCCAGGCTGGGGATCAGTGAACTCTCTGTCAATAAATAAACTGGCATATTCAGACTTGCTTATAAATTGAAACGGCTCAATGTTGATCCAAAAAAGGCTCCCAGGGTTGATCAAAAAGGTTTTGAGAGATCTTGGACAAATCAAATTGCGTTCGGGCTGGCTTCTCCTCTGCCGGATGACCTATGTAAACAACATTTAGGGGCACCACTGTCTCTGGCAGATTGAGAATCGCACGAATGGAGCTTTCAAGTCGATTGATTGGATGCACTCCACACCAGACCGCTCCCAAGCCCAGTGCGTTCGCCGCTAGAAGCAGGTTCTGAGTGGCCGCACTGCAGTCCTGTACCCAGAAACGTTCAGTAACCAGCCTTTTCACCGTTCCCAAATTTCCACAGACACTAATCGCCAGGGGTACAGTCATCTTCCCAAAGGGCAGGATCTTGCGAAGATCCGCCAGCTTGTCCGGGTCTTCGATCACGACAAAATGCCAGGGCTGCAGATTCATGGCAGTCGGCGCAGCCATCGCAGCCTCGAGCAGTAACTTGACCTGACTCTCGCTGACTTTTTCGGCGGTGAAGCGTCGAATACTGCGGCGGCTAAAAATAAAATCCAAGTCTGTCATAACCCCTCACATACTAACAAGCAAAGCGCCAAGCGTGTATGGAACCTCGATCATGGGCATATGCCCCACTCCCGGCAGGCACACTTTTCGGCCTTGATGGGCATGATCAGCCGGCTCAAGGGCGACTTCGACAGGCAATATTTGATCTTTGTCGCCAGCAATTGCTAAAACCGGACTCAACAAGGACTGGATAACTGCCAGGCGATTAGGACGGTTGGCTATCGCTGTCAGAACATTGGCAAACCCTTCCGGTGAAGAATTCAACACAACCTCACACAGATGTTCATCCGGCTGGGCCAATTCACCTTCAGGCATTAATCGCTGAATCAGGGCATTTGCTATTCTTTTTGTCCCTTCAGCAAGCACGCTTTTGGCATCTCCATGCCGCCCTTCCCGCTTTTCGGGACTATCCGCGCGGGCATTGCTGGTTACCATCGCCAGCCCCGCCAGCCGTTCAGGATAAGCTTCAGCCAGCGCCAATGCGATGTACCCTCCCATGGAGTGACCCGCGAGGATGAATTTCTCATGACCAAGGTGATCAACCAATCGGATCACGTCATTAGCAAACTGCTCCAATGTGGCGTCTGCATCCCCCAACGCTGTACGGCCATGCCCTCGCAAGTCAGGAATGATGAATTGCGCCTGATCAGCATAATAGTCTGCCATCTCCAGCCATATGCTGTGATCCAAAGCCAAACCGTGCAAGAGGAAAATCGGCTTTCCGCTCCCACGGATCTCATAAAACATTTCATGGTCATTTAGGTATGCGATCATTTTTGGTGTTCCTTGTTATTTCATTGCGCGCGAAAGCAATTGCTTCTGCGCTCGAATTGATGAGACCCAGGACTTGCTGCTCGCGGATTGCTTCGAGTAAATAACCAATTCGAGAGCCAGGAGCAATCCCCAGTTCACGCTGCAGGAGGTTACCATCCACAAGTCGTGCCGGTGAAACAGTGGAATCTTGTTTGGAAAACCAGGTCTGAAAGACCTCCCTACAAACACCAGGGTTGAAATGAAGCAACGGCGGCTTCGTTTCAGTCTCAACCAGGGCGAGCAGAGCACTATCAAGTCCGTACACGCCAAAATCGCGGAAAAAACGGTAGTAATCTAATTTTCCCGGTTCCCGGGTGGATAGATCCGCAAGCCTCAAAAATCCGCCTGAAACCGCTTTGAAATAGGCTTTTTCTTTTTGACCGATTAGTAATGCCCGGGAGATCTGTTCCGCAAACATTTCGGGTTGAAATCTGTCAATGCCAGGCTGATTGTGGTCAAATGCAGGATGGATGTGAAGCAAGATGGAGGAAAGCAGCAAAAGGTGGCGTTGTTTCCGTCCACCCTGCAGAGGCACATCCAACATATCCTGATAAGCTTGCATGTGCTCAAATTCTGTATCGGTCGTTAGGTTACTTTCCTGCAGCTCGTCATCAAGATTATCGGTCATTTCGTGTAACGAAGACAAGGTTTCTGTGTCATCCTGCTGTACGAATGGTTCAGCTGGATCCACGCCGAAAGTAAGCAGGCGCAGTTGATCTACAACCCCAAAATCGCCAAGCAATCTGATCACCGTGTCAAAATCAGGAACCGCGAGGCATTTGAATAACTCATCACGAATTCGTTCACCAGAAACGACGCACAGTCTTTTGATGGCTACGCGCATCGCCTCGGTTATTTCCAATCCATACCTCAGATTGTAACTGCTTATCAGGCGTACTCCTCGCAAAACTCGTATAGGGTCAGAAATCAGCGAGTCCGGTCCGCAAAGCCGCAATTTCATAGCTTCAAGGTCGTCCTGCCCACCCAGGGGGTCGATGATCTCATTGGGATAATCCAGATCGAGCGCTATGGCATTGATCGTAAAGTCTCTCTGGCGCAAATCCTGCTCGAGGTCCTCACCAATGAAGGAGGTAAAATCGAGCACCTGTTCGTCCTCATTTCCCTGCCGAAGGATCACGCGCGCTGAATGGCGCACATCGTCGAGCGTGTATATCGCCCCGTCTAAACGCCGGCTGACCGCCTTAGCCAGTTGGATTGATCCATGAGACTGGACGAAATCCAGATCTTTGACTGGTCGCCCAAGCAATAAATCGCGGATAGCCCCGCCAACGAGGAAAACTCGTGTGTCAGGCGCCAACTCCCGGATCAAGTCCAGCAGCTGCAGCAATTCTCTATCCAGATGGAGCTTCATACTTTTTCAGATCAACAGTCGCAATAAAGGGTAGATTGCGATAATAATCATCCATGTCGAGACCGTATCCAAAAACAAACTCGTTTTCGATTTTGAAACCGCAATAGCGGATGGGCACTTCCACTTCCCTGCGTTCGAACTTATCGAGCAAAGTACAAACATAAATCGACGCAGGATCGCGTGTTTTCAGCAGTTCAATCACAGAGGCAAGCGTATGACCGCTATCGATAATGTCTTCCACAATGATAACGTGCTTGCCATAGACTGCCGTGTTCAGGTCCAGAGTAATGCGGACGTTTCCCTGTGACGAACGCACGCCAGTTCCATAGGAAGAAACTGCCATGAATTCGATCGCAAGGGGCACATCAATGTGGCGGATCAGATCGGTGAGGAACATCACTCCACCACGCAGGATGCAGATCACCAATAACTCTTTGCCGGCATAATCCCGATTGATTTCTGCCGCAAGCTCGCGAATCCGGGCTTGGAGCTTTTCTTCCGGGATGAGAATTTTGTCCAGATATTCCTGATATGGTTGTGGCATAGGCACCTACTTTTTTGGGACGCAGTGGCAGCGGCGGCAGCGGGCTTCGTACATCTCTGCAGCTCCAACCACCACAATCGGTTCATCATATCTTGCGGGCTTGCCCCCCACCAAACGCTGAGTCCGCGTGGCAGGTTCGCCGCATACTACACAAATCGCAGTTAGTTTGTCGACTTTATCGGCTTTTGCGGTCATGACTGGCATACAGCCAAATGGTTCACCGCGGAAATCAGTGTCCAAACCGGTAACAATGACTCTCAGGCCACGGTCAGCCAATTGATTCACCACCTCGACGATACCCTCATCAAAGAATTGGGCTTCATCCACACCAACAACAGTAGCCTGAGGATCGAGCTTTTCGAGTAACTCAGAGGAGCTGCTGACGGGAACAGCTTCGTAATCCATGCCGGAGTGGGACTTCACTTTGTAAAACGCGTAGCGATCGTCAATAACAGGTTTAAACACCTGCACCCTCTGTTTGGCGATACTGGCGCGCCTGAGGCGGCGAATGAGCTCCTCGGTTTTTCCACAGAACATGGATCCGGTGATGACTTCAACTATTCCGGACGGTTGTGACATAAAGCCTCCTGGTTCAGGTAATAACAATGTTGAAAAGTATAAAGCTTTAATGGTTGACTGGCAACGCAGAGAATAAAAAAAGGCAGGTTTCGCAACCTGCCTGATTTGTTGTTTTAAAGATCTTTTAGATCTCGATTTCCTGGGCTGCAGCCGGGAGTTGGTACCCCATCTGGCGCAGAGTTTTCTTGAGATCGATCAAAGACTTGCGACCGAAACCTTCGATCTCGAGCAGGGCTTTCTCACCGCCCTCGAGTTTGGCGAGGACATCACCGACAGTGACGACTTCAGCTCTGTTGAGTGCAGCCACAGCCTTGGCGCCGAGGTTGAGCTCGGAGACCAGGCGGCTGGGAGAAGTTTTTGCCTGGGAGGCATTCTTCAGATCGGCAACGTAGTCCTGGCGAACCTGGAGGCGTTTGTAGAAGCGATCCACCTGGCCTTCGCGGTCGAGGATGCGTGCCTGTTGACCGGTGTAGAAGGGATGGCAGTTTGAACAGACTTCAGTGCGGATTTCGGGCACGGTTGAACCAGTGGTCCATTCGGCACCGCAAGAGGCACAAGAAACCTTGGCGTTTGGATAGTATTTGGGTTGAATCTTAGTTTTCATGCTTAGTTGCTGCCTTTCGCGGGCTCCTCACGCTGAACCATGACATGAACGCGCTTGCGTCCACCGGCGAGAGTTTCGTATTTTACGTAGCCTTCTGTTGTCGCAAAGAGTGTGTAATCACGACCCTGACCCACATTCCAGCCTGGATGCACTTTAGTGCCATGCTGACGAACGAGGATATTGCCGCTAATGACATATTCTCCGCCAAATTTCTTGATACCGAGGCGCTGCCCCTGGCTGTCACGACCATTGCGGGATGACCCGCCACCTTTTTTATGGGCCATTTCTCTACTCCATCACGATTGATTGAACCAGTAATCTGGTGTACTGTTGGCGATGACCAGCCTTGCGGCGGTAATCGATCTTTGGTTTGTACTTGAAGATCAGGATCTTCTTGCCCTTGAAATGCTCTTTAACAGTTGTGTCAAGGCTGGCACCCGTGATGTACGGGGTACCCACAGTGACGTCATCGCCGTCCACAAGCATTAGCACTTTATCAAGGGTGATTGCATCGCCGACATTGGCGGTCAGAAGGTCGACTGTTAAGGTCTTACCTTCTTCGGCGCGGTATTGCTTACCGCCCGCTTCAATAATTGCATACTTCATATTCTCTCCAATCTTTACTTTACCGCTTGCTGCGCGTGTCACCGCTCAGGGACGGGAAAGTTGGTTACATAATGAACCCCAGCCAACTTTCGCTGGGGCAACGACCGATTATTATAAAGCAAACTACTGGTGGTGTCAAACCTTTTTTGGGGCAATTCCTGCCAATCTCCCGTGATAGTCCACATCACCCACTTGTTTCGTTTTTAACCTTGTTATCAATCAATTTGACCTTGTGATGGAAGTAAACTCCAGGTCATGACATATTCGCTGACTAATAACAATTCGAAAAATTCGACCTTGTCAAGGCTAAATAGAAATGTCCTAATGCTGGCTAAATAGAAATGTCCTAATTGATCACAGCAGTAGGCTTGCCATTCAGTTTCTTTCCA
>DAOOPV010000014.1:0-43008 GCA_035388405.1 Anaerolineaceae bacterium
GCGTCAATATGGGCAATTACGCCGATATTACGGTATCGTTCGAGCGGATTTTCGGTCATAGTTGAACCAATAATTAGTTAAGGTGCAAATCCTGCTTACATGCGGAAGTGGGAGAAAGCACGGTTGGCTTCCGCCATCTTGTGTGTTTCTTCCTTGCGGCGGATTGATGAGCCCTGATTTTCAGCAGCGTCCATCAATTCACCAGCCAACTTCTCGGAGTAAGATTTGCCTGATCTAGCCCTGGAGGCTGCGATGATCCATCGCATTGCCAAGGTGAGACGGCGTTCAGGAGCGACTTCCATTGGCACCTGGTAAGTGGCGCCACCAACACGGCGGGGACGGACTTCCATCATCGGGCTGACGTTTTTGAGCGCCTGCTCGAAGACTTCGATACCTTCCTTACCGGTTTTCTGGCTGATTAGATCAATGGCGTCATAGACCAGCCGGGTAACGGTGCTCTTCTTACCGTTGAGCATGATGCGGTTGATCATCATCTGGATGTGCAGGTTGTTAAACCGAGCATCCGGAGTGACTTCTCGCTTTTCGGGTTTAATTCTTCTTGACATAATTGCTCCTCAATAATTCCAGACCTGCCTGACCAACTAACTCGGTTGGCAACAAGCTAACAGCCCAGTATGCAAATGACTACTTCTGTGCGCGTTTGGCGCCATATTTTGAACGGGCGCGCTTGCGATCCGCAACACCAGTTGTGTCGAGGGTTCCGCGCACGATGTGGTAACGCACACCGGGCAAGTCTTTGACTCTGCCACCACGCACGAGCACAACACTGTGCTCCTGGAGCTGATGACCTTCACCGGGGATGTATGCAGTCACTTCCAAACCATTGGAAAGACGCACACGAGCGATTTTCCGCAAAGCGGAATTCGGCTTCTTGGGGGTCATCGTGCGGACGATGGTGCACACACCACGCTTCTGAGGTGCGCCCTTGGGTTGGCGGGTGCGGCGTTGCTTCTCAGAATTGAGTGTATATTGCAAAGCAGGTGACTTGCTTTTGCGGGTTTTGGTCTGGCGACCACTTCTTACCAGTTGATTAATTGTTGGCACTTCTTTGCCTCCGTGCTACTAATTACTCTATCTTCTCATCAATCAAGGCCATCATATTTATTCGATGGCCTCGCGTTTATAACCTAACGCCAGGCGGGTTAACATAAACCCTGCCTAGCAGGGCGAGGCATGATTCTATCACGCCTCGATCAATTACGTCAAGCAACTTCTTTCAAAGACTTGAAGAAATCACTGCCTTGATCCAACAGTCCGGTTGGGACGCGCGCGCTGTGCGCACGTTCGTCATCTTTCCCGAACCGCATCACTTCGCCATCTTCCATGATCGCTTCCACTGCCAGGCTCAGGGATTGAAGTTCCTTCACCAGCACTCTGAAAGCAGCCGGGATGCCGGGAGCCTCGATGGGAGTGTCCTTGACAATTGCTTCATAAGTTGCAGTACGACCTGCCACGTCATCCGACTTGACCGTCAGCATTTCCTGCAAGGTATGCGCCGCGCCGTAAGCTTCCAACGCCCAGACTTCCATTTCACCGAAGCGCTGACCGCCGAATTGGGCTTTACCACCCAAAGGCTGCTGGGTAACCAGGCTGTATGGTCCGGTTGAACGGGCATGAACTTTATCCTCTACCAGGTGGTGGAGCTTGAGCATGGTCATAATGCCAATGGTTACTGGCTGATCATAGAACTCACCAGTCCGACCATCACGTACCAACTGCTTGCCGATTGTGGGCATGGGATTGCCCGTCTCGAGCATAAGTTGCTTTGCTTGTTGTTCAGCAGAAGCCCGGTCGAGCTCAGCAGAGATTGGTTGACCCAGTTTCTTGCTCCAGAGCATCAAACAAACTTTAACTGCGTTATCGTCCTGGGAAGTGCGATCCTTTAAGGCGATCTTATCCTCAGGGAAGGCGGTAACAGTGGCAGGATCAAATCCTTCACTCTTCAGCCATTCATTCAAAGCTGCCCGACGAGCCAAGATTTCGTTTTCTTTCAAGGCAAACATATCCTGACCCTGATCCCCAAGCGTCTGTTCCAGGTAGAGTAAACGCACTTCCTGGTCATCCAGGATCATTTCGGGGTCAT
This sequence comes from Anaerolineaceae bacterium, assembly GCA_035388405.1. GTDB lineage: Bacteria > Chloroflexota > Anaerolineae > Anaerolineales > Anaerolineaceae > Mesolinea. Next base: position 2,105 of record DAOOPV010000014.1, read on the forward strand.
GATCTACGGTGCTCAGCCACTCCCAGCCTTTTTCGCCGATAACGCGCCAGGCTTCGTCAATCATCCAGGCTCTTGCCAATTCGGCTTCGATTTCAGCTTCGGTAGCGCCATCAAAGACGGGGGTAATTGCCCTGAATCCCAGGCTGCGAGCCGCCCAGCCGAGTTCGGCTTCGAGCACCTGACCGATATTCATACGACCAGGGATGCCAAGGGGATTAAGGATGATGTCCACAGGGGTGCCATCTTCCAGGAAGGGCATATCTTCAACCGGCAGCACCATTGAGACGCAGCCTTTGTTACCATGTCGTCCAGCCATTTTGTCGCCCGCGGTGATCTTGCGGCGCTGAGCTACAGAGACGCGCACCATTTTATCCACGCCAGCTGAAAGATCGCTGTTTTCTTCGCGGGTGAAGACTTTTACATCCACCACGATTCCGCGTTCGCCGTGAGGCATGCGCAGAGAAGTGTCCTTGACATCGCGTGATTTCTCACCAAAGATGGCGCGCAACAGGCGTTCTTCAGGAGTAAGTTCTTTTTCACCTTTAGGGGTGATTTTTCCTACCAGGATGTCGTTTGGACCAACTTCAGCGCCAATCCGAATGATGCCAGACTCGTCCAGATCGCGGATGGTGTCATCTCCGACGTTGGGGATTTCACGCGTGATCTCTTCGGGACCCAGTTTGGTATCGCGGGCTTCCACTTCGTATTTCTCGATGTGGATGCTGGTGTAACGATCTTCCTCAACCAGGCGCTCCGAGATCAGGATGGCATCTTCAAAGTTGAAGCCTTCCCATGGGAGTAAGGCAACGGTTACATTTTGACCCAAGGCCAATTTGCCATCTTCCGTTGAGGAGGAATCGACGATCACGTCGCCCTTATAGATCAACTGCCCCTGCGAAACAGCAGGTCGCTGATCGATACAGGTCGACTGGTTGGAACGCTGGTATTTGCGAAGTTTGTAGAGCTTGAGGTCGCCCGAAGTCTGCTTGACCACCAGGCTATCGCCGGTCACAGACAGCACTTCGCCATCTTCTTCAGCGATGACAACCTGCCCGGAATCTGCCACAGCAGCTGCTTCCATACCAGTTGAAACAATCGGCACTTCCGGTCGCAGCAGTGGCACAGCTTGGGTCTGCATGTTGGAGCCCATCAGGGCGCGACCTGCATCATCATGCTCAAGGAAGGGGATCAGGGCTGCAGATATGCCAACCACCTGGTTGGGAGCAACATCCATGAAATCGATATACTCGTAGTCGTAAATTGCAAACTGATTGTAATAACGGCAGGAGTTACGACGAATAAACTCGTTGTATTCATTCACAGGCGCATTCGCCTGGGCGATGACGTACTTATCTTCAGCATCCGCTGAAAGATAGACATACTCTTGAGTCACAAAAGGTCGCACCAGCACGTTCTCGATGCCGAGTTTGCTGATCTTCTTCGCCATTTCTTTTGTGACACGTGTCTCTGCTTCGTACATCACTTCGCCAGTCTTCGGATCTACGATGTTCTGGCGCAGCAGATGATCCACCAAGTTCGGATCATCACCTTTCATCGAACGATAAACGCGTCGATAAGGGGTCTCGATGAAACCATACTTGTTCACTGAGGCATAGGCAGCCAGACGACCAATCAAACCAATGTTCGGACCTTCAGGGGTCTCAATCGGGCAAATGCGGCCGTAATGCGAAAAGTGAACGTCACGCACATCAAAGCCAGCCCGCTCGCGGCGCAAGCCGCCAGGTCCGAGGGCTGAGACTGTGCGTTTGTGGCGGAGTTCTGAAAGTGGGTTCGTCTCTTCCATGAACTGCGAGAGCTGGCTGGAGCCAAAGAATTCGCGCAGCGATGCTACCAACGGGCGAATGTTCACCAGGCTGACAGGTGAAAGCGAGGTGTTTTGATCGCGGATGGACATGCGCTCTTTGATAACGCGTTCCATGCGCCGCAAACCGACACGCAGTTTGTTTTGGATTAACTCACCAACGGTCTTTACGCGGCGATTTCCGAGGTGATCAATATCATCCGGAGGACGCACGCCATTGTTGATCTCGATCATGTGGCGGATCAGGCGCACAATGTCGTTCTTGGTGATGGTGCGATGTGCAATCGGGACAATATCCTGCAGGTCGAGCTTCTGATTCAGTTTATAGCGACCAACCTCTTCCAGGTCGTAATGCCGTGAATCAAAGATCTGCTCAGTCACATAAGTCTTTGCATTATCAAGTGTCGGGGGTTCACCCGGTCGCAGTTTTTTATAAAATTCGATCAACGACGCTTCAGCAATAGAGAAGTTGCTGCTTGGGTCATAATCTGGTTCCTGATCGAAGGAATTCTGAATGTAAAGGTGATCCTGGTTGTTATCCACATCGGCAAACAGGGCAAGGATCTCTTCATCCGTACCCTCTTTGATCAGAGAATCGCTCATGCCATCATTCAAAATTGCCAGAGCACGCAAGAAGACGGTAATAGGCACGGTGCGCTTGCGGTTGAATTTCAGGATAATGAAATCGTTCTTGCGAGTTTCGAGTTCCATCCAGGCTCCCCGGTCAGGGATCAGCTTGGCTGTAGACATCATTCGACCCGTAGTACGATCAAGCTCCGCCTCAAAATATACGCCTGGCGACCGAATCAACTGAGAAACAACAACGCGCTCAGTTCCGTTGATGATGAAAGTACCCTTCTGAGTCATCTCAGGGAAATCCCCAAGGAAGAGTTCCTGCCTTTGCTTTTCACCCAATTCATTGCCGTCCAGCAAAACCGAAACGTACAGTGGACAGGCATAAGTCAGATCACGTTCGAGGCATTCCTCAACCGTGTTCTTGGGAGGTTCAAACCAATACTTGAGATCAAATTGTTTGGCAAGAGGGGTGTCACTGGGGAAGTGCAACCGCAATTCATTGCCATAAGAGATGATGGGGGAGATTTCATTAAACAAACTTCCCAGGCCTTCATCTTTAAGGCGCTGGAAAGAATCAAGCTGGACCTGGATTAGCTGGGGCAATTCCAACCCTACAGGGATCCTCGCATAATTTTTTGGTGGCATCAGGTCAGTCATCAATATCTCCTAACATGATAAAAGCGTGGCGCAAGTACGCATTCCACGCGTCAGTTCAGGCATTAAACGCAAGCGATTATTATATAACAAAATGATCTATGAGTCAATAGTTTTTCGGTTTTTTCTTTGTCCAGCAATGAACTAATAATTATAGCACCCTTTTCCAATCTTAAAAAATAATTTCCTGTTTTCTTTCAGGAATAAACGAACCAATTATTCAGTCGCAGCTGGTTTTAAAATCACTTTTCGGGTTTTTCCATATCCAAAAGCATGTTGAACAAGTAGCGATCACTTCGGTAACGCGATTCCACGAACTCCACGACATTATTTTCCACGTCAAAAGTTTGCCGGGTAATAATCGCCGTACAGCGCGGGCAATTCCCCCCCAGCAGGTCGCGCTCTGCCTTCTCAAGTGTTCCGACTTCGATCGTTTGCATGGCATACTTGAATCGAATTCCACATTTTTCCGCCAGCAATCCATAAAGAGAGGCATTATCCACCAAAGAATCGACAATGCGTTGGCCAATCCACCCCCTGAGAAAGCAAACTTCGATGGCCATCGGCGAATTGTCTGCCATTCGCAGCCGTTTCAGCATGAAAACCGGTTCCTCGCGGCTTATCTGCAGCTTGGAGATGAGGAAAGGCGTGCATGGAACAAACTCCTTGGCCAGGATCTTCGAACCTGGGATCATATTGCGTTGGAGCATATCCTGGGTAAAACTGGTCAGGCGTGATGCGTTTTGGTTGACCTTGTTCTTACTGACAAAAGCCCCCTTCCCCTGCATGCGGTAAATGAGACCTTCCTCCTCCAACCTCGCGAGTGCGCCGCGGATCACCACCCGGCTGACATTAAAGCGCTCACCCAACTCCCTTTCGGAGGGCAGGCAGTCGCCATGCTGAGACTCAGGACGGTTGATTTCAGAGAGCAATTCCTCGAGGACACGCGATGTTTTGGTAATTCTCGCCACTTGTTACTTCCTTCTCACCAATAGTGGATAAGTTGTATTAAGAAATTATACCTTTTAACCCTTTCAGGATAGCCATCACTTTCCGTAAATCGCAGGCCAATTACTGCCGTTTACTATTGCAGAGAAATAAGACAACTGGTACACTTTGTGTGTCTAAGTTTCGCGTTCTCTTTCCAATACCCGTCCATAAAGTGAACAATACGCAGAGGAAGGGTATGTACTGAACAGCCGGGCATCCACTTCCTGGCGCAAAAATTGCATTAGCTGCTTTTTTAGAACTCGATCAATCAAAATGGAGCAACAATGAAGATACAAACAGTCTGCGGCTTTGGATGTGGATCATCCCTGATGTTAAGAATGAAGCTCGAGGAGGTGTTAAAGAAACAAAATTTTGAAGCAGAAGTATTTTGTGGTGATGTTGGAACCTGCCTGTCAAACAGATGCGACGCAATTTTTATTTCCGAAGATCTCTACTCCCGCATCGCAGACCGCGCCACGGTGCCGGTCATCCCAATTCGGAATTTCATGAGCACAGCTGAAATCACCGAAAAGACTCTCAAATTCTTAGAAGAACATCGTTCATAAAAGGAGCCATCGTGAAAATTCTCAATTTCATAATCAATGAAATTTTTGGTCAGGGTGCGATTTTCCTTGCCCTGATCGCCATGATCGGTCTAATTCTGCAAAAGAAATCCTTTGGCGAGATCCTGCGCGGAACTGCCATGACCGCAATTGGTTTCTTCGTTCTCAGCCAAGGTACCGGTATCATTGTCGGCAGCTCCATTGATGGTTTGGCAAAGGCCTTCAACACCATCATGCCCTCCGCAGCCGGAACCCCCGATATTGACATGTCGCCCTATGGTACTCAGATCGGAATCGCGATGGTGATCGGTTTCCTGATCAATATTTTAGTAGCACGCTTCACCAAGTGGAAGAGCGTCTTCCTGACTGGTCACATGTTGTATTGGTTCCCTTATGTTTTCACCGCTGCTGGCGTTAATGCCGGGCTGGACGGCGTTCCCCTGGTGGTGCTGGCAACCATCATGACCGCCATTTACCTGGTTGTCGCCCCCAACCTGATGAAACCGCTGGTGAAAGAAGTAACTGGCGATGACAGCTTCACCATTGGCCACCCCACCACGACGCTCTCGGTCATTTCCGGTTATCTCGGCAAGCTGATCGGCAACAAGGCAAAGTCGACAGAAGACATCAAGTTCCCCAAGGGACTGAGTTTCCTTAGGGAAGTTTCGATTACCGGTTCAATTGTGATTGCGATAACCTACATCGTGATGTCGTTTATTCTCCGCGCGAACGGACAAGTTCCAGGCGAAGTTTGGGGTTACGCTGGCGGTAATACTGGCGCGTTTACCTACATCTTCTCCAAATCACTCTTTTTTGGAACCGGTGTCACGGTCATGCTGCTGGGTGTGCGCATGTTGATCTCTGAAATCGTGCCGGCCTTCAAAGGTATCGCCGACAAAGTCGTTCCCGGCGCCATCCCCGCGTTGGACTGCCCTGTGTTGTTCAACTACGCCCCGAATGCCCTGATCATTGGCTTCATCGTGGCGATGATCACATCCACCATCACCATTCTCCTGACTGCAGGTATGTTCCCGACAATCATTATTCCGCTGACCTTCACCTGCTTCTTCGAGATTGGTACAGCTGCCATCATCGGCAACGGTACCGGCGGCGTTCGCGGCGCAATCGTGGGCGCGGCGGTTTCGGGCATCATCATGGTCTTCCTGGTGGGTCTCGGTTCCTACTTCTTCATGAATACCATCAACAACTGGATGCTGGTCTATGGCGGGCAGGACTTCTCGCTGTGGGGCATCATTACAGGTTCCATCGCCAAATTGCTCGCTGGCGGGTAATCTCAATCTTTCTTTGAAATAAGTTGACACAAACCGGGTTGAAAATTCAACCCGGTTTGTCTTTCTATTGTTTCCTTATCAAGCTCGCCGAGATTGTCAAATATGGCGAGGTTACTAATTATCGTCAGAAGAACTATGACTATAGGCTGCCAGGATCTCACGATTTGCAGGCACATTCTGCAGAAACGCCTGTCTGATCGTTTGATCAGTGATATTTTCAACCTGTTCACCGAGAAGAGTGTACGCCGATCGTAGAACAGCTTTGGCTCTTTCGTCGCCATTTGCAGCAAGAACTTTATAACAGCTCAATAAGATTTCCAGGCGGTCTTTGTTATCTATTTCATTAGGCAAGTCTGTTCCTTCAACCAAAATTTCGTTAACAAAACGCAATGCTTTTTCCAGATTTCCCCGGGTCAGTTCGATTTCCCCGAACAAAGCAAGCACACCATTGTTTTGTCTGCCCTCATTCGCGTCATTCATGGCTTTTTGCAGATCACCTTCAGCCTGATCGACTTCGCCTTGTGCCAGGTGGACTCTGCTCAACATCCACCAGCTAAATTTTTCATAATATTTGACGCCTGCGTTTTGAGCGATATCCAGAGCTTCCAGGCAGTGCTTTTCTGAAGGAGCAAGTTGCCCAAGGTCCAAATGCACCCTGCTCAACAGACCGAGCACCCATTGAAGACCTTGCTTGCCATCAATCTCGCGGAAAATTGTCATGGCCTTTTCAAGGTTTTGAATTGCCGACTCGAACGAACCTTGCAGAGAATAATCCAAGCCTATGTGTGCCCAAGCCCGGGCTTCACTGGCTAAATCATCCATCCTATGAAAAATGTCACGCACATTTCTAAAGATTTGGATCGCCGCTGAATGGTTCCCCTCGATCTCAGCGATAATCCCGAGATTGCCCTGAGCCATGCCTTGTCCCCGGATGTCCCCAATTTTGGTTTCCGAGCATAGCATCTTTTGATAATACTCTTTTGCCTCCTGGAAATGGTTTTTGGTTAGAGCAAGATTTCCCAGGATACTGTATGCCATCGATTCCCCCCTGGTGTCTGCAAGTGAACGGCTGATGTTCAGAGATTGCTCAGCCATTTCCCTGGCTTTGTCCACTGAGCCCATGCGCCAATGGATGACCGCAAGATCATGCAGCACTCCCGCTTCGAGCTTGGTCAAGCCGGCTTTCTGTGCCATGCCAAGTGCTAACTCGGATTCCTCAAGAGCTTCGTTAAATGAGCCTTTCTTCCACAGAATAAAACCAATCCCCTTGTGAATCCTTGCGTTTTGTGCCAGATCATCCTCAGAAACTGTGTTCAGCTTAGCTTCTTCCAGCAGCGACAGTGCCTCCTGGTATTTTCCAATCTGCTCAAAATATCCCGCTTTCTTTAGTAGAAAGCTGGTCATTTTTCCTTTATTTTCCATTTTCAAAATCAACTCGGACGCAAATTCAAGGTCCTTTGACTGATCTTCCCGGTTTCCACCCAGTGAATTTAGCTCTTCACGCAGCATCAGCAGCTCAAAGCGCTTCTCAAGGTCAGTCTCAGGTGTCAGTTCCAGTGCCCGGGTGAAGTAGGCGATCGCCTCCTCGTTGGCATACCTGGCAGCGGCTTGCTCGCCTGCTTTCTGCAGGTAGTAACGCGTTTTCTCATCCAAGCCCGCCTTCTCAAAGTGCAAGGCCAGCTGCACGGCGATCTCACCCGCCTGTTCACCAAACAAAGCTTCCAGTGAATTGCCCACATCTTCATGCAGATAGGCTCTCTCGGCCTCGCTCATTTCGTTATATAGATAGGTCCTGAACAGGTTGTGCTGGAACCTGAAGAGCGATAGTCTCTGCCCGCCCGGGTCCAGGCGCCGGATGCCTTCCGCCCGTACCAGGCGGTGCTGCCGCTCCAGCTCCCCACTCAGCTTGCGGATCAATCCCCCTGCCTCTGCTTGCTGCACTCTCGCCACTACTTCTGCGGTGAAGTCCTCCCCCTGCACGCTACCAATCGTCAGCAAATGTTTGAGTTCTGCCTCCAGCCTGCCGATGCGTTCCTCGATCACGCCTTCCACTTTTCTCGGCAGGTTTTCCCAGTTCAGGCTCTGGCTCTCAACCCACCTGCCCTCCTCATCCTTGACCAAATCGCCCCTCTCCTGCATGTTGCGTAGCAGTTCCACTGTGAACAAAGGATGCCCGCCGGTGTGGTGATAGAGGTTGGTGATAAAGGTATCTTTGAGATTGTTGGGTTCGCTCTCCAGAAAGGCTTTCACAAATTGCTTACCTTCTTCTTCGACTGCTTTGTCCAGGTCGATGGTCACATCCCCAAAGTAGCGCTTGAATTCAGCCAGCACTTTCTCCAAAGGGTGCCGCTCTCCACCCCTCCCAATCGCGACTTCAGCAGAGCGATAGGTGCCCAGGATCAGGATGCGGTGCTGCCCGATGCGTCTGCCCAAGTGAAAGAGCAAGTTGATCGAGGCGGCATCGCCCCAGTGCAGATCGTCCAGGATGATCAACAACGGGTGTTTCTCAGCTATCCGGCACAGCACGTTGGCATATTGCTCAAAGATATGGCTTTCCTGGATGCCGCTCTCCCCCGGATTGGCCTTGGGTTTGTTGACCAGTTTCTCCAGCTTGTCCAGCCAGCCGACTTTCTCCGCCACGAAAGCGCCCAGCTTGGTCACCAGCCCCACCCCGGGCACAAACACGCCAATTAAATCCGGGCCTACATCCACGATGGCCTGCCCGGCCAGCACGAGCATGTTGCGCAGTCTGCCTGCATTCTCTTTGGTGATCGCGCCCTGTGCCAGTTTGGCATCCACATCGCCTGTCAGCTGTCCCAATACCTCCCTGAACGGCAGGTAGGCATCCCCTATCCCAGATTGGGCATCGCACAAGCCCACTGCCACCGCCAGCTCTTTGTCCTGCCCCTGTGCCCGCTTGACAAATTCCTGCACCAGGGTGGTCTTGCCGCTGCCGGCTTCCCCGCTCACAAAGCACACCCGCCCCTGCCCGCCAACTGCCTGCACCAGGCAATCACCCAATTGCTTGAGTTGTTCTTCCCTCGCGATAAAAATCTGTTCCATCTCTCTCCTCAATACTTCCCCAAGTTGATCCGGATAATTGCAGGTTTTGCCTTAATGTTTGTGGCAACACTAAAGGCAGAGCTGCCCTTGCGAAATCAATCCCCCACAACCACATTAACAATAATATATGTGATTTTAAAGTATTTTCCAAATTTATTAAGGATAAGCTCAGATTTACAAAGACTGGCAACTCATCTTCCATTCGTGGTAAGATTATGGGTAGAAATCACGGGGAGCCGCAAGGCTGAGAGGGACGCACAGTCCGACCCGAATGACCTGATCCGGATAATGCCGGCGGAGGGATGTGCATCTGGACCAACAAAACACCCTCCCGGCGGAAGGTGTTTTTTGATGCAAACTAATAAACGCGCGGTGCTCTTCGTAAACGGCCAAGCCAAACCCGGTTTTGAAGTGAGTCTGTTGCCTGGCGACTTCCTGGTGGCTGTGGATGGCGGTCTCCGTCACCTCAAGCGGCTCGGGCTCAAGCCCGACTTCCTGATCGGCGACCTGGACTCAATAGACGCCAGTGAAGTGGCTGAGATCTTGGAAGCTGGCATCGAAGTTCACCGTTTTCCACCCGCCAAGGACCAGACCGACCTTGAGCTGGCGCTTGAGTACGCTCTCAGCCTCGGCTATGCGCAAATCGTGATCGCCTATCCCTTCGGAGACCGGGTGGACCACACCCTCGGCAATCTCAGCCTGCTTGCCCGACCGGACCTGGCGGGGAGAAGGCTCTCACTTGATGACGGTCAGGTGGAAGCGCGCCTGCTCGATGAGAAGGCCAGCCTGCCCACCCAACCCGGCGATCTCGTCTCCCTCATTCCCTGGGGTGAGCCCGTTGAAGGGATCACCACCAAAGGGCTGGAATACCCACTCAACAACGAAACCCTTGTTCCCTGGCAATCCCGCGGCATCAGCAACGTCGCCCTGGCGGATTCAATCGAACTCGATTTCAAATCCGGCCGCTTGCTTGTCATCAAAACCAATTCCATCTCAGGAGGATAACCTTATGTCCAAAAAGATACTCCTACTTACTCTAACCCTTACGCTGCTCCTGGCAGCCTGCACCTCAACCACCTCACCCACCCAAGTGCCCGGCGAACCGACGCCCCTGACCGTTATGACGCACGACTCGTTCTCGGTCAGCCAGGAAGTCATTTCGGCGTTCGAAAGCGCGAATAACATCAAGGTCAACTTCGTCAAAGGCGGCGACACGGGCGCCACGCTCAACCGCCTGATCCTCGAGTCGCTCTCGGGCAGCACGCCAGGCGCGGATGTGTTCTTTGGATTAGACAACACTTTCCTCTCGCGTGCCCTGGAACAGGAACTGCTCGAACCCTACAACGCGCCGCAGTTAGGCCAGATCCCGGCAGAGTTCAAACTCGACCCCGAAAACCGCGCGCTACCTGTGGACTATGGCGACGTCTGCATCAATTACGACAAAGCCTGGTTCGAGCAAAACGCGCTACCCCTGCCTGCCTCGCTGGCTGAACTGACTGACCCCCAATATGCCAATTTACTGGTGGTCGAGAATCCTTCCACCTCCTCCCCCGGGCTGGCATTTATGCTGGCGACCATCGCTGAATTTGGTGAGGATGGCTGGCTGGACTGGTGGCAGGCGATGAAGGACAACGGCGTTCAAATAACCTCGGATTGGGAAACAGCCTACTACACCAACTTCTCCGGATCATCCGGCAGAGGTGCTCAGCCAATGGTAGTTTCTTACGCTTCCAGCCCCGCTGCTGAGTTCATTTACGCCGAGACGGAGCTGAGCGAATCGCCGACCGCTTCTCTGGTTGAGGCAGGCATGTGCTGGCGCCAGATCGAGTTCGCTGGCATCCTAAAGGGCACCAAGAACCGCGCTGCGGCTGAAAAATTTGTTGACTTCCTCCTCAGCCAGCCCTTCCAAGAGGATGTCCCCATGCAGATGTTTGTCTTCCCGGTTTTGCCCGACGCGCTCATCCCGGAAGCTTTCCAAAAAACGGTCGAGTCGCCCGAACAGCCTGCCAGCCTTGCGCCAGAATTGATCGCCTCCCAAAGGGATGCCTGGATCAACGCCTGGATCAATTTAATGCTGAACTGAGATTGCCTTTATGACCAAACGCCCTGCCCTGCTGACGCTCGCCCTCTGGTTGATACCGCTGGCGTTCCTCGCCTACTTTTTCTATCAGCCCCTGGTTGCCATTTTCAGGCTGGTATTCTCGGAGCGTTTCAGCCAGGGCTGGGATCTGTTTGAGTGGTCGCAGATCAGCAAACCGCTCAGCTTCACCTTTTTGCAGGCCTTTCTTTCCACCATTTTGACCCTGGTGGTGGGTTTGCCAGCTGCCTGGCTGTTTGCCAAGTTCGACTTTCCCGGGCGGAAGGGGCTGCGCGCTATCAGCCTCCTTCCATTCATCCTGCCGACAGTGGTGGTGGCAGCTGCTTTCAACACGCTGATCGGCCCGCAGGGGTGGATCAACCAGGCACTGATGGCACTCTTTAACCTGAGCAGTCCCCCTCTGAAACTGCTAAACAGTTTGCCCGCCATTTTGCTGGCGCACGTCTTTTACAACACATCCATCATCATTCGCATTGTTGGATCTTCCTGGAGTCGGCTCAATCCGCGCCTGGAGCACGCCGCCCGGATGCTCGGCGCGACCCCCTGGCAGACCTTCACCACGATCACCCTGCCTTTGCTTTTGCCTTCACTTCTTAGTGCTTCGCTGTTGGTCTTTCTATTTGACTTCACCAGTTTTGGCGTGGTGTTGATGCTTGGAGGTCCGCAGTTCAGTACCATTGAAGTTGAAATATACAACCAGGCAATGAACCGCTTCAACCTGCCGGTGGCGGGATTGCTCTCGGTGATCCAGCTCGGCATCACCTTGCTCGTGACGTTGCTGCAGAACCGGGTCAATACCCCCCGCTACGGCAAAGCAGCCCTTAACCCGGAAAGAAGCGCTCTCAGCCGCCCACACAAGCGCTGGCAGAAAGCCTTCGTGATTTTCATGGTGGTCAGCCTGATCTTGCTGTTCGCGGTTCCTGTCCTCAGCCTGATCACGCGTTCATTCGTGACCCTTGAAGCGGATCGCGGTCAGCGGGGAGAGGTAGCGATCGGGCTTACCCTGCGCTATTACCGCGAACTTTTTCAGAACCGCAGTGGATCGATCTTTTACGTGCCGCCGATCCAGGCAATTCGCAACTCGCTGCTCTACTCGGGCGTGACGATCCTGATTGCCGGTTTGCTTGGCACCCTGACCGCCTACGCCATGGCGCGGCGAGCCCGCTTTAACAAATTCCTGGAACCCCTGTTTATGCTGCCGCTTGGCGCCAGCGCAGTCACACTCGGGCTCGGCTTTCTGCTGATCTTTAACCGCCCGCCCTGGGCAAACAGCACCTTCCCGCTCTTGATCCCGATTGCGCACTCGCTGATCGCCCTGCCGTTCGTGGTGCGCACAATGCTGCCCGCCATCCGCAGCATTCCAGAATCACTGCGCGAGGCTTCGCGTTCGCTCGGCGCAAATCCGCTACAGGTGCTGCTCAAAGTGGATCTGCCTATCCTTCTTCGGAGTTTGCTGGTGAGCCTGGTCTTTGGGTTCACGATCTCGCTGGGAGAGTTTGGCGCGTCCAGCTTCCTCAGCAACCCGCACGCCCCCACCATCCCCGTGGCAATTTACCGTTACATTTCACAGCCTGGTGCGTTAAACTACGGTCAGGCACTGGCCATGTCCAGCCTGCTCTTGTTGGTCTGCGGACTGGGCAGCTTGTTGATCGAAAAAATCCGCCTCCCCGGAGAGGAGTTGTTTTGATGCTCGAAGTACTAAACCTGACAAAAGATTACGAAAACAAACCCTTGCTGAAGGGGGTCAGTTTTGAGGTGGCTAAAGGTGAGTTGGTCTGCCTGCTGGGATCTTCCGGTTCGGGCAAGAGCACCATCCTGCGCATCATTGCCGGGCTTGAAGAGCCTGAGTCTGGCGCGGTGCTCTGGCAAGGGGAGGACCTGCGCGAGGTGCCAACGCACAAACGCGGCTTTGGCTTGATGTTCCAGGACTACGCCCTCTTCCCACATAAGACGGTTGCGCAGAATATCGCTTTTGGTTTACAAATGCAGGGCTTGAACGAAGAGGAAATCACGCGACGCGTGCAGGCTGGCTTGGAAAGCATCCGCATGCAAAGCTTTGCCGACCGTCCGATAACGGAACTCTCGGGCGGCGAGCAGCAGCGTGTAGCGCTGGCGCGCGCGCTTGCTCCTTCACCCTATCTGCTGATGCTCGATGAGCCGCTTGGCGCGCTGGACCATACCCTGCGGACGCAGCTCATCCAGGAACTGCGCGCCATCCTGCACCAGAGCCAGATCCCAGTTATCTACGTCACGCACGACCGCGAAGAAGCTTTTGGGCTGGCAGACCGGCTGGTGATCCTGCACGACGGAGTCATTTTGCAGCAAGGCGCTCCCCAGGAACTGTTCGAGCAGCCCGCCACCCCCTGGGTGGCTGAATTTCTCGGCTTGGGAAACCTGGTGCACGGCGTGGTAACCCAAACGAATCCTTTGATGATCAAAACAGCATTTGCTGAACTGACAATGTCCAACCGGTCCAAGCAATTCAATTCGGGTCAGGAATGCCAAATCTTGCTTCGCCCTGAAGATGCGCTTTTTGGCGCACAAATCTCAGCTCAGGACAATCAGTTTGAATGCACAGTACGCGATTCACTCTTTATGGGAGAATACCACCAGCTTGAGCTGCTCTGTGGTGAGAGTACTCTGTTTGCCAGGAGTCAGACCCCTGCGGACATTGGTTCAAGGATAAATGTGAGCTGGCCTGCAGAAAAAATTCGAGTTTTTCAAGACCTATGAGCACACCAACTGTTACCGTCTTCAAACAAAATCACTTGGGGGAGCCAGTTTTCATTTGGGAAGGTGAACTTGTTGCTGAGACACCCACCTGCCGACTAGTCCGTGCTCATTTTAGTGGGGTTGAGGCAGTGCCTGTGGACAAAGTCACATTCCGGAAAGGTGACCTGATGTTGGAGCATTACTACACCGACCGCTGGTATAACCTCTTCGAGGTCCACCAGGGCTCATCCGGTCAGGTGAAATGCTGGTACATCAATCTCAGTTACCCAGCCCTATTTACTACAGAAAGCATCACCTGGCAGGACCTTGCGCTTGACCTGGTGGTGTATCCGAGCGGAGAGTATCGACTGCTTGACGAAGATGAATTTGACGTTCTGCTGATCGAGCCTGAAGTAAGGAAAACCTGCTTGGAAACCGTGCAGGAGATTCTAAGTAGACCCGATCAAATTACACCAGGCCTGGTTTTGCAACCATGCTGGTGAGTAAATTGTTTAAAATTAGATGAAGCTTAGCAAGGGGGTCAGCATGGTCCAGTCGATCCGATATTGACCGCTGGCAACCATAAAAAAAACCACTGCTCCGCCAATGACAATACAGCAGCATAAAACCAGCAAAAGCACCAGCAAGATGATCCACCAGGCGTTGCTTTTCTTTTTCGGCTGCTCGGTGTAGAGCGGCTTCGAGTCAATTACTTCAGTTTCGGTATAAGTTTGATAGTTTTGATCTTCCATAAAATAACCTCTTTATTGAGCAGAATTAATCAGCGCACTAAGCGGACCACAAACGACCGCGCCGCCTAACACACCCAGCACCATCAAGACACTAAGGCATATCATCAGCAATCCCAAACCCATGCCAATCCAGCCAAGGACCAATCCGGCTTTCGCCAGGCGTTCTCCGCCGATCCGCCCGTGACCCTTTTCAATCTCGGATTTTGCGATATATCCCGCGATCAACCCCACCAAGGCGCCCCAGAAAGGAAAACCCACGAAGTTAGAGATACCGCCGATCAGGCTGATGATTGACCACGCGGAAGTAACCTGCTCCTGATTTGAATTTGTCTGTTCTGTCATTTTATATCTCCTTTAACTTTCACTCTCACTGATTTTCGCTTTACGACGGCGATTGATAACGGAAGCGATCAACCAGATGGTCAAAAACACGATGATAATCATCAAAATCGGAACCAGAATGGATAATACCGAGACAACAGTGGCAAAAATATCTTCGAGTGTGCTAACCACCGGCGTGCCCATGCCCGCTGTGGCCACATCCACCACCGGTCTGGCAACCACTGATTTGGCAGCATGTACCGAGCCGGCCACCAGCAACCCGCAAATCAAGGACAAGACCGGATGGATCTCGGTGATCGATTTTGCGCTTGCGGCAAACAGAATTGCGCCGGCAGTCGGACGGATAAAGGTTTGAATGGCGTCATTGACATGATCGACCACCGGAACTTTATCAGCAATCGCTTCAATGATCACTAAAACCCCCAACACGCCGATCGTCCACCAGCTCTCCAGGGCATCCCAAGGTTTTGCCAGTTCGATCAGATCGGTAAACTTAGCCAGCAGTGAAACCACCAGCAATGGAATGTAGGCGTTGAGACCTGCCGAAACCGACAAGCCAAACGCGCCAAGAATTCCGCCTATAACTTCTGTCATTATTTCCTTCCTTATGGTTGAGCTCTACCTCAACTCTTCCATTATAGCCACTCTTTGTCTGAAGGACAGTAGAAAATCAGAGGTTTAACGGTTCCCACGTGCCAGTCAGCGCTAAACGCAGCCATGATGTCAGAAATATTTGGAGCAACGCAACCGTCATGCCCATCAGGATAGGCAGCACCAGCTCCCGCCAGTGTAATTGGGCATTCTCCCGTCTAAGGATCATCAATGCCACCACGGTATAGACACTACTGAGGACCAGGAAGACCCCTAAACCCGAGATGACCATCACCGGATAGATTACAAGCGGATGATTCGTGTGTAATAGGAAGATCAATAAAGCGGCTAAAGCGAGCAGCAACGGGAAGATGAACCATTTTTTATACGGCGATTCGTCTACCCAGTTGCTCCAGGCAGTACGATTAAACAACACATACAGTACAGTGCCAATCCCCAGCCCTACCCCTATTCCTGTGATCAATCTGAGCAGGTTGTTTGGTTCGTAAATGCCAGTAAAGTTTGGGAAGAAATGCAGGAAGGAGTTTATGCCATCCACTCCGAACCATCCAAGTAGCAGCACCAGCACCACGATCACCCAAATCGGAGGAAACTTCGCCTTGCGTCCTTGACACGACTGATATCCCAGCGAAACGATTGCCCCAAGGTACATCCCCGTGCAGCGAGCGCAAAGCGGGGAGCAAAGTCCGTGGATACAAAAAGAGCGTTCTTCCAGTTGGTGGCAGACGGCATAGCCGAGCGCGCGCAATTTTCCCCAGAAACCAGCTGGCGTGAACCAGAACCAGGCTATTAATACAGCCAAAAATGCCACACCAGCCAGGATGATCCAGGGTCGGTCGTTCCTTTTTGCTGGTTCGACTGGGATTGGTGTTATCAAGCAGGTTCTCCCGTAAGATAGGAGTGTGCATCCTTCAGTCTTTGAATGATCTGGATGCTCTGCGGGCACAAGTCCTCACATTGCCCGCATTCAACACACATATCCGCTCTCTGATCTTCGGTGAAGTCATTCTGGTAAGCGTTTTGCCCACGCCCTTGACGGTCATACATGACAGACTCGTTGTAGAGCTTGAAAATGCGGGGGATCTGAACCCCGCTGGGACATGGCATGCAGTATTCACAACTTGTGCAGGGCACAGGTGCCAGGCCGGACCAGGCTTTTTGAACCCGGCTGATCGTCGCGCGATCGTCGTCGCTCAGGCTTCCAACGCCGGATCGTGAAGCGCTTCGCAGATTTTGCCTAACCTGCTCCATGGTGGACATGCCTGAAAGCAGCAGAGATACTTCCGGCTGATCCCAAAGCCACTGCAAAGCCCATTCAGCCATGGTCCAGTCGCGCTGGCTGTGGCTGAAAGCTTCAGCCACCTGCGCTGGTGGATCCTGCACAGCCAGTTTGCCGCCGCGCAAAGGCTCCATCACGATCACTCCGAGCCCCTTCTCAGCCGCTTCGAGCACGCCTCGCCTTCCAGCCTGTTCGTCAACATCCATGTAGTTGTACTGCAGCTGGCAAAAGTCCCAGTTGTCGTAGCCATTCAAAATCCTGTTAAAAACCTCATAGCAGTCATGGAACGAGAAACCCAAATGGCGGATCTGACCTTCAGCCAACTTTCGTTCAGCCCAATCGAAAACCTTGACTTTCAGGTAGTTGTCCCAGTGACCTGCATTAAGCGCGTGCAGCAGGTAGAAATCGATGTGATCTGTCTGAAGCCGGTCAAGTTGTGTGGAAAACAGTCGCTCAAGGTCTTCCGGCGATTTGACGAGCCAGGATGGCATTTTTGTGGCCAAATAAACCTTTTCGCGATAACCATCCTGCAGAGCCCGCCCCACGAAGGGTTCACTTTGCTCTGAGTGGTAAGGCCAGGCTGTGTCCACGTAGTTCAAACCCTGATCGATCGCGTTCCTCAGCATTGCTGTAGCAACAGGCTCATCAATTTTTCCGCTATCGCCATCCAAAACTGGCAAGCGCATGCAGCCAAAACCCAAAGCAGAAACTTTCAGACCAGATTTTCCAAAATTTCTATATTCCATCAGCACTCCTTTCAAATTTCAGGTTTATTCTAACCGCAAATTTCATCCAGGTGAGTCTGGATAGAGTTTTAATGGATCCATGTGTTGCACTTTGACTTTTTTAGCGTAAAATCAAGGTGTGACAGAAAACACTAACCAAATTCAATCACCCGAACCGATCGAACCCGAAACCATCGCCAAGCGTTCGCCGGAATCGCCTCGTTGGGGATGGGCTACCAAGCTCGTCGTCGGGCTCTTGTTAATTGCCGGATTGCTCGCGTTGATCATCCGCTTTAATGATTACTTCAAGCTGGTGATCACAGCCTTCATCATTTCTTTTTTGCTTCACCCACTTTGCAGACTGATCAACAAACGCCTGAAAATTACCTGGCGCATAGCGACAGCCATTGTTTACTTCCTGATTGCCGGGTTGGTTGTCTGGCTGCTCACCAGCGCAGGCAGCACGATTGTGACACAGCTGCAAAACCTGTTTGATAACCTGACCAAAAACGTCGGTGGCTTGACCACCTTCCTCGAAACATGGTCCAACCGTATCATTGTCGTCGGACCGTTTCAATTTACTTTGCCTTACCTGGACACGGATGTGATTGCCCAGACGATCACCGAATACCTGCAGCCAGCAGCATCCCAGGCAGGGAAGTTGGTGGGTCTTGTGGGTGGTTTCTTGTTCAACCTGGTGATCACCTACATGGTGTCGTTCTTTATCACATCGGAATCCAATGGCGTTCAAAAGAAAATTATCAATATAAACATCAAAGGTTTCGAGAAAGATTTCCGCCGACTCGGACTGGAGATAAGCAAAATATTCAACGCCTTTATCCGTGGCGAGTTCACCGTTGTGGCGATCGCGATCGTTGTTTACATTATCTCCCTGGGGATCCTCGGTTTGCCGTACTTCCTCGTTCTGGCAATTATTGCTGGCCTGGGTCGTTTCATACCCTATATTGGTGCGTGGCTTGGTTGGATCGGTTTCATTATCGGCGCCATCCTGCAAGACCCAACTCCTTTTGGTCTCACGAAGCTGTTATATGTCATCCTGGTTATGTCAATCGCCATGGTGATTGACATGGTGCTTGACCATGTGTTGACTCCGAAACTAATGGGCGACACTTTGGAAGTGCATCCTGCAGCAATTATGATATCTGCACTGATTGGTGGACAGATTTTCGGGCTGCTGGGCATCATCCTTGCTGCTCCTACCTTTGCGACGCTAAAGTTGCTCATGGGTTACGCCACTAAGAAATTATTCGATCAAGATCCATGGGAAGGCATGTCCTACTATCGCAAGCCCAAGGAACCTGCCCTGCTGGTTGCCCTGCGCAAACTGGGAAAAAAGATTCGTACCTGGCTCAAAAAGCCTCTCGGCGTTGTTCGTGAATGGCTAAAAAAGACTACTGCTCCGCTCACGAAACGAATAAATCAAACAGCAACCAGGATCAAGGAACAGGCTAAGAAAAAGCCTGAGAAAAAAGCTACCGCTCAGCAAGCAAAAAAGTAACATGATTAAGTAGCAATACAGTTTCATTTATGAGATAATGAACTAATAAACCAAGGAGATACTATGGAACACGAAGAACCTGTAACCACTACCATTGCCGAGACCGAGAATTACCTCGCCTGGCGAGCTGACGAACCAGACGGCGAATCAACCTATCATCTGGAACTCAACAACGTAACTCTGCACTTCTTCAAAGAGGAATGGCAGGAATTTCTGAAACTGGCCGAAATCGTCGTCGACGAAGAGCTCTAAGATTCAGACGGCATCTAAAAAGCCTGCACAGTCGAAAACTGTTCAGGCTTTTTATATTTCTGCGTGCATCCAAAGTAACGTTCGGGCTAAAGTGAGACCGCTGCTTTCAAAGCCGCGGTTCGCCCTGCCGGCTGGATATTCCACCATTAGCGGTCTGCCTGTCCAGTTTTCTTGAAGAAGACGGGTCAACAAAACCCCCACATACTCTCCCTCAGCAGGCGTTGGCGGTGCAGCAATGTATAGGTTATCCGATCGCAAGGCCGTCCGCTGATAGGTGAGAATAGCTGCCAATTTCTCCCCAACAAACAGACTATACTGGGAAAGCTGAACCAAGTTGACCCAGTTCATCGGATTGATCCAAGCCCAAGGCCTGAGATCTCCAAAATCCAACGGAGAATACCAACGGGTGTCAGGGGGATAATTCAGCCTGAGCCACTCTTTCTGGCTCTGCCAATCGCCAAATTCACGGTTGCGCACCTCAAACAAATTCGGATAGCGATAGTGTTGGTGGTGGTTCAAAACCTGGGATGCGCTCTTTTTCCAGACATCCAGGCAATGATCCTGGCGAAAACCAAGCTGCTGATACATCTTGATGGCGACTTCGTTATCACGCTTGACCTGCAACCAAGCTTCCCGCACGCCAGACTGGTGGCTGAAGCGCAGCACGCGTGAGATCAGCGCCTTGGCAATCCCCTGACCGCGAAAGTCAGGGTCCACAGCCACGTTTGCAATCAAGTGCAGCCGGTGACCATTGAAAAGGTAAGGAATGACGGAAATATTGCCCACCAGGCGTCCATCAATCTCCCAAACAAAACCCACTGTCGACCCAGCCAGGGGCATCCAAGTGGCTTGTTTTAACCTGCGGGCGTTTTCGCGCATCTGGATCAGCACGACTTGCCCGTCCGGATCGTTTTTTAATCCAAACGCATCCTCAATCAGGTTAGCAACAACCTCGCCATCGCGTGCCAAATCAAAACTGCGTATCGTCCCGGGTGGGGTCTGTGTTATTCGCATCGTCTGAATTCTATCCAAATTGGGGTAAAAAAAACAGCCCCCCTTAAAGGAGGGCTGTCATGAGACAAGGGCTAGAATTCCTGTGGTTCGGATGAATTTGGGCGGCGCTGTCTGTAGACAATGCGACCGCGATCCAAATCATAAGGCGACATTTCCACCCGCACTGAATCTCCTAAGAGAATGCGGATGTAATAACGACGCATGCGACCGGAAAGATATGCCAACACTTCGTGGCCATTATCCAGCTTCACCCGGAATTGCGTTCCCGGGAGGGCTTCAATAATCGTGCCATCAACGGTAATCTTCTCATCTTCTTTAGCCATAAAACCTCACTTCCTGGCTTTTACGCTTCGTACGATTTCCGGAAGGAGCGACGAACAGCCTTTTTCTTGTCCATTCTGCGCTGCTCACTCTTGGAAACGAACCAACGCTTGCGACGCACGGTGCTGAGAACACCACTCTTCACGACCTTCTTGCGAAAGCGCTTGAGTAGAGAATCCTGCGATTCATTAGATCTCAAAGTTACACTTGCCATTGCTATTCACCTCCTTCCGGGCTTAAGATGTGCTTAGCGTCTTTTTGACGCGCGCAAACAGATATTATACACGAAATTTCTGGAAAGACCTAATTCAACCTTTACACTTAATTGAGCATGTTTGATTAAAACAACCCGAGTTCCAATTTCTCCCTCAACGCCCACAGCTTGGATTACAATCGAATTGCATTTCTGGTCATCTGAATTCGATAAGGAGATTGTGTGACCCAACTCCTAAACAAACACCGAATACCGCTACTCTACCTGGTTGTGGTGTTTATCATGACAGCTTGTTTAATGGTGCCCATCGAAGCCCAAGCGGCTCCTGTCGTACCACCCGAGGATCCCGAGCTGATTGAGGCCAGTATCCAAACTGGCTCAGCGGGTATCGCCACGGGGGATCCGGAGGGACCCCATTCGCGCTACAGCTGGCCGTTTTCTATCGACCAGGTGGGGCATCTCGACAGCTCCTATCAGCTTTATTCCGATGATACGAATGACGCCTACTTCCACCACGGTGTCGATATCCTGGCCGAAGATGGCACCCAAGTGCGCACGCCGGTGGCAGGGCAGGTGGTGAATGTTGAGAACTACAATTACTCCGAACTCTATTGGGAGGTTGCTATTCTCGATCCCCAAGGCTACGTCTGGCAATACCATCATCTTGACGAGCCTTCCATTCCGGCTGCAATCTACGCAGCCTACCATGCATATCAGAACGACCCCGTCAACGGGGGATTCATCCCTGCCAACAGCCACCTGGGCAACATCGTCAACTGGCCAGTCTGGTCCTTCGGCTATTACTTCCACCACATCCATCTCAACATTCTTGCCGCGGGCGACTTGTACCTGAACCCGCTGGAGTTCCTCGACTACACCTACACAGACACGGATGCCCCACAGGTGCAAGAAGTCGGTCTCTTCACCGGCACCAACACCTTGCTCGGCGGAAACACCATCGCTTACGGCACGGATTACAGCATTTATGTGCACACACGTGATCTCTTTATGAGCGATTTTTATTACCTGCCACCGCACCGTATCACCTTTGAGTTGGATGGATTGCCCAAGACCCATACTGTGTGGGATTTTCACTCGCTTCCCGGAGGCAGCTCTGATACTGACTTTGTGAACCAATACTTCCTGCCAGTGCTAACCAAAGGCGACTATGATTATCGCGATTTTTACATTGATCTGGGCTTTGCCAAGGATGGCGTCAATCCACTGCCAACTGATCCTGGCGTCCACACGGTTGATATCAAAGTCTGGGACTATTCCTATAACCGTGCCACCTGGAAATATGTCTGGACGATCACCCAGGCTTTGCCCGATAACGGATGTAACACGGGGCAGGGTGTGAGTTACACGTATGAGGTCACAGACGACGCTTGGATCGAAGACCTCGATCTGGGAGTGATGGTGGCGCATCCAGCCCGGGGAGAGGTAAGAGTCACCCTTAAAGGTCCGATGGACGCCAGCCTCATCACCCTGATCGAGCCTTCCACGGATAATAGCCTTAATTACAACCTCCGGATTGATGACGCTTCGAGCCTGCCGATCAACGATGGGAACCGCGATGATCTCACGCTGCCCTTATTCAAACGCTCTGTCGGTCCGCAACTCAATGGCAGCCTGGACGCTTACACTGGTCTGAATGCCAGTGGGGTCTGGCAGGTGTTTGTGTGCGATTCGAAGGCTGGCAACGCTGGCGCGGTTTATGACCTGGAGCTGTTCTTCACGACCAGCCCAAATCGCCCACAACAATTATTTCTGCCGCTGGTGATCACAGGCGAGTAAAGTAAATAGATACGGGGGGGTTATCTCTGTGCCAGCATCCCGGAGCCGACCAAGAGTTCCTGCAGCTGCTGGGTGATTTCCTTGCGGCGCTCGGACTGAATGGCTAACGTGAGTTCTTCGAGCAAATTGGAGGTGTTTTCCTTCGCTTCTTCAAGCAGACGGTAGCGGTAGAGATTTTCAGCCGCAATTGCATCCAGGATCAATTGATAGAAGCGGATTGCCAGCAAGTGGCGGTCAATCTGTTCCATCATCCTATACGGATTGCCTTCGATGATCGGCGGAGGAAAAGGCAGGTCTTTTCGCTCGCCTGTATGGTTATCCGCACCGCTTGCAGGCAGGAGCGTGGTGAAAACCGGACTGTAGTTAGTGCCAGATGAACTTTTCCGGAAAGACAGGACTTCGACCCTTGCAAGCGTGCCTTCTTGATAACCGGTTGACCACTCCCGCATCAATCGGGCAGCCAGGTCATACGCCGGCATCGAGCCCTGCCCAAGTGTTTTTCGCCCCTCGAACTTGACGCTTTCCTGTGTTAACGCGCGCTGGACTCTGCCGCCAAATGCCAGCACACTCGTTGGCAAACCATCTGACTGCCCCACCCGTTCGGATGCCAGCCTGGCTAATTGTTTGTTGTATTGCCCGCAGATCCCCCGGGAGCTGCCTATGACCGCCAACACCTGGTTCTGCTGAGTCGGCCGGTAATCGAACCGTTCTTCCACTTCGGGCATTACCAGTTTATCCCCTACCAGGAACCTCACCTGAGCCGCTACCAGCGAAAACCGCTCCGCGTACGCACTCAGAGAAGCCTGGCGGTTGAGCGCCATCTGCATGGTACTCAGCGACAGCACGCGCAATGAACCCAAAAGCGGTTCAATCGCTTCCAAGTTGGAGAGCCTGGCTTCGGCACGTTCCTTGCCTTCGGACATTTACGCCTTATCCTACCTGGAATTTGTCGAGCGTCCAGATAAAGACCACTGCCGCGCTTTTACCAAGCGGTGCGCCTTCGTTTGCCATGTGCGGTTCACAATCAGCTTGCAGTCCGTATCCTTGATGGATGGATTCAATCTCGACACACGAATCTGTAATGACTTTTAATGCCGTCTGAACTTCGCTGCTTCGAACTGCAATGAAGAGCGTCAGCTGGCTCTGGCGCAGCATGCCTCCCCGGGTCTCGGAGTAGGTTGCTGTGTATCCAGCATTGATCAGCGCCGAAAGCACGTCATCGCCATATTTTTTGGGGACAATCGCCATGATCATTTTCATTTGTTTTGCTTCACTTTCTTTTCCCACAGGTCCAGGAAGGCACCTAAAGCCTGGTTTAAATCTGCTTTACTATCTTCGCTCAGGGTGTGGTCGTGCCGGATGGCATCAATTGACTGGGCAGCATGGTTGTGCAGATAGCCGACCATTTCATCCGCAAAAGTTTTAACTGATTCAGGTTTGACCTCATCCATAAAGCCCTGCGTGAGGGCGTAGAATTGCACCACCTGATCCTCAAAGCGGACAGGCCGGTTGGGTCCCTGCTGCAGAAGGGCGGTCAGCCTCTGCCCGCGTTCGATTTGCTTGCGCGTGGCTTCGTTCACCTCAGTGCCAAACCGGGCGAAACGCGCCACTTCTTCGTACTGGGAGAGCTCCAGTTTCAGGGCTTTCACCACGGATTTCATCGCTGGCTCTTGCGCCGCGGATCCCACGCGCGAGACAGACCTGCCAATGTCGATGGCGGGCTTATTGCCTTTGTTAAAATCATCCGCGTCCAAAACGATCTGCCCATCGGTGATGGAGATCAGATTGGTGACAATGTAGCTTGAGATATTCCCACGTTGGGTGGTCGCGATCGGCAACGCCGTAATGGATCCACCCCCATTCGCCTCATTCAGGCGGCAGGCGCGTTCCAGCAGACGCGAATGGAGATAAAAAACATCTCCGGGATAGGCTTCGCGTCCAGGTGGACGCCGTAGCAGCAAACTCATTTCACGGTAGGTGTCGGCATGCTTGGAGAGGTCATCGTAAACGATCAGAACATCCATGCCGTTATCCAGCAGGAATTCCGCCAACGTCACGCCAGCGTACGGCGCCAGGTAGCGCAGCGCTGGAGGATCATCCGGGCTTGAGACCATTACGGTGGTTTGATTCATGACGCCGCCGGCTTTGAGGGTTTCAACTGCTCTTAACACCGACGTCTTTTTCTGCCCGATCGAGACGTACACACAGCGGACATCCGTGCCCTTCTGGCTGAGGATGGCATCCAGCGCCAGGGTGGTCTTGCCCACCTGGCGATCGCCTACGATCAATTCGCGCTGCCCACGCCCAAGCGGCAGGAGCGCGTCGATGATCTTTGTGCCGGTAAACAGCGGTGTGTCCACTGGCGCGCGGTCGATCACGCCCGGAGCGATTCGTTCCACGGGACGATACTCTGAGGGTACGATGGCGCGGTTTTCGTCCAGCGGTCTGCCAAGCGGATCCACCACTCTGCCCAGGAAAGACATTCCCACCGGGATGCTGAGACGTTTCCCAGTCGCAATCGCCACATCTCCCCCGCGGATACCCATGTCTTCACCTAACAGGATCACATCCACGTGCTTACGGTCGAGATTCAGCACCATACCCTGAACCCCGTTCGGAAAAGTTACCAATTCCTCCAGGAAAACCATAGGCAAGCCACTAAGGGTAGCTATGCCATTGCCCACATGTTGCACGGTGCCAACGCTGCGAATAAAGACCTGGTGCTTTTGCCGCTGGCTGGCGGACTGAAGCTCGCCCACGACGTATTCCGTTTTGAGAGTTTTTGGACGTGCAGGCAACTTTTCTGCGACGCGTGATTTCACATCCTCCAGGAACCCTTCAGACGTTAATGACAAGGGGTCGTTGATGTGCAGACGCTCGTTTAGATCTGAAAGTCGTTTCTGAGTCGCCAGGTCTAGATCATTCATCTTCGGGTTTTGCCAACGTTTCCAATTTTTGACCAATTTCCTCGCGCAAAGAGTCCAAATGAGCGTGGATGGTATTATCCAGCACGATGTCTCCCACCCTGGCGCGGATGCCGCCAACAAGTTCGGGTCTGACGCGGATTTCCAGCTCCACTTCCTTGTCCGTCAGAGCGTTGAAGGTGTTGATCAACTTCATTTGCTGTTCGGTCGTGAGCTCACGCGGCACTTCAATTTCGACGGTTGGAATTCTTTCCTCCAGGGACTCGCGAATGTTCTGAACCATGCGCATGTCTGTCCGACCCATGTTCCAGATGTTGCGGGTCATCTCTTCGATCAGGTGATCATGAACCTGGTCGGGCGTGACCTCACGCAGGGTGTCATTGCTGATCTTGATGACCGTTTCCACCAGATCGCTTTGCAAGCGCTTTATGTCTACTTCCTGCTCTTTGCGAGCCTCAGCAACCGCTTCCATCATGATGGATTCAGCTTCCTGGCGAGTTGCCTCCAACAGATCCTTTTGTTGGATTTGGCTATTCACATATGCCTGATCAGTAATCTTCTCGATTTCCTCATCCAGGTTGATCAGACGCTCATCGAGTTCCTCAAGGCGTTGTTTTGCATCCAATTGATCCCGTTGCAGTGCTGCCCTCAGGGCAGCTTTCTCAATTGCCCGTTCCTCCGCACGCCTGGTCATCGGCTTGAAAACCAGGAAGTACAGAATCACCGTCAAGACCAGGAAATTGAGAATCTCCCAGACGATGGTGCCAAGGTCAAGGTCGAGCATGGCTTAGCCCCCAAAGAAGCGGGTAATCAGAGGATTGGCGAAAAGCAGCACCAACACGATTAAGAGCACGTAAATGGAAGCTGTTTCCAACAGTGCCAACGAGATCAACATCGCTGTGCGCAACTGGGGTGCCGCGTCTGGCTGGCGTGCCATGCCCTCAATCGCCTTTTCCGCCGCCTTGCCCTCCACCCAGGTGGGGACCATGGTTCCAACCACGATTGCCAAACCAGCAACGATTGTGGTGACAATGATGATTAAAACCTCAGGTGTCATATTCTCCATTAGTTATTTCCTTTCTCACTCATTTTGCTTAACTTGCGTAATCTTCTCTTCTCAGCGTTTTCAGCTTTGATTCTCTGATCTTCTTCATTGATTTCAACCGCGGACGAGATAAATAAGGCTGCCAGGGTAGTCAGCACGAATGCCTGCAGCACACCCGAAACCATCGTGATCGCGGTCAGGGCGATTGGCAGGAAGTAAGGCACGATTGAGAATACAATCGCGACAATCAAATCTCCACTCAGGATGTTGCCAAACAAACGCATCGAAAGTGAAAGCGTGCGGCTAAATTGCCCAATTAATTCCACTGGTAACATGAAGACCGGACTGGCAAATTCTTTCAGATAACTCCACACGCCCTTCTTGATCATGCCATAGACATGCACCGAAAAAACGATGATCAATGCCAGACCGATGGTGGTGTTGATATCCGCCGTGGGGGATTTCATCCCCGGGACAATGGAGATCAGGTTGGCAAAAAGCGTAAATATCATCAGGCTGCCCAATAGTGGAATGTAAGGATGCAGATTGTCCACATCCATGGCATCATCCAAAATGCTGATAACTGCTTCTAGGATGTATTCCAGCAGATTAGGCTTGAGCAATTTTAAGATCAACACCACAGCGATGATGATGCCCATGGTGATCCAGGTGTAGAGCACCGTATCCCGAATGGGCAGGATCCCGAAGAGAGTGAAGACGATCTTGTGTTGAATTACATCCAAGTTACTACTCCTTCCGATCCGGAGGTTTGTTCATGCGGTTGTTATAAATGATCACCTGCACCCAGGTTGCAATCGTGATCACAATCACCATCCCAATCGCTCCAAGGGGTTCGGTCTTGAGTGCCAGGTAAAGCAGCAGACCGAGCAGAATGAACACAACAAATCTCCTCACTATCAACCCTGCTGTATGTTGCTTTTGCCCGTTCAGCAGGGGGTGAATCTCTTCCACTTCCTTGCGCAGCCATTGGAAAGACAGCACCGACCAACCTGCGGCGACCAGGATCCAAAATATGATCCAAAAAACTTTCATGCCTTCACTTTCCATAACGTTGCCTGCGCCGGCGTTCCTGCTCCTTGATCAATTCCTTCATTTTTTCGAGTTCAGCAGCCCTTTTCTCGTTCTCTTCTTTGTTCATCACGTAAAGTTCATATCTCACGTAACGAATCACTGCTGCAATTGCGGCTAACACACCCACGCCCAAAAAAATCAGCGTCCAGCGCGGACTGGTACCCAAGCGGCGGTCCAAAAAAAAGCCGAGCAAGGGTCCGCCAACAATCGGGATGGCGATTTCCCAGCCAATGGTCGTCGCGCGCAGGTCGCGAGCGGAAAACATGCGCTTGCGCCTGGTTGGCTTGTGCTGATCCGACGGCTCAGGTTGGTTATCCTGGGTTGCGTCGGCGGCGTAGTTTTCGTCCATCGCCGCCTCAGTGCGTTGTTAAGATGCTGACCAGGTTATCAGACAAGGTCAAAATGCCAGCTTTGACCGAAACAGTTTGATCCTGGTTGTCTTTTCGATACTTTAGTTCGCCATCGCCAGTAGCAGCAATCATCGCCGCGTGCCCGGGGCGGATCCCCAGCCAGGAGCCATCCTCCAAGCGGACTTGCAGACGTTCAACCTGCTCCAATTCCAAGCCGCCTTTGCCCAGGCTGAGCACCTCGACCCTGAGCAGTGTGCCTGAATCAGACTGGCGACTCATCGGCTTCCTTCCCGTTGAGCATTTTCTCAACCGTGTCCAATTCTCCAGCCTGCAGCAAGACATCCGCGATCGTGCCGGTCATGTAAAAAGCCTGCTCTGGCAGGTTGTCGTACTTTCCTTCCAGAATTTCCTTAAAACCCCGCACGGTCTCCTCGATCGGCACGAACACTCCCGGCTTGCCCGAAAATGCTTCTGCCACGATAAAGGGCTGCGTCAGGAAACGCTGCACCCTGCGGGCTCGGATCACAACTTGCTGGTCCTCCAGGGAAAGTTCTTCCATGCCGAGGATGGCGATCAGGTCCTGGAGTTCTTCGTAACGCGCCAGGGTCGCCCTGACCTGCATGGCGACATCATAATGCTCGCGACCTACATTCTCAGGCGTCAGCAAATTCGAACTGGATTGCAGAGGGTCAATGGCCGGGTAGAGACCGAGCGAAACCAGCCGCCGCGAAAGCACAGTGGTGGCATCCAGATGCGAAAAAGTAGCTGCCACTGCTGGGTCAGTCACGTCGTCGGCGGGGATGTAGACCGCCTGCACCGAGGTGATGCTGCCGCAACTGGTTGATGTGATGCGTTCCTGGAGCAAGCCCATCTCAGATTCGAGCGTGCTCTGATAGCCCATTTCGCTTGGCAAGCGCCCCAGGAGAGCTGAAACCTCAGAGCCAGCCTGGATAAAGCGATAGATATTATCAATAAAGATCAGCACCGGGCGGCTTTCTTCATCGCGGAAGTATTCTGCCATCGTCAGGGCGGTAAAGGGGATGCGCATGCGCGCACCAGGCGGCTCGTTCATCTGACCAAAAGTGAGAATGGCTGAATCGATCAAGCCGGAAGCGTTCATTTCCAGCCACATGTCGTTGCCTTCGCGGCTGCGCTCGCCCACACCGGCAAAGAGTACGATACCTGAGCTTTTGGTGATGGTATTGTTCATCAACTCCAGCATCAAGACGGTCTTGCCCACGCCTGCCCCGCCAAACAGACCCACCTTGCCGCCCTTGGGATATGGAGTCAGCAGGTCGATGGCTTTGATTCCGGTAACGATTTTTTCGCTGGAAAGCACCTGATCGCGGATCTCCGGGGGTTTGCGGTGGATTGGGGAGAAGCTTTTTGGCTCGAATAATCCTCGGTTGTCAATCGGCTCACCAAGAACATTGAAAAGACGCCCGAGAGTCTCCCTGCCAATGGGAACTTGGATCGGTTCCCCGAGGTCGATCACCGGCATCCCCCGTCTGAGCCCGGCTGTGCTGCCCATGGCAATCGCGCGCACCACGTTGGTGCCGACATGCTCCTGGATCTCGAGGATCAGGTCGCCATCTTGCTTACGTTTAACCAGCAGCGCGTTATAGATGGAGGGGAGATCTCCTGAGCCAAACTCAACGTCAACCACCACCCCGACTAAACGGATGATCACCCCTGGATTTTTGTGTTCAGTGTTGTTAGATTGCACGAGCATCCCTATTTTTGCTAAGAATTGAAAGGTCAGAGCCCTGACCGGGTTACAGCACACGATAATTATGCCGGAAAAGGTTGTAAAAGTCAAAAAACGGAATCCGTTGCTTGTATTTGGCTGCACCAATTCCCCCACACCCCTGCCCTCGTTTGCCCTGGAAAGAGCTCAGACCCCTGGAGAATTCAGCAACTAAACCAAACTTAATGCTGAAGAATTTATGACTGAATTACTCAAGATTATTAAACATTAAATCATTTGGCTTAAAATCCTTGCCGCGGTGTTTCGCAATGTTTTAGCTATTAGATAAGATTAATTTGTAATCCATGAAATCGCGTGCTATACTATCAATACAGTTGTTGGGTTACAACATTTGTTGCCAAAGTTAATCACGTTGTCCTGCAAGAGCCTGAGGGGGAAAACGCACTATAGTTTGTCTTGGTTTATTTTTCTGGAGGGTTATCATGAAACACAGAACTCTTTTTCTGATTGGGTCAATTGTTCTCTTGGTCTACGGTCTGATGTGGTTTGTTTTCCCCACTTTCGGACTGAGCATGCACGGTCATGAAGTAACCGCTAACGATCTTCCCAGCGGTATCGCGCGCTATTGGGGTTCGGCCTATCTTGCCCTGGCGGTGGTCTTGTGGCTGGCAAAAGAAGGTGACGCAGATTCCATAGGGGTGCGAGCGATCATTGCTGGCGGGGTCGTGATGTGCGTTTTGGGCCTGATCGCTGCCATCATGGATATCATCTATGCAAAACCAAATGAGATGATATGGGTAGCTGTTGGTCTCTACGTTTTGTTTAGCGTCTGGTTTATTACGCTTTTGTTCAAGAAACACGCCTAACCAGATCTTCTCTCACGGTCAACAAGGCAAGCGCCGTATAGATCTTCGGCACTTGCCAGTTGATTTTTTCTGAAAATGAGATCAGTTCCAGCCTAATATGTGCTTGCATCAAAATATGTTGTAGGTGCAAAAAATGGAGATTTGTTCAGAAGTAGATTTTCAAGACCTGGAGGTAAATATGTTTAAAGTGATGTTGTTAATGAAACTGACCACTGAAGGTGCGAAACTATGTAAGGAATGGCCAGAAATGATCGAAACAGCCATTAGCCTCGGGGAACAATTGGGCATTAAGGCGACTGCGTTCTACGTCGGTGGCGCCAAGTACGATTATATCGAGATTGGCGAAATGGCTGATTTAATGGCCGGCGAACTCCTCAGGCGCTACGTCATGTCTGGTGGTTATATGGAAGCCTATGTTGTTCCGCTGTATGAAAAGGACGAGTTCAATAAGTTGATCGCAGCTATTTAGACGCAACGGTTGATGTTCACGATACTAACAGCAGGCAAGCACCATTTCCTGTTTGGCTCATAAACAGGAAATATCGATCTGCCTTGATTCCACTGCGTCATCATCGCGCGGTGGTTGTATTTGTGTACCTTGTATGCAATTATTTATTGGATCTTTGCTCAAAGACATCGTTGATTGGTTATGAGCCTTATTTGTTCAACCCGCTGATAAAGCATCCTTCGCAGGGCGGAGTGAGCCCATAAATCGCTAATAAATGCAAAATGTCATTGGGCGGACTCATGACCCTAACGGGCACTTCATCCAACCTACACACAAGACCAGACAGCCGTCGGGGAACCTTGCCATCCAGGCAGAATTGCCCTGTAGCGAGGTGAAAGTTAGGATACAGATACGGTGTGAAAGAGACTTCGTGACGGTGGGACACATAGATAGCCCACAACGTGCATGGGCTATCTTCATCTTTTTCTTAGCTTACTTGCCGGTATGCACCACGATATTGCCACCGCCGATCGCTTGGTTGAAGCCGTTGTCGTAGACGTCATGCTCTACAGCAGTGGCATCCTCCCACCAGATGCGGATGCGGAAGGTGTCGGGTGTCCCATCTCCAGCCCACAGCATGAACTTGTAGGCGCTGCCGTCAGGAGCCAGCTCCCCGTTTACGATGCCGCTGCCCTTGAACTGGGCGGTAGCCTGGTTTTTACTCACCACCAGCCAGTCGTAGCTGGTCGAGTGGAAGTTGAATGCGCCTGCATCAAACACAAATTCGGTGTTACCGCTCGGGAGGCTCGCGCCCTTGAGGTACTTGGAGACAAATCCGAAGGTGGCCTTGCCGGTAAGGGTCTCGTCCAGTTTGTAGGCGCCGGGCTGCGAGTTGAACCAACCTCCGCCGGTGACGAAGCCAGCGCTGGGGTCGTAGACCACGGTCAGGGTGCAGGCTGGGGCTGAATCCACCGCGCCGTCGTTGACGGTCAGGCAGGCGGTATAGACGCCGGCTTCCGCGTAGGTGTGCGCGGGAATTACGCCGGTTCCGGTGCTGCCGTCGCCAAAGTCCCAGTCGTAGTTCAGAGCGCCGCCCGCGTCAGAGGAGAGTCCGCCATCAAAGGTGATGGCAGTGTTGATCGCGCCCAGGTACGGGCCACCGGGGATGGCGGTCGGTGAGCCTGCGGCGAAGAAGGTGCCCTGCAGCTGGCTGAGGCTGGGCGAGCTGCTGTCCGTCACGATCAGGGTGACGCAGCCGGTAGCCGGATCATAACTCTGCGGGCTTGTATTCAGCCACCTCCCAGACCCCGTATCCCACCAGTACAACTTGTTGCCGCCGTTCAGGTTGCAGGCTAAGATCTGCACCTGGTTGAAAGTGCTGTCCGGCGCGGTGTAAACATTAAAGTACGTGTCGCTGGCGCTGAAGTTGGGCGTTCCGCCCGGGTTGGCGTCATATTCGGCCACCACCAGCAGGCCCTCACCGGTCGCGGCGGCAGTCGCAGCCGTCACGCTGGCGATGGGATCGGTGCCGCTGGCCACGTCCTGGCTGGTCACACCAGCGGAGGTTTCCGTGACAAAGAAAGCCAGCACATTCGAGGTCCCACCGCCGGGAGCCGGGGTGAAGACAGTGATCTGAGCAGTTTGGACATTAGTCAGGCTGCTGGTGGGGATCAGCGCGTTCAGCTGGGTGGGGCTGACGTAGGTGGTGACCAGGTTCGTGCCATTCAAGCGCACTAAGGAGGTGCTCATTAATCCGCTGCCGGAGAGGGTCAGGGTCAAATCGCCCCAGCCGGCCTGTGCAGCAGCCGGACTGATGGCTGCCAGGCCTGGCGCACAGGCGCCGCCGTCGGTGATTGTCCATCCTCGCGCTGCCAGGCTTGCTCGCGCGGTTTCCCCGGCGCAATACTGGCTGTATCCGCCGTGGAAGGGCACACCATTTTGCAGGGTTTGTGCCGCCCAGCCATTCAACAGGGCATCGTAATTGGCGGTGGAAAGCGTCACGCCGGTGAACATATTGCTCAAATACGTCACATTGGCGATGTTCCAGCTGGAGAGATCCTGGTTGAAGGCGCTAGCGACGTTGAACATATGAGCCATATCTCTCACGCTGGATGTGTCCCAATTACCGATATC
Source organism: Anaerolineaceae bacterium (assembly GCA_035388405.1). Taxonomy (GTDB): domain Bacteria; phylum Chloroflexota; class Anaerolineae; order Anaerolineales; family Anaerolineaceae; genus Mesolinea. The sequence continues at coordinate 35,268 of DAOOPV010000014.1, forward strand.
CTGGTTGAAGGCGCTGGCGCCGTGTAACATGTGGCTCATATCTGTCACGCTGGATGTTTCCCAAGAACTGATATCCTGGTTGAAGGAGGGGGCGCCGTAGAACATGAAGCTCATATTTGTCACATTGGATGTGTCCCAAAGACTGATGTCCTGGTTGAAAAAGTTGGTAGTAGCAAACATATAAGCCATATTAGTCACATCCGAGAGGTCGGGGATGTCGCTGGCTTGCCCTGCAAGGTATTGACAGCCAAAGAAGGCGCGTTCCATCGAGGTCCATTTGCCTGTGCCCCACTGCTCGATGGTCAGCAGTTTCAGCCGGTCTCCACCATTGTTGAAGTAGATGCGCGGGAAGCCCGTTCCCAGGCCGGTGTTGTCCTTGATGCGCACAGTGTAGGTTCCGGCTGCGGAGTAGTTGCAGGTGGAGTCCCCTTGTTGCGCGGTGGCATCGTTCACCCCGTCGTTATTGCAGTCTACGTTGTAGTTGTAGCCCCTACCGTAGGTGGGGATGGTGAACTGCATGCCGGTGGAACTGCCCGGGTGGTTCGTCCTGATAGTAATGACGAAGTCATTCAGCGAACCGGTCTGGGCCTTCACGTCGGTTGTCAGCATTGCGCTGGCTAATCCCACCAAAAGCAGGGCTGCCAGTATTAAAGACATCGTCCATTTCTCTGAGATTTTCATGTCACTTCCTCCTTGGATGAAACATTGTATGTTGAAGCCAGCGGGATTTCCCCTGGTGAAATTACGGCGAGTTTGATTCTTTGCGTCTACCGGGCTGATTGCGTATGCTTAGTGCCATGATATTCGCCAGGGATTCCATTGTTTCAAAGTCGATATGTTTGAGCCAGGCGATTTCGCTCTCACTCAGCTCAAAGCCAGACAGAGCCTGGTCGGGATAGGCGATCAATTCGTCCCTGAAGCTGGAATCCAGCACAATCTTGCCAGTAACCCATTCAACCGCCCGAATTGACACTCGCTCCTCCAATTAAAAAAATGAAGCAGGCTTGAAATGCTCACCTGCTTCCATAATAGCGATTTTTTTAGGCATCCATTGTGCTTTTTGCTACATAGAATCTGTCCCTTTAGTTACACTTTCTCCAAGGTTTGCTCTTCAGACATGCGCATCAGCCCGGGATGGTCCAGGATGATGATTTTACGTCCCTCAACACAGATCAAGCCCAGTTGCTCCAACAGCTTCATGGCGTGGTTCAGCCGCCCGCGGCTGGCGCCAATCCAACCAGCCAGCTCTTCCTGGCTGATTGGCAGCTGGATGGCATTCTCAAAGTTTTCGTCTTTTCTTGCCAAGCGCAAGAGCATGGTTGCCAGACGGCCGGTCAGGTTCAGCGTGGTCAGTGTGCGGGTGTGCAATAGCAACTTTCTGGTGATGACAACCGTCGTCAGGTAAACATTGCGGGCAAATTGGGGTGAAGAATCAAACAGCTGGAAAAAATCTTCGCGCCCGAATGAAAGCAGAACCGTGGGTTCGACCGTGGAAGCCCCAAACAGGACAAACTGATCATCCAGAGGAGTTGGAAGCATGAGGGTGTTTAGCGGGCCGGTTAGATTGAACAGCACCTCTTCTCCATTGGTGGAGCTAAAAAACATGCGCACCAGCCCTGATTCGACCAGGTAAGCATATAGGCCTGGTCTGCCGGGGAGAAAGAGATATACGCCGCTGGCAAAAGACCGCTTGGTAATAACTTTCGCCAGGCGTGCCAGTTCGTCTTCATTGAGACCCTCAAAAAGCGGATACTTACGAATCTGATCTACACTGAGCATGTGAAAGCCAGCCTCTCTACTATTTTACACGCAATGGGTGAAGCCTGTAATTATGAGGGAAGTCACAAGCAATCAGATATGAATTAGTTTCTCGTGAGGAGCCTTTACATCGTTTACAATTGACAGAATGAATCCACCGCCCAGCAAGGCCAAAGACCTCGCCATATTGATTGGTTGCGTACTGATCATGGCAACTACCATGGGCATCATCATGAATGTGGCAAGCATTTTCTACCCGGTGGTTGCCGAAGACTTGGGTGTCAGCCGGGCTAACTTCGCTCTGACAGGCACAATCACATCCCTTTCTGCCATGATTGCGGCCTTGTTCTGGGGCTTTCTCTACACAAAAACTGGCATTCAAAAACCGATGATTGTTGGCATTGCAGCTGCTGGCTTATGCTATTTTGGATTCCAGGCTGCCCGGACTCTGGTGCACTTTTACCTGTTGGCAGGCTTGATAGGTTTCTTGTATGGCGGAATCTCGATTATTCCTGTCTCCACTATCATCACCCGCCATTTCTCCAGGAACACTGGTTCCGCCCTTAGCCTCGCCCTTGCTGGCAGTGGCGTGGGACCAATGCTGCTCAATCCGCTGATAAACACGCTCATCAATACCCAGAGCTGGCGAACGGGTTATATGTTGCTGGGAATAATTGTCCTGGCGATTGCGCTGCCATCAGCCCTGATCGTCACCCACCTGGTGCGCCACGAAATCCAGAAAGCGCCCATAAAAGCGAAAAACTCCGAGCCAACTGGCAGATCGCGCCCCAGCATGCCCATCTGGTTTCTGGCTTTTCTCGCAGCAGCATTTCTTTCTGGCTTCGCTGGGGCAGGAACCCTTTTTAACCTGCCCATCTATATGAACGATATCGGCTTTTCGGTCGGAAAGATTTCGATAGTAGCATCTGCGTATGCTGCTTCCATGGTGCTGGGGAAATTCGCCCTTGGAATACTTTACGACCGGGTGGGCACAAAAACCGCCACGCTCATTGCGGGTCTGCTGATGACTCTCACCTGTGTATTTTTGATATTTATCAAATCTTTGCCGTTTCTGGTGTTGATGCTGGTCACTTTTGGGATTGGAATCGCGATGGGCACGGTTTCGATAACCTGGATGACCAATTACTTCTTCGGAAAACAGGAATACAGTAAGCGTTATGGCGGGGTTCAATTCGTCAACAGTCTTGGGGTGGCAACCGGCATCCCCTTTGTTACGACGCTGCTTGAGAAGGTGCCCAACGTCCCATTGATTTGGCTGACCGTAGCAGGATTGAGCCTGCTCATGCTTGTGTTGTACATGGCGAGCATCCAGGGCAATCGAAAAACCCGGGAAGAATCAGCATCAGGTCTGATTAAACCTCACCCGTCATCGTAGGAGTGTTGGAAGGCGTTGCTCAATCCGCCAAAATGAGGCATTCGTAGGGCGGAATGAGCCTCCTTTGCTCACTCCGCCAATATATGCGAAATCGTCGGAGTGAGCCCGCAAATCGCGAATAAACGCAAAATGTCGTTGGGCGGTCTCATTCCGACCTACACAGAAAATCCGCGCGTAGGTCAGGTTCTTCCGCCTGCCCCATAGCAAAGCGGATGGGGTGAAACCTGACATCACGAATGTTGGCAAAAGAAAATCATCTAGGATTGGTCCCCGACGTCAGGTTGAACCGCGCAACCTGACCTACGGCTGAATACACATCCTTTGCTCAATTCACGATAAAGCATCCTTCGTAGGGCGGGATGCGCCTCCTTTGCGCACTCCCCAATATATGCGAAATCGTCGGAGTGAGCCCGCGAGAGATTTATGTTTATGAAATGGTAACTGGCGGTCTCATTACACGGCTTCGCCGGTACTTCGTCCGACCTACATCATCAATTTCATCAATCTCCCTCTCACTGGTAAAATTACTTATCATGGAAAACCCCTCTGCCAGCCCAATTACACCAGAATTAGCAGCGTCGCTGATGCCATCGCGACCGGATGATTCCTTCAAAGGCACATTCGGCAAGGCGTTGGTAATTGCTGGCTCACGCAATTATACGGGCGCGGCAGGGCTGGCCATCCAGGCCGCCTTACGAAGCGGCGCCGGGTTGGTCTTCGCGGCGATACCTGAAAGTATCCACGCCCCACTGTCTGCCAGTATTTCGGAAGCCATCTGGCTGGTTCTGCCTGAGAAAGATGGTGCCATCACTGCGGATGAATGGGCAGACCTTGAGTCAAGGGAAAAGGCAGGCCTTTTCCCTACGGAGGGAAAAGATGCTGTTTTGGTGGGTCCGGGTTTGAACCAGACGGAAGGCACGCAGGCTTTCCTGCTTGGCTTGCTGGAACACCTGCGCGAACATGCGCCCAACCTGCCCCTGGTGGCGGATGCGGAAGCGCTCACCATCTTGAGCCGGCAACCTAACTGGCACTCTCTTTTGCCAAATCGTGCCGTGCTGACTCCGCATGAGATGGAGTTTTCCCGCCTGACCGGTCTCTCTTTGAGTGCGATCCACTCCAACCGATTCGATCTTGCCGTCACCTACGCGCAGGAATGGCACCAGACTCTGATCCTGAAGGGTCCCAACACGCTGGTCGTTTCGCCCGAGGGGGGTTGCCGCATTTTGCCCTTCGCCAACTCGGTCCTGGCGCACGGAGGCTCTGGCGACGTGTTGGCCGGCTTGATCGTGGGGCTGCTCGCACAAGGCATCGCGCCCTTCGACGCGGCCACGCTGGCTGCCTGGCTGCACGCCCGCGCCGCTGAACTTGCGCTGGTTGAGGTTGGTCACCCGGCCGCCACCCTGCCCTCTGATATCCTTCATCACATTGGTAAGGCTATGGCAGAACTGAACTGAAGCCTGCCATCACCGCATTAATTTTAAACAAACCCTTTTGTTCTCACTGGTCTCCCGGTTACTCGTTTGAGACCTAAAGGTCAAACACGTTTCAAGGTACCCAGAGGGCAGGCTTCGCACTCAGGAGACCATGAAAGAACAGAGGTGCTTAAAGGTAAACTGGGCAGTTGGATTTAGTCAGCCGTGGTTGTACTTCAAATTGCGTAGGTTTTGCCGTTATAGTTTGTCTGGGCTTTTGTGAGATTTTTCTTTGCTAATACAACAAGATGGCGTTCTCCGCCAGATTCGTCAACTTCTGCAAAAATAATCTCAAAAACCGCCTGTTTCAATAGCTCAAGATTCTTGTCCATACCATAATGACTCCAATGCATCGTTACACCATGAAATTCTTCACAACCTTCCCATTCCTCATAGCCTAAAGTAGCCAGAAATAAACCATCATCCTTTATAAAACCATAAATGCTCTTAATTAGCTCCAGGTGGTCTTCTTTTGGAATATGAAATATTGCATAAAAAGAAACGATAGCGTCAAATGAATTTTTTTGGAAATCCATTTCTGACATATCTCCTACCAGATAAGTTGCCTCAGGGACATTTATTTTAGCCAGTTCAATCTGTTTCTCTGAGATGTCCACACCGGTTAAATGATGTCCTTTAAGTACTAAATAGTCATCAACTGGTATTCCAGCACCACAACCGACATCCAGGATTTGAGAGTTTGCCTTTAAATGTGTATTTAATTTTTCCAAGTATTTTTGGTTCGGAAAAATGTCCCGATTCAAACCGTATGCATCAGCACACAAGTTATAGGCATCCTTAACCGACTTCCTCATGTTTTCCATTGATAGATTGTAACCCACACATCGTTGTCCTGAATGAGCCCAAAGAGGGAAGCAAACGCGTAGGGATAATAGCAAAAAGTCGATAATCTGGATCGGATTTTCTGGTGGACGTCCACCAGCGATAGCTGTCTTTTGCAACCAAATAGCGCTTCAAGAAATTTCACTTCTTGTATTTCTCAGGCATCTGTATAGAATTAATCCCATCCCATAGATTTCCATCCCCGCCGAGGGAGTTGGAACGGCAAGTTCGATCAGTCTATTTGTTAAATAAAGGAGAATCTTTTTATGGATACCGTTGCTATTGTGCTTTGGATTGTTGGATTGATTTTCATACTTGTAACACTGATCAACATCATCAAACGGTCAATTAAGACCAAACGATGTACCACACGCGCGTCCGCAATCGTCACTGACATAAAAGAAAAAGTCAGTCGAAAAAACAATATTGTGTCACGCGAGTTCATTCCAACCATCTCCTACAATGTCGACGGCAAGCAGTATTCAAGAGAATTTGCCAAGGCGTATGTTGCTGACACCTACCGTGTCGGTCAACCGATTGAGATCATGGTCAATCCAAACAAGCCAACGGAGATCAACAAGCTTGGATCGAACAACAAAGCTGATTTGGTGATGTTGATAATTGGTGTCGTGATCATCGTTATCGGTGCTGTGCTGCTTTTAGTAAAGTAAACAGTCAATGCAGCTACATGCTTAAAGAATAAGAACGAAGCAATCTGGACTGCTTGCCTGAAGCAAGACTTAGGATTTACACGAAGCTTAACCATCAAACCAATCTTCGCTTTGATAGTGAAAGACTTAACCCTGAATTAATTCTGCGGCAACAGGCTGTGAGTTTAGATTGCTTCACAAAAGATGTTCGCAATGACAGATTAAGGAAAATGTTCGCGGTGGCAGAATAAAAAAGACCCCTTACAGATCAACTGCAGAGGTCTTCCAATCCGGAACTGCCTTACTAATCCAACAGGCGTTTCTCGCCTTCCAAGGCCCGGATGCCGGCAACGTTCTGCGAGACTTCGATCACGCCCTTGTATGCTCCGGTTTCATTGCGCAGGGCAAAGTAGCGGATGTGCACAAAAGCTCCCTGCATCTGGATCCAGAATTCCGCCACATCCCGTTTGCCAGCCTTGAAATCTTCGACAATCTTCTGCACCACGTGCACGCTCTGCGGCGGATGGCAGTTTTGCACTTTGCGCCCAATGATGGCGGCGGTGCGGGTGAAGATCCGTTCCTTGCCCTGGGTAAAGTAGCGCACTTCATCGTTTTCGTCCACGAAGGTGACGTCCACCGGCAGGTTGGTGAGCAGCAGGTCGATCTGCTCCGCGCTGAGCGCGCCCGTCTTTAGGGGAATGAGTCCTGATGGGACCGAGGCGCTTACCTCAGGCTCGTACGAATACGAAACTGGCGCCTTGGTGACTTTCCCGGCGATTTCGTCTGCCATCTGCTGCCAATCTTCCGCGGTAAAGAAGCTCAGGGTTTCCGGAATGAGCACCTTTTCTTCCTTATAGACCATGTCCAGGACCTTACGCGCGACTTCCGTAAACGCGCTTTCCACCGAGATAATCAGGGGTCTCTGAGGCTCAAGCAGAGTGATGAATTTTTTGATCTCGTTGCGAATGTCGTTGTCGACGCCCCACATCACCTGCATCTGACCGGCAAAGCCGTGCTTCTCCAGGATCGGGAAGATCATGTTTTCTTTTTTGTCGTAATGATTGAGCACAATGCTCAGGTTTTTGGCGTTTTGGCGCAGTTGCTCCAGCACCCCAAACTCGCCTTCAGTGAAACGGCGGACAAAACCCTGGATGGATTCGATTGTGCGCGCGATCAGTTCATTTTCGATGCGGAAATCGAACAGGGGATGCCCCGGCTTATTCTCAGGCGCGGGTTCGGAATCCAAACCAGACTGGAAGACTGCCACGTGCAGATCACATAACTTCTGAACCTCAGCCACGGGCAAGCCTTCGGCGATCACCTCCCGCTCAGCCGCGGCGATATCTTCCGCGCTGGCATTCGCGATGATGTGACCATATTCTTTCTGAAGTTGTTCCACTGTTTTGCCCAAGTGCAATTGCCGAATAATGCCCTTGACTGCTTCCTTGCGCTGGCTGGCGTTGTTGATGTGTTCGCTCATAATTCTCCTTGGTTATCTTAGTGAAATTAAAAATATACGCATACCTGGCGCTGTATCTTACCAGCGCCTGGCAGCATTTTCAAAGCGATGAATGGGTTCAATACATATGAGACGATGCTGGGGTTAGGTTAGGGTGATTACG